>NZ_JACYVJ010000004.1:0-471075 GCF_014842235.1 Pseudomonas sp. CFBP 13710 | reverse complement strand
TGATTCAATTGTTAAAGAGCGGTGGGTTGATTCTTTCGTCTCAACCGAGGCGCGAATTCTACGCTAGCCTCACATCCTGTCAAGCGTTTATTTCGAAGTATTTGACCAGAAACCTGAACAACTTCAAACACTTGACTCGCTTCGATCACTCGTCAGCGGGAGGCGAATTCTACAGCGTTTCAAACCGCTGTCAACTGCCTTTTTCACCGCTTCCGACCTTGACGATCGAAACCCTTCCGAACCCTCTGAAACGGCCAACTCATTGATTAACAAGGAGTTTATCGTTTCGGCTGCGCCGGAAGTGGGGCGAATTATAGACACATTGAGAGGGGCGTCAACAGGTAATTTCAAAAAACTGTCACATATCCCTAAAAGCAAAGGGCGGGCCTGGCGGCCCGCCCTTTCTCGACGCTTAAAGGCTAGGGAAAGCGAACTGCGAGGCTTCGTGGCTGGCACGTTGCGGCCAGCGCTGGGTAATGGCCTTGCGTCGCGTGTAGAAGCGTACGCCATCCGGGCCATAGGCATGCAGGTCGCCGAACAGGGAGCGCTTCCAGCCGCCGAAGCTGTGATAGGCGACCGGCACCGGCAGCGGTACGTTGACGCCGACCATGCCGACTTCGATCTCGTCGCAGAACAGGCGTGCCGCTTCACCGTCACGGGTGAAGATGCAAGTGCCGTTGCCGTATTCATGGTCGTTGATCAACTGCATGGCCTGCTCGAGGCTTTCGACACGGACGATGCACAACACCGGGCCGAAGATTTCTTCTTTATAGATACGCATCTGTGGAGTGACGTGGTCGAACAGGCACCCGCCGAGGAAGAAGCCTTCTTCGTTGCCCGATACACTCAGACCGCGACCGTCCACGACCAGCTTGGCGCCGGCCTGCTCACCGTCGTCGACATAGCCTGAGACCTTGTCACGGGCCTGGGCGGTCACCAGTGGGCCCATGTCCAGACCACAAGACGTGCCGGCGCCGATCTTCAGCGACTTGATCTGCGGAGTCAGCTTGGCCACGAGGGCGTCGGCGACCTGGTCGCCGACGCACACGGCTACCGAAATGGCCATGCAGCGCTCACCGCAGGAACCGTAGGCTGCGCCCATCAAGGCGCTGACCGCGTTGTCGAGATCAGCGTCGGGCATCAACACCGCGTGGTTTTTCGCGCCACCCAGGGCCTGAACGCGTTTACCGCGACGGGTGCCTTCGCTGTAGATGTACTCGGCGATCGGCGTGGAGCCAACGAAACTCAGTGCCTTGACCTCCGGCGCTTCGATGAGCGCGTCCACCGCGACCTTGTCACCGTGCACGACATTGAGTACGCCAGCCGGGAGGCCCGCCTCCAACAGCAGTTGCGCTATATAGAGTGTAGAGCTGGGATCACGCTCGGACGGCTTGAGGATGAAGCAGTTGCCGCAGACGATGGCCAAGGGGTACATCCACAGCGGGACCATGGCCGGAAAGTTGAACGGCGTGATACCGGCAACGATACCCAGTGGCTGGAAATCGGACCAGGCATCGATATTGGGGCCGACGTTGCGGCTGTACTCACCCTTGAGCACTTCAGGTGCTGCGCAGGCGAACTCGACGTTTTCAATGCCGCGCTTGAGTTCACCTGCAGCGTCTTCCAGCGTTTTACCATGCTCTTCACTGATCATCTGGGCGATCTTGGCTTCGTTCTGCTCGAGCAGTTGCTTGAAACGGAACATCACCTGGGCACGCTTGGCCGCTGGAGTCTTGCGCCAGGCTGGAAACGCGGCCTTGGCGGCGTCGATGGCCAGTTGCACGGTCTCGCGGCTGGCCAGCTGGAGTTTGCGGATGGCCTGGCCGGTCGACGGGTTGAAGACATCGGCCGTACGGTCGCCGCTGGAAACCAGATCGCCGTTGATCAAGTGTTGGATAGTGCTCATGCAATGGGCTCCTTGGGAAAAAGGTCAGTCGATCTGGTTGAGGGCTTCGCCAACAGCATCGAACAGGCGATCGAGGTCTTGCGGCTGGGCGTTGAAGGTTGGGCCGAACTGCAGGGTGTCGCCGCCGAAGCGCACGTAGAATCCGGCTTTCCATAGCTTCATGGACACCTCATAGGGGCGCACGATGGCATCGCCATCGCGTGGCGCCAGCTGGATCGCACCGGCAAGGCCATAGTTGCGAATGTCGACGATGTTCTTCGCGCCCTTGACGCCGTGCAGCACGTTTTCGAAATGCGGTGCCAGCTCGGCGACGTTCTGCACCAGGTTTTCGCGCTGCAGCAGCTCCAGCGCGGCAAGGCCGGCGGCGCAGGCCACAGGGTGCGCCGAGTAGGTATAGCCGTGGGGGAACTCAACGGCGTACTCGGGCGTCGCCTGGTTCATGAAGGTCTGGTAGATCTCGGTGCTGGCGATGACGGCGCCCATCGGAATGGCGCCGTTGGTGATCTGCTTGGCGATGCACATCAGGTCCGGGGTCACGCCGAAGGTGTCGGCGCCGAACATGGCGCCGGTGCGCCCGAAGCCGGTGATGACCTCGTCGAAGATCAGCAGGATATTGTGCTGGTCGCAGATTTCACGCAGGCGCTTGAGGTAGCCCTTGGGCGGTGGCAGTACGCCCGCCGAACCCGCCATGGGCTCGACGATCAGGGCGGCGATGTTGGAAGCGTCGTGCAGCTCGATGACCTTGAGCATTTCATCGGCCAAGGCAATGCCACCCTCCTCCGGCGATCCCTTGGAATAGGTATTGCCCGGCAGCAGGGTATGGGGGATGTGGTCGACATCCATCAGCTGGCCGAACATCTTGCGGTTGCCGTTGACGCCGCCCAGGCTGGTGCCGGCAACGTTGACACCGTGGTAGCCACGGGCCCGGCCAATCATCTTGGTCTTGGTGGCCTGGCCTTTCAGGCGCCAATAGGCACGGACCATTTTCACGGCGGTGTCGCAGCACTCGGAGCCGGAGTTGGTATAGAAGACGTGATTGAGATTGCCGGGAGTCAGGTCGGTGATTTTTTCCGCCAGCTGGAAGGACAGCGGATGGCCGTACTGGAACGCGGGCGAGTAGTCGAGCACACCGAGCTGACGCGACACCGCTTCCTGGATTTCCTTGCGCGTGTGGCCCGCACCGCAGGTCCACAGACCGGAGAGGCTGTCGTAGATCTGCCGGCCCTTGTCGTCGGTCAGCCAGCTGCCTTGGGCCGCGACGATGATCCGCGGGTCACGCTGGAAGCTGCGGTTGGCGGTGTACGGCATCCAGTGAGCATCCAGCTTGAGCTGGCTGGTGATGCCGACAGGGGCGTTCTCGGGCATGTTCATGTGCACAGACCTCATTGAGCGATTGAAGACGCGATGACAAGCGTGTTGCCTCTACGGTGTCACGACGATAAAGTCTGGAAAACCCAACTTTTTCGATCTTCAGTCAGGCAGCTACTAAACTATGAGCCGTCGCCCCGATCCGCTCGCGCAGGTCAGTGATTTCGATATTCGCCTGCTGCGCATCTTTCGCAGCGTGGTGGAGTGCGGCGGCTTTTCTGCGGCGGAAAACGTCCTGGGCATCGGTCGTTCGGCGATCAGCCAGCAGATGAGCGACCTCGAGCAGCGTTTGGGCCTGCGCCTGTGTCAGCGTGGCCGCGCAGGGTTTTCCCTGACCGAAGAAGGCCGCGAGGTCTATCAATCGGCGCTGCAGTTGCTGGCGGCGCTGGAAAGCTTCCGCACCGGCGTCAACGGCCTGCACCAGCACCTGCGTGGCGAGTTGAACATTGGCCTGACCGATAACCTGGTGACGCTGCCGCACATGCGCATCACCCATGCGCTGGCGCAACTCAAGGACCGTGGGCCCGATGTGCGCATCCAGATCCGGATGATCGCGCCCAGCCAGGTCGAGCAGGGCGTGCTCGATGGCAGCTTGCATGTTGGCGTGGTGCCGCAGTCGAGCCCGCTGTCGGGGCTGGAGTACCAGCCGCTGTACAGTGAGCGTTCGTTGTTGTACTGCGCGGTCGGCCACCCGCTGTTCTACGCCAGTGACGAGGCGCTCGATGGCGACCGCCTCAACGCACAGGAAGCCATCGCGCCGACATTTCGTCTGCCAGCCGATATCCAGGCGCGTTATCAGGTGCTCAAGTGCACAGCCAGCGCCTCGGATCGCGAGGGCATGGCGTTTCTGATTCTGACGGGACGCTACATCGGCTACCTGCCCGACCATTACGCCACTTTCTGGGTACAACAGGGGCGTCTGCGGGCGTTGAAACCGAGCGAGCGGTTCTATGACCTGACGTTGTCCTGGGTGACGCGCAAGGGCAGAAGGCCCCATCTGGTGCTGGAAAGCTTTCTGGAAAGCCTGGCGCAGACGCGCTGAAGGATCGTCGTGGTTTATCCATCAAGGCTTGTCGGATCAGGGCGGGTACGCTATCAACGCATCTGCAGTATTCAAACGATCGGTTCGGAAATCGCCCATGAGTCTTGAAGTCCCCGCGCACAGCGCCTCGGCCAGTGGCAAACCTGCCAGCCGCATCCGCCAGAAGAATGAAGAAGCGATTCTAAAAGCGGCCGAAGACGAGTTCGCCCGGCACGGTTTCAAGGGCACCAGCATGAACACCATTGCGTTGAATGCAGGCTTGCCCAAGGCCAACCTGCACTATTACTTCACCAACAAACTCGGCCTGTACATTGCGGTGCTGAGCAACATCATCGAGCTGTGGGACAGCACCTTCAATACGTTGCGCGCCGAGGATGATCCGGCGCAGGCGCTGACCCGCTACATCCGTGCCAAGATGGAGTTCTCGCGCCGCCAGCCACTGGCGTCACGGATCTTCGCGATGGAGATCATCAGCGGCGGCGAGTGCCTGAGCGAGTACTTCAGCCAGGACTACCGCAGCTGGTTCGCGGGGCGTGCCGCGGTGTTCCAGGCCTGGATCGACGCCGGCAAGATGGACCCCGTCGACCCCGTGCACCTGATCTTTCTGCTGTGGGGCAGTACCCAGCATTACGCCGACTTCGCCACGCAGATCTGCCGGGTGACCGGACAGGCGCGCCTGACGCGGCAAGACTTCGAACACGCCAGTGACAACCTGATCCGCATCATTCTGAAAGGATGCGGCTTGACCCCTGCGGTGTGATCACTGCAACAGCCAAGAGATAAGCATGCCTTCTACCCTGCTGGGACCCTGCGAGTACCGCGAGGAGATTCGCAAGAGTCGATTCATCACCCTCGCCGCGCCGATAGCCAGCGTGCAGGACGCCCAGGCCTTCATCGAACAGACCAGTGACCTGGCCGCGACCCATAACTGCTGGGCGTGGAAACTGGGCGATCAGTACCGCAGCAACGACGATGGCGAGCCAGGGGGTACCGCAGGCCGACCGATCCTGGCGGCGATCGAGGCACAGGATTGCGATCAGGTGGTGGTGCTGGTGATTCGCTGGTACGGCGGCGTTCAGTTGGGTACAGGAGGGTTGGCACGTGCCTATGGCGGAGGGGCGAACAAATGCCTGCAGCAGGCGCCCAAGCGCCTGTTGATCGCGCGGGTGGCGGTGAGCTGTTCCTGCACATTCAGTGAGCTGGCCCTGGTCAAGCTTCGGGTGGCCGAGGTTCAGGGGTTGGTGACTGCAGAAGATTTCACCAGCAATGGGGTCGATCTGCAGCTGGCAGTGGCCAGTGAGGCCATCGCTACCCTGGCGCAGCAGCTTGCCGACCTTTCCAGGGGACGGATCGTGCTGCAAGCCGTCGCGTCTTGAGCGCGTCGTTGCTGACAGCGAGTGCTAGTCTGTTTCCTTTGTTCAGGAGAGTGGCAATGACAACTGCAAAGAAAGCGTTGGTGATTGGTGCATCCCGTGGCCTGGGTCTGGGGCTGGTGGAACGCTTGAGCGAAGATGGCTGGGAGGTGACGGCCACGGTTCGCGATCTGGACAAGGTGCCGCCGGCGCTGACGGCCACCGGCGCGAAGGTGGAGGCGCTGGAGATGACTCGCCTGGAGTCCATGGACGCCCTGAGCCTGCGACTGCAGCAGCAGACCTTCGACCTGCTGTTCATCAATGCCGGGGTGTCCGGGCCGGCGGGCTACAACACCGACCAGGCCAGCGATGCAGACATCGGTGAACTGTTCGTCATCAATGCCGTGGCGCCGATCCGTCTGGCCCAGCGCCTGGCGGGCAATGTCGCCGATGGCGGCGCGATCGCCTTCATGAGTTCGGTGCTGGGCAGTGTGGCGATGCCTGAAGGGTCGCCCATGGCCTTGTACAAGGCGAGCAAGGCGGCCTTGAATTCGATGACCAATACCTTCGTGACCGAGTTGGCGCGGCCGCAGTTGACGGTGCTGTCGATGCATCCGGGCTGGGTGAAGACCGACATGGGCGGCGACGGTGCCAGTCTGGACGTTGCCACCAGTACCCGTGGATTGGTGGATGTGATCACCGCGCAGCTGGGCAAGGGTGGGTTGCAGTTTCTCGATTACAGGGGCGAGAAGATCGACTGGTGAGGTCCGAGGGAAGCGGTGGTGTCAGCGGCGGCCTCTTCGCGGGCACTGCCCGCTCCTACAGGATGCGGGCAGTGCCAGTTAGACGGTGGTTTACAGGCCCAGGATCGATAGCATGATGAAGGTCGCGAACAACACGAAGTGAGTCATGCCCTCGATGGCGTTGGTTTCGCCGTCGTTGAGGTTGATCGCGCAGACCAGCAGGGTGATGAAGATCATCACTGTCTGCACCGGTGTCATTGCCATCTGGAACGGCTGGCCGCTGTACAGGGCCAGGCCTTCCATGACCGGTACGGTAAGGATCACCGTTGACAGCGAGGCACCCAGGGCGATGTTGACCACCGACTGCATGCGGTTGGCCAATGCTGCACGCAGTGCAGTCAGGATTTCCGGCGCAGCGGAAATGGCTGCCACCAGAATGGCCGTCATCACCGGTGGTGCGCCGGTGCCCTCGAGACCCAGGTCGATGGTCTTGGACATGACTTCGGCCAGGGCGCCGATGACGACGATACCGAACACCAGGGTACCCACCGACCAACCCAGGTGAACCGGCTTCTCGGGTTCGGTGGTCACGCCCTTGCGCTTCTTCTTTTCCGGATAGTTGTAGCTGAAGAAATAGCTGTGCGGCCCGACCTGCATGCGCAGGAACAAGGCGTAGAGCACCAGCATGGCGCCGATGGTAAAGCCTGAGTAGACCTTCCAGTTGCCCTCAGGGATGAACTCCGGCACCACCATGGACACACCCATGGCGGTGAGGATCATGACGCTGTAGCTGCGCGCTGAATCGTCGTTGTAGGACTGTTCGCCATGCTTGAGCCCGCCCATCAGTGCCGCGAGCCCGAGAATGCCGTTGATGTCGAGCATGACCGCCGAATAGATGGTGTCGCGCACCAGGGTCGGTGATGGCTCGTTGCTCATCATGATGCCCAGTACCACCACTTCGACCAGCACCGCCGACAGGGTGAGGATCATAGTGCCGTAGGGGTCACCGAATTTTTCGGCGAGCAACTCGGCGTGCCCGGCAACTCGCACCGAGGCGAAGATGATCGCCACGACCAGGGCGATACCCGCGCCCAGTGCCATGCCTTGACCATGGCTGAGCAGGTAGTGCTCGGCCGGGAAGGCAATGCATGCGGCGATCACCGCCAGAAGTAGAAATTTTTCCTGCTTGAGTAACGCGATCATGGCCTGCCTTCGCTGATTGCTGCGACCTGTGCCGCTGAAAGTAACTGGATGTAACAAGAATCAGCGGATCAGAGTACGCGACAGCTGCAAAGGTTCAGGGGCAGACCTGTGCCTGGGCCACCAACCAGTCATGGATGGCACGTCGGGTTGGCGTATTGAGTGCGCCTTCGCGGTACGCCAGCACGTATTTCTTGCGGGCCTGGATGGGCCATCCGAACGGCACGATCAGCGAGCCTTGTTCCAGCTCGTCGGTGATCAGCGCGCGACGGGCGATGGCAACACCCATGCCCATGCGCGCCGCATCGATGGTCAGGTGATTGCGATTGAAAGTGTGGCCGCGGCGCACATCGATGCCTTCGGCGCCTATCGCCGAGAGGTAGAACTCCCACTCTGCATATTCATAGCTGCCGCGCCAGGCGGTTATGTCGTGCAGCAATGGGAAGTGCACCAGCTGGCCAGGGCTGTCCAATGGCGGACGACCCTCAAGCAGAGTGGGCGAGCACACCGGGAACAGCTCCTCTTCCAGCAACGGTGTAGTGACCAGGCCTGGGTAGCTGCCATCGTTGAGGTCGATGGCCAGGTCGAAATCGTCGTCACGCAGTGAGCCACTGCTGTCCTCGGCGATCACCCGCAGCTGGAGCTCGGGAAAAGCCCGCTCGAGGCTGGGCAACCGTGGCATCAGCCACTTGCTCAAAAAGGAAGGGATGCTGCGCAGCTTGAACACCCCGCCGATGGTGCCGGAATGCAACAGCCGCAGTTCTTCGTCGATGCGGCTGTGCACTTCGTTGGCGACCACCGCAAGGCGCTGGCCCTGTGCAGTCAATTGCAGGCCGCGACCCACCCGATGGAACAGCGCAAAGCCCAGGCGATCTTCCAATTGCTTCATCTGCTGGCTGATGGCACCGGGGGTCACATGCAATTCATCGGCGCAGCGGGTGAAGGACAGATGCCGCGCGGCGCAGGCAAACACCTGCAGCCAGGCGTGCATTTGGGCATTGAGGATCTTGCTCATCGGTGAGCCCCGCTAAACAGTGACTTAGTAAGTATCGTTTGTCTGAAATGTCTGTCAGGCCAAAGATAAGGCACGAGTGTATAGAGAGAGAATGAGGCAGACATGGCTATCAGCGTATTCGACATGTTCAAGATCGGCATCGGCCCCTCCAGTTCGCATACGGTGGGCCCGATGCGCGCCGCTGCCCTGTTTGCCAAAAATCTCACCGAACAAGGCATGGCACCGCTGGTGGAGCGGATCGAAGCCCGCTTGTATGGCTCGCTGTCTGCCACCGGCATAGGCCATGGCAGTGACCGCGCGACCTTGATGGGCTTGATGGGCGAATGGCCCGATCGGGTCGACCCGGACACCGTCGGGCCTCGGGTCGACGAAGTGATCCAGCGGCAATGCCTGCAGCTGGGCGATCACACGATTCATTTCGACTGGCAGCGCGACATGCTTCTGCTCGATGAGAGCCTGCCCTACCACCCCAATGGCATGACCTTGGTGGCGCACCTGCAGAACGGCGAGGTGCACGAGCAGACCTACTATTCGGTCGGTGGCGGTTTCGTGGTCGATGCCGAGCAGGCTGCCAGCGGTGTGCTGGACAACGACACCACCGTCCTGCCCTACGACTTTTCCTCGGCGGCGCAGTTGCTGAGCCTGTGCAAGCGCACCGGCCTGAGCATTGCGGCACTGATGATGGAAAACGAAAAGGCCTGGCGTTCCGAAGCGCAGATCCGCGAACAGTTGGCGGTGATCTGGCAAGCGATGCAGGCCTGCGTGGATAAAGGTCTGACCGGGCAAGGCATTCTGCCAGGCGGGCTGAACGTGCGCCGCCGGGCCTATCGTCTGCACCAGAACCTGCAGGAGATCGGCAAGCCCAACGTCATTGGCTCCACCCTCAGTGCCATGGAATGGGTCAACGTCTTTGCTCTGGCGGTGAACGAGGAGAATGCCGCCGGCGGGCGCATGGTGACCGCCCCCACCAACGGCGCGGCCGGGATCATTCCGGCGGTGTTGCACTACTACATGAAGTTCTGCCCGGAAGCGTCGGCCGACGACGTGGTCCGGTTTTTCCTGGCAGCTGCGGCGGTAGGCATCCTGTGCAAGAAGAACGCGTCGATTTCCGGCGCCGAGGTGGGCTGCCAGGGTGAAGTGGGTTCGGCTTGCGCCATGGCGGCTGCCGGCTTGGCCGAGGTGCTGGGTGCCACGCCCGAACAGGTCGAGAACGCAGCGGAAATCGGCCTGGAGCACAACCTGGGGCTGACCTGCGATCCGGTCGGAGGGCTGGTCCAGGTGCCGTGCATCGAGCGCAATGCGATTGCCGCGGTCAAGGCGATCAATGCCGCGCAAATAGCGCTGCGCGGTGATGGCGAGCACTTCATCTCGCTGGATCACGCCATCCGGACCATGCGTGACACTGGCGCCGACATGCACGACAAGTACAAGGAAACCTCGCGCGGCGGGTTGGCGGTCAACCTGGTGGAGTGCTGAGTTGCACCCACCGTTTCGAAGGTAAGTCCGAAAGCGCGAAACACTCGTAAAAGAGAATGTTTTTTGATCACGACAGCCTGATATGGAATAGTACCCGCCGTTTTTGCGCGCCCGCCCAGCGCGCAGGTTCCACAGCGAAGGTATTTGTCCATGCGCAGTTCCCGCCTCACCTCGATGATCGTCGCCAGTGCCTTGGCCTTGTGCACACGGCTCATCGTCGCAGCGCCCATCGATATCAATGATGGCCAGCACACCGTCCATCTACCCCAGGCGCCGCAACGTGTGGTGGTGCTGGAGTTCTCCTTTCTCGATAGCCTGGCGGCAGTGGGCGTCACCCCGGTTGGCGCCGCCGACGATGGCGATGCCAATCGCGTATTGCCCAGAGTACGTCAGGCCATTGGTCAGTGGAGCTCGGTGGGCCTGCGCGCCCAGCCCAGCATCGAACAGATCGCGCGGCTCAAGCCTGACCTGATCATTGCCGATCTCAATCGCCATCAGGCGCTGTACGCTGACCTGGCAAGCCTGGCGCCGACCTTGCTGCTGCCCTCGCGCGGGGAAGACTATGAAGGCAGCTTGAAGTCCGCCGAGTTGATTGGCCGGGCGTTGGGCAAGAGCGAGGCGATGCAGGCGCGGATCACGCAGAACCGTCGCAGCCTCGCCGACATCGCCGGGCAGGTGCCCGCCGGTACCAAGGTGCTGTTCGGTGTGGCGCGGGAAGACAGCTTCTCCGTACATGGACCGCACTCCTATGCGGGCAGCGTATTGGCGGCAATCGGTTTGCAGGTTCCGCCGGTACGCAGCAACGCGGCACCGACCGAGTTCGTCAGCCTGGAACAACTGCTGGCGCTGGACCCTGCCTGGCTGCTCGTCGGGCACTACCGGCATCCGAGCCTGGTCAACAGCTGGAGCCAGCAGCCGCTGTGGCAAGTGCTGGGCGCAGTGCGCAATCATCAGGTTGCAGAGGTCGACGGTGACACCTGGGCCCGCAACCGCGGGGTGATGGCGTCCGAGCAGATTGCCGAAGACGCCCTGGCCATTCTCAAGGGCGGCAAAGCCGCCATGACGCCCTGAATGAGGCGTTGGTGGGCGATGGCGCTGGGCACGGTGGTCGTCGCCGGGCTGTTCTGGATGTCGCTGTACGCCTGGTCGCCGTTCACGATCAGCCAGGCGGATGCCTTCAACGGGCTGTTCAGCCAGGGCCGTGAGGGCGGCAACATGGCCTATATCGTCGCCCAGCTGCGGGTGCCACGGGCACTTTGCGCGGCGTTGGTCGGTGCCTGCCTGGGACTGGCCGGTGCATTGATGCAGGGCATTACCCGCAACCGCTTGGCGTCGCCGTCCCTGTTCGGGGTCACGGCAGGCGCCGCGCTGGGCCTGGCGTTGTTCTCCACGGGCCTGGTGGCCCTGCCGTTCGCAGGCGGCGCGTTGCTGATGACGTGTGTGGGGGGTGCCCTGGCCTGGGTGATCGTTTTCAGCCTGGGTGGCGCCTGGTCTCCAGCGGCGGCGCAAGGCCGACTGGTGCTGGCCGGAGTGACCGTAGCGGCACTGTGTGCGGCGTTGACGCGGCTGACCGTGATACTGGTCGAGGCGCAGGCACAGAGCGTGCTCAACTGGCTGGCCGGATCGCTGGCCAACGTCGGTGCTGCGCAACTGCAACTGTTGTGGCCCTGCACTCTGATCGGTGCCCTGTGGGCACTCTTCTGCGCGCCACGCCTGAACCTGGTGAATCTGGGCGAGGATGCGGCTCGCTCGCTGGGCGTCGGTATCGCCGGCCTGCGCCTGCAGGTGTTTTTCGCCAGCCTGCTGCTGGTGGGCGCCAGTGTCTGCGCGGTCGGCCCGATCGGCTTCGTGGGCCTGATCGCACCGAACATTGCCCGGCAATACCTGGGCAACGACTATCGCTGGCTGATTCCGGCAAGCGCCCTGTTGGGTGCGGCGATCGTGCTGGCGGCCGATCTGGTCAGCCGCGCCGTGGCCTTCCCGGCGGAAACGCCGGCCGGGGTGGTGACCGCTCTGATCGGTGCACCGTTCTTCCTCTACCTAGCCAGGCGTACGCAATGACCCGGCCCTACCCTCGCCTGCTGATCCTGCTGGCACTGTTGCTCGCTGCCTTGTGGCTGAGCCTGAGCGCAGGCACCTCCTGGCTGGCGCCAAGTGCAGTGTTCGAGCTGTTGCTGGCGCATGACCCGCTGGACTTCGAGGTGTGGAACCACCGCCTGCCGCGCGGGCTGATCGCGATCCTGACCGGCAGCGCCCTGGGCCTGGCCGGCGCCCTGGTGCAGGGGGTGATTCGCAACCCGCTGGCTTCCCCGGAGATTCTGGGGGTGACCCAGGGCGCCGGGCTGGCCCTGACCATTGCCATCATCGCGGTACCGCAGCTGCCCTTTACCTGGCTGCCGCTGGTGGCCGGCGTGGGCGGCGCCGGCGGCGCACTGCTGCTGGCGCTGTACAACAGCGGTGTGAGTTTTTCCGGCGTGCGCTTTGCGTTGTCCGGGGTGGCGATCGCCGTGACCCTGTCGAGCATCACCGAGTTTCTGATTCTGTCGCACCCGCTGGACATCAACACGGCGTTGCTGGCCTTGACGGGCAGCCTGTGGAGCCGCAGTTGGCATCATCTGGCGCTGGCCCTGCCGTTCGTGGTGCTGATGCCATTGGCGCTGGGCCTGGCGAAACCGCTGAACCTGATCGGCCTGGGCGACGAAGCAGCCCACAGCCTGGGTACCGCACTCAAGCGCACACGCTGGCTGGCGATGGGCGCAGCGGTGCTGTTGAGCAGCCTGGGGGTGGGCATCATCGGCCCGGTTGGCTTTCTTGGCTTGGTCGCGCCGCACATGGCGCGCCGCCTGGTGGGCGGGCATCATCAGCACCTGCTGCCGGCCTCGATGCTGATCGGTGCTCTGTTGCTGGTGCTGGCCGACACGCTGGGACGCACACTGATCGCGCCCAGCGAGATCCCGGCGGGCGTTCTGACCGCGGTCATCGGCGCACCTTACTTTCTCTGGCTGCTGGCACGCTTCAAGGGCTGACATCATGAGCATCATCAAGGCCGACGGCGTCGATATCGGCTACGGCGCCACGCCTATCGTACGCAATCTCTCGTTCACCCCGCCTGCCGGGCAAGTCACCGCGCTGATCGGGCCCAATGGCTGTGGCAAGTCGACGCTGCTCAAGGCCCTGGCACGCATCATCACGCCGCAATGCGGGACGGTGAGCCTGGATGGCCAACCCTACGCGCAGCTGTCGTCGCGCGCGTTGGCGCAGCATGTGGCGTTCCTGCCGCAGGTATTGCCCATTCCCGAAGGGGTCAGCGTTGCCCAACTGGTGGCCTATGGGCGCAGCCCGCACAACAGCTTCTGGGGGCGCCTGAGCGGCACGGACCGCAATGCCGTGGAGCAGGCCCTGCAGCGCATGGGCCTGGAATCACTGGCCGACACCGCGCTGGCGGACCTCTCCGGCGGCCAGCGGCAAAGGGCCTGGCTGGCCATGGTGCTGGCGCAGGATACGCCGGTGGTGTTGCTCGACGAACCCACGACCTACCTGGATATCAGCCATCAGGTCGAGCTGCTCGACCTGATGCGCCAGCTTGCCGCCGAAGGCAAGACCGTGGTTACGGTGTTGCACGATATCAACCAGGCCTGCCGCTACGCCGATCATCTGGCGGTGATGCATCAAGGTCGCCTGGTGGCCGATGGTCCGCCTGGGCAGGTCGTCGATGCCCAATTGATGCAGCAGGTATTCGAGGTGCAGGTGCAGATCGTCCGTGAGCCGGTGGCGGGCACGCCGATGTGCGTGGTGGAAAAAAGCACGCGCGCCTCGACGTGAATGGCCTGGCATCCGACCGGGGCTGGCCCGCCGGGCGTCGGCACGAACCTGCCGGTTGGGCCCTCGCGGCTGCGAGTGAAGGGCAATACCTGTAGAATCGGGCACGATTGCACCTGATGAGAGAACGAAAACACCATGTACGACTGGCTCAATGCCTTGCCCAAGGCCGAACTGCACATGCACCTGGAAGGCTCGCTGGAACCCGAGCTGCTGTTCGCCCTGGCCGAGCGCAACAAGATCGCGTTGCCCTGGAATGATGTGGAGGCGCTGCGTGGAGCCTATGCGTTCAATAACCTGCAGGAGTTTCTCGACCTGTATTACCGCGGTGCCGACGTGTTGCGCACCGAGCAGGATTTCTACGACCTGACCTGGGCCTATCTGTTGCGCTGCCAGGCCCAGAACGTCGTACACACCGAGCCGTTCTTCGATCCGCAGACCCACACCGACCGCGGTATCGCCTTTGAAACGGTGCTGGGCGGCATCACTGCCGCACTGAATGACGGCCGTACCCAGCTGAACGTCGACAGCGGGCTGATCCTTAGTTTTCTGCGCCATTTGAGCGAAGACGAGGCGCAGAAGACCCTGGATCAGGCCTTGCCTTTCCGTGATGCGTTCGTTGCCGTGGGTCTGGACAGCTCCGAGATGGGCCATCCGCCGAGCAAGTTCAAGCGCGTGTTCGACCGCGCCCGCGACGAGGGCTTCCTGACAGTCGCCCACGCCGGTGAGGAAGGCCCGCCCGAGTACATCTGGGAAGCCCTGGACCTGCTCAAGATCCAGCGCATCGACCACGGCGTGCGTGCCATCGAGGACGAGCGCCTGATGCAGCGCATCATCGACGAGCAGATTCCACTGACCGTATGCCCGCTCTCCAATACCAAGCTGTGTGTGTTCGATCACATGAGCCAGCACAACATTCTCGACATGCTCGAGCGCGGCGTGAAGGTCACGGTCAATTCCGATGACCCGGCCTATTTCGGCGGCTACGTCACCGAGAACTACCACGCGCTGTACACCCATCTGGGTATGACCGAGGACCAAGCCAAACGCCTGGCGCAGAACAGCCTGGATGCTCGCCTGATCAAGCAATGAGGCCGGCGGGGTCGAACCCCGGCCTCACCCGCCCCATCACATACCCAAGCGACCGATCTCGCTCATGCCCAGACGGGTAACCTGCAGCGTGCGGCTGTCTTCGTTGAGCTTGAGCCAGCCCGACTGCAGGAACAGGGTCAGCAACCCTGCACCCAGTGCGCCGCCGACGTGCGGGCGCTGGGTGCTCCAGTCGCAACAGCTGTGCAGCGGCTGGCGCTCGCGATTGACCAATGCCTGCGTATAGATGCCTTGGCTGGCCAGGCGGCTGCTGCCCAGCGCCGTCACTTCGAGCCGCTGTTCATAGTGTTCGAGCCAGCCGTTCTGGACCATGCGCTGGAACAGGTCGGCCGCCAGCACGCCGCCCAGATGATCACCGCACAGCCGCACCTGATGCAGGGCCTTGGGCGAGCGCGGTTTGGGCACGCTGATGCGCGCCGCCATTCCCGCATTGGCTTGCACCAGCGAGACGCTGGCCAATGCCTCCACCGCCGCCCCTACTTCAGGCTTGGCCAGACGGAAGAAACGCTTGCGCCCACGCGCTTCGAGGGTCAGCAGACCACCTGCCGACAGCCGCGCCAGATGCGCGCCTGCCGACGAGGGCGAGACACCTGCCAGCGATGCCAGCTCGTCGGCGCCTCGCGTGGTGCCGTCGATGAGCGCCCAGAGCATGGCGCTGCGCTTGGGGTCGGCCAGCAATGTGGCGATCCGGCTGATGCAAGGTGTTGGTTGCATGTGTTCACTCCCTGTGGAAACGTTCGTCAATCTGGCAATGGTTGCCGGGGTGATTATATGCACCCCGCCGTTGTACGGAATTGGACGAAAGCGCCGGGGACGAGCATCGAATGCGAGGGGTGTGCAATACCCTGTACTTGTATGGCCCGCCCTTACCGACGGCATTTTCCGGGACGCTTGCTCAAGCGCCCGCAACGCGTCGCTCTGTTGCCTGAAGACCGGTTGGATACATCATTCATTACAGGTTTGACCCCACAGCCGGGGCGGACTTTTCCCGCAATGTCCGTCCTTGCAGACCTACATGATTGTTTGGTTCGCGCTGCCTCGCCGTCAGTCTGACGGGCACCCGATGACACTCGCACGCCCGAAATGAGGACTACACTGGGTCCTCATCTCGAGCCCGAGGACATCGCAATGAAAGTTCTTCTTTCTGAGTTGAAGCAACCACGTGGCAGCTGCTGGCAGGTGCGTATGGACCAGCATGCGGTGTCATTCCGCAGCGAAGCCGAGGCGCGGGCCTTCATCGCCACCCTCGAAGCCCGCTTGCAGGCGCCCCACGGCCTGCCGCAGGCGCGGGGGGCCAGCGCCGGTTAGCGGGCTGTCTGCAGGTCGCGCCGTTGCTGGCAGCGGCGTGTCAGTACTGCCGCACAGACGGCAAGGATGCCGCAGCCAGCGATCACCCAGGCCATCGGCATTGCCGTGCCGTCGTGCAGTAATCCGACCAACGACGCGGCGGCGGCGGCAAGACTGAATTGCAGGCACCCCAACAGCGCCGAAGCGCTGCCGGCGCGTGAGCCCTGCCCGCTCATGGCACACGCCGAGGCGTTGGGGATGATCCCGCCCAGGCTCGCCAGACAGACGAACAATGGGATCAGCAATGGCCACAAGACCGTTGGCCGCAGCGCACTGAGTGCCAGCAGCACAGCACCCGCTGCCATGTACACCCATACGGTGCGTGACAGCAGCAACGCCGGACCGCGGCGCGACAGAAGGCGCGCATTGACCTGCGCCATCAGGATGAACCCTGCGGCATTGCTGCCGAACAGCCAGCCATAGTGTTCGGCAGGTACGCCGTAGAGCTTGATGAATACGAACGGTGACCCGGCGATGTAGGCGAACATGCCGGCCATGGCGATTCCGCCGGTCAGCGCATGCCCCATGAACACAGGGTCCAGCAACAAGCCGCCGTACAGCCTGGGGGCGCCTGCAAGGGGGCGTCTGGGTCTGTCGGCGGGCATGCTTTCCGGCAGGCCCAAGGCGACGGCCAAGGTGCAGGCGGCGCTGAACAGGGTGAGCAGGATGAAGATCCACTGCCAGCCCCAACTGTTGACCAGTACGCCACCGAGCATAGGTGCCAGGATCGGCGCCAGGCCCATGACCAGCATCAGTTGCGAGAACACCTTGGCCGAGCCGACTGCATCGCACTTGTCGCTGACGATGGCGCGGGCCAGCACCATGCCAGCGCAACCGCCCAGGGCCTGGACGAAACGGGCAACGATGAGCCAGTCCAGGGTGGGTGCGAAGGCACAGGCCAGCGAAGCTGCGGTGAACAGCGAAACGCCCACGAGCAGGGGCACCCGGCGACCGAAGCGATCGGCGACCGGGCCGTATATCAGTTGGCCGATCGACAAACCGAGGAAGTAGGCAGCCAGGGTGGTCTGGATGTGCTTTTCGTCGGTGCCGAAGGCAAGTGCCATGGCAGGGAAGCCCGGCAGGTAGAAGTCGATCGCCAGGGGGCCGAATGCGCTGAGCGCCCCCAGGATCAGAATGGTCTTGAAGTTCATCGGGTATTCACTACGTCCTGACAATACAGGCGACGTAGTCTAACCGGGTTACGCGGGTGTCGCGCTGTAGCCTTCTTCGCTGATCAGCTGGACGATTCGCTCGGGCGGCAGGTTGCTGTCGATTTCGACCTTGCCGACTGCCAGGTCGATCTGGACCTGGGCAGCCGGATCCTGAGCGGTGATTGCCTGGGTCACGGCGCGTACGCAGTGGCCACAGGTCATGCCTTGCACGGTGAACTGTTGCATGGGTGATATCTCGCGGGACGGGATTGCGATCATTCTCAACCTTCCCATCGGGGCAAGGTCAAGGTAAAGATCAAGTTCTGCACGGATCGGCCGGGCTGGAATTCCCCGTGCAGCTCGTCCAAGCTGGACGCTTGCCACCCTGCCAGGAGTAACTCGATGCGCCCTACCACTGCATGGCTTTTCGGAATATGTGCCCTGGCAGCGCAGAGCTGTTGGGCCGGTGCCAGTACCGGTCAGCCATACGGCATTCTGATCGTTTCCCGCGAGCGCCTGGAAGTCGCCACGTCCTGCGAGATAGGGGTGTACCTGCAGGACCAACTGGTCGGGCGGCTGTTTCAAGAGCAGGCCACATCGTTCAACCTGCCGCCAGGCCCCGTGTCGGTCGGTTTGCGTCAGCTTCCGGGGCAAACGCCTGGGTGTGCGCCGGGCATGACCGAGTACAAACCGGTAATCGTGACCCTGCAGGCCGGGCAGATTCAGAAATTCCGTATCGCTGCAGGCAGCGCCGGCTTGTACTTGAAGCCCGAGCCACTGGAGTATTGACCTTGCCGGAGGGGCAAGGTTGATACTGGCGCAAACGCATCCGAGGACATTTCGAGCATGAACATTGGCCAGGCCGCCCGTGAAAGCGGCCTCAGCGCAAAGATGATCCGTTACTACGAGTCGATCGGCCTGCTCGCGCCAGCCGTGCGCAGCGACAGCGGCTACCGCCTGTATCAGGCAGCGGACGTGCACACGCTCGGTTTCATCAAGCGCTCGCGCGACCTTGGGTTTTCCCTGGAGGAAGTGGCCAGGCTGCTCACGCTGTGGCAAGACCGCAAGCGTGCCAGCGCCGACGTGAAGCAGCTGGCTCGCCGGCATATCGACGAGCTCGACCGCCGCATCGGCGAGCTGAGCAGCCTGCGCAACACCCTTGAACACCTGGTGGAACACTGTCACGGCGATGACCGCCCGGACTGCCCGATCCTTCAGGAGCTGGCATCCGGGGGCTGTTGCAGCTGACAAGGGGAAAACGGCGTCAGCTGGCAAGCAGGCCGCTTATTGCAACCAGGGCGGAGGCGGTTCTTCCGTTGTCTTGGTCGGCTGGTCATCGGCCTCGCGTGCGGCGCGTCGGCGAATGTCGTCCAGGCGCGCGGCCTCGATTTCACGCATGACCCCGCCCACATCGGCTTCCACTTCTTCCTCTGCGAACTCGCCGGTCAGCACACTGGCCGGGTGCAGTTTGCCTTCTTCGTACAACGCCCACATTTCCTTGGCATAACGCGTCTGGCGAAGCTCGGGAGCGAACCTGCCGAAATAGCTGGCCATGTTGCCGACGTCACGCTCGAGCATGCTGAAGGCATGGTTGTTGCCCGCCGCATCCACAGCCTGCGGCAGATCGATGATCACCGGGCCATCGGGCGTCAGCAGCACGTTGAACTCGGAGAGGTCGCCGTGCACCAGGCCTGTGCACAGCATCAGCACGATCTGGTGGATGAGGAACGCGTGGTACTCGCGCGCCTGGTCCGGTTCCAGCTCGACGTCGTTGAGACGTGGGGCTGCATCGCCGTCGCCGTCGCAGATCATCTCCATGAGCAAGACGCCCTCGAGAAAATCGTACGGCTTGGGCACACGCACACCGGCACTGGCCAGCCGGAACAACGCCGCGACCTCGGCGTTCTGCCAGGCGTCCTCGGTTTCCTTGCGGCCGAACTTGGAGCCCTTGGCCATGGCCCGAGCCTGTCGGCTGTTGCGCACCTTGCGGCCTTCCTGATATTCGGCCGCCTGGCGAAAGCTTCGTTTGTTCGCCTCCTTGTAGACCTTGGCGCAGCGCAATTCCTTGCCACAGCGCACCACATAGACAGCTGCTTCTTTACCGCTCATCAGCGGTCGCAGCACCTCGTCCACCAGACCGTCCTCGATCAGCGGTTCAATGCGTTTTGGAGTCTTCATCAGCTTTTATTCTGGGTCCTTCGTAGCCAAACACGCGAATTCTGGCGGCATCGTCTCACAGCGAGCGCGGCTTGCCGACCCGAGCCTGTAAAAGGATGCAAACAACTCGCCAAGCGGTGGACGATCATAGCGCTTTCGCAGCTGATGGACAGCGGCGCTCATGCATTAAAGCTCGCCCGGGGTGAAACCGAACAGCGCCTTGAACGCTGCGATGAAGGCCGATGTGGATTCGTAGCCGTTGTTCAATGCGGCCGTGGTCACACTGTCACCGTTTTCCAGCGCCTGCAGCGACGACAGCAGCCGCATGCGCTGCCGCCAGGCCCGATAGCTCATGCCGGTTTCGCGCTGGAACAGGCGCATCAGGGTCTTTTCCGACGTCCCCAGGCGATGCGCCCATTGGGTCAGCGTGGTGGCCTGATCGGGGGCGGCAATCAGCTGGTTGCACAACGCCAACAGCCGATGATCCCTGGGCAGGGGCAACGAGAACGCCACCTCGGGCAGGCCTGCCAACTGATCCAGCAATACCTGCACCAGACGTGACTGAGCGGTGTCACCGGCTGGGTAGTCATGGGGCAACTCGCAGAAACCCTTGATCAGTTCGCGTGCCAGCGGGGTGACCTCAAGCACCTTGCAGTGCTCCGTGAGGAAGGGCGACTCTTCTCTGCGCACGTACAGACTGCGCATCTCGGCGCGCATCGAGGTGACGACCTTGTGTTCCACTCCCGCCGGAATCCAGATACCCCACTGCGGCGGCGCGAAGAAACTGCCTTCATCGGTGTGCACGCCGAGGACGCCGCTGATGGCGTAGGAAAACTGCGCCCAATCATGTCGATGGGCGGGCGTCCACGATCCCGCACCCAGGCTTTCGGCACGCGCATACAACGGTCGAGGCAGGCTTGCCAGGGCGGGTATGGGGCGTGGTGACGATGCATGTCCGTTTGGCGGCATTGATTGGCCCTCTGTCGCAAGACGGCAATAGAGTGCCTGAGTTAGCCTGCCGTTCTCAATGTCCATCGACGCACAGGCGATTCATTCATGCACATTCTCAAACACCTCAAGCGCGTGGTAACCGATTGGTTCCTCTGCGGCATGGTGCTGGCAGTCCTGCTGGCCTGGATTTTTCCAAGGTTCGGCGCCACCGGCGGTGCCATGCACGCCGGTCTGGTGACCAATATCGGCGTGTTCGTGGTGTTCTTTCTGCATGGCATGAACCTGTCCAGCGAGCAGATCCGTCACGGATTGAAGAACTGGCGCCTGCATGTGATGGTGCAGGCCTTCACCTTCGTGGTGTTCCCGCTGCTGTGGCTGGCCTGCGACAAGACCCTTGGCGCGTTCATTCCCGGCACCTTGATGGTGGGCTTTCTGTACCTTGCCGCCCTGCCCTCGACCATTTCGTCATCGGTGGCATTGACGGGCAGTGCGGGCGGCAACGTGCCGGCAGCGATCCTCAACGCCAGCCTGTCGAGCGTGCTGGGTATCTTCATCACGCCGTTTCTGTGCGCGCTGGTGGTTGGTGGCGGATCGGGGGGCATCGACCTGGGGGAAACCCTGCTCGACCTGTGCGCCATGCTGCTGTTGCCGCTGGTGCTGGGGCAACTAATGCGGCCGTTGTTCGGCAAATTCTTCGGCCGGCACAAGCGCTACACCAACTTGATCGACAAGGCCGTGATCCTGCTGCTGGTGTATGCCGCCTTCTGCAATTCGATGGTATCGGGGCTGTGGCAGCAGCAGGGCGCATCGGTATTGGCCATGGCCGTGGGCGGGAGCGCCTTGCTGTTGGCGCTGATCCTGCTGCTGACCACACGCACCGCCAAACTGCTGGGCTTCAGCCACGCCGACAAGGTGGCCGCCGTGTTCTGCGCCAGCAAGAAGTCATTGGCGGCGGGAGCACCGATGGCGGCGCTGATCTTCGGCAGCAACCCCGGACTGGGCTTGATTCTGCTGCCGATCATGATCTATCACCCGCTGCAGCTGATCGTGTGTTCGATCATGGCGGAAAACTATGCCAACCAACTGCGTGTGGAAGCGACCAGCGTGCCCGTGGACGCAACCGTCAGCGCTCGATGATTGCCGTGACGCCCTGGCCACCGGCTGCGCAAATCGAAATCAGGCCTCGACCGCTGCCTGCGTTGTCCAGAAGCTTGCTCAGGTTGCCGAGGATGCGCCCACCGGTGGCCGCGAACGGGTGCCCTGCCGCCAGTGAACTGCCCTTGACGTTGAGGCGGCTGCGGTCAATCGAACCCAGCGGCGCATCCAGGCCCAAGCGCGTGCGGCAGTAGTCTGCATCCTCCCAGGCCTTGAGGGTGCAGAGCACTTGTGCGGCGAAGGCCTCATGTATTTCGTAGTAATCGAAATCCTGGAGGCTCAAGCCGTTGCGCGCCAACAGCCGCGGAACCGCGTAGACCGGCGCCATCAGCAGCCCTTCCTGCCCCCCCACGAAGTCCACTGCAGCGGTTTCCCCATCGCGCCAGTACGCCAACACCGGCAGCCCGCGCTCCCTGGCCCAGGCTTCGCTGGCCAACAGCACCACCGACGCGCCGTCGGTCAAGGGCGTGGAATTGCCTGCCGTGAGCGTGCCCTGCCGGTTTTTCTCGAACACGGGCTTGAGCGCCGAAAGTTTTTCCAGGGTCAGGTCGGGACGCAGATTATGGTCGCGGACCAGCCCGCCGAATGGCGTGGTGAGATCGTCCTGCCAACCTTGCGCATAGGCGGCGGCCAGGTTCTGGTGACTGCGCAGCGCCAGCTCATCCTGTTCGTGACGCGGGATGTTCCAGTGCTGCGCCATCAGCTCGCAATGCTGCCCCATCGACAGACCGGTGCGCGGCTCGCCATTGCGCGGCAGTTCGGGCCGCAAATGCTGCGGCCGCAGTTGCAGCAATGCCTTGGCCCGTTCGCCGAGCGATTTGGCCCGATGCGTCTGCAACAGGATCTGACGCAAGCCTTCATCGACCGCGATGGGCGCATCGGATGCACTGTCGACACCGCCGGCAATGCCGCATTCGATCTGGCCCAAAGCAATCTTGTTGGCCACCAGCAGCGCGCTTTCCAGACCTGTGCCACACGCTTGCTGAACATCGTAGGCGGGCGTTTGTGCCGACAGCCGCGAGCCCAGTACGCTTTCACGGGTCAGGTTGAAATCGCGGGAATGCTTGAGCACCGCACCGGCCGCGACCTCACCCAGGCGCAGGCCGTGCAGACCATAACGTTCGATCAGGCCTTCGAGTGCGGCCGTGAGCATGGCCTGATTGCCGACTCGGGCGTAGGGCCCGTTGGCGCGAGCGAACGGGATACGATTGCTGCCAACGATGGCAACCCGGCGCACCGTATGCGTGTCTAGGTTCATGTCGAACCTCCTGGATTGAAAGGCGGAAGCGAGATTCCGGGTCGAGCATGATGCATGGCACGGGGCCCGGGCGAACGACGCGCGCCTTGCCGTGGTCCACACTTTGAACCCTTTGAACCGGAGCACGTTCCATGTCCGATCGATATATCGACTTCGCCAACTCCGACCTCGGTCGTCGCCTGGTAGGGGCCATCGGCCTGCCTTTGCCGGCACGCCTGGAGCGCTGGCAAGGCGGACGGTTGCGACCGGTAGAAGGTGCTCTGCTGCTGGGCGGCGGCGGGCTCGCCGACAAGGTGGCAAGCTTCGCTTCGCGCTTGACCGACACCGCGTACGGCGCCGCCGACCTGCCGAGCTGGACCGCTGGCCTGGGGCCCAAGCTCAAGGCCGTGGTGTTCGACGCCAGCGAGATCGTCGATGGTACCCAGCTGGCACGCTTGCGCGAATTCTTCCAGCCGGTGATCAAGAGCCTGGACCACAACGCGCATATGGTCATTCTGGGACGCAACCCCCGCGACCTCGAAGACCCTGAAGCACACATCGCCCAGCGCGCCGTGGAGGGTTTCAGCCGGTCGCTGGCCAAGGAGTTGCGCAACGGTGGCACCTTGCAGCTGCTGTACGTCGCGCCTGACGCCGACGAACAGCTGGAAGGTGCGTTGCGCTTCTTCCTTTCGCCCAAGAGTGCGTTCGTGTCGGGCCAGGTGCTGTCGCTGCAGGCCAGCGCCCGCCAGGTCACTGACTGGACCCGCCCGTTGGCAGGCCGCAAGGCGCTGGTCACCGGCGCCGCACGCGGCATCGGTGCGTCGATCGCGGAAACCCTGGCGCGCGACGGCGCCGAAGTGATCCTGCTCGATGTGCCCCAGGCACGCCATGACCTTCAAGCGCTGGCGGCACGGCTGGGCGGTCGCACGATAGACCTGGACATCTGCGCCGACGACGCTGCAAGCCAGCTGATCGCCGCGCTGCCGGAGGGAATCGACATCGTGGTGCACAACGCCGGCATTACCCGCGACAAGACCCTGGTCAACATGACACCCGACTATTGGGACTCGGTGCTCGCGGTCAACCTGCTCGCTCCGCAACGGCTGACCCAGGCGCTGTTCGACAGCGGCACGCTGCGCGATGACGGGCGCGTGGTACTGCTTTCCTCGACGTCAGGGATTGCCGGCAACCGTGGGCAGAGCAACTATGCCGCGAGCAAGGCCGGACTGATCGGCCTGGCGGAAGCGTTCGCCGCCAGGCTGGCCACGCGCGGTGCGACCATCAACGCCGTGGCCCCTGGCTTCATCGAAACCGGCATGACGGCGCAGATGCCCTTTGCCCTGCGCGAAGCCGGGAGGCGCATGAGCTCACTGGGCCAGGGTGGCCAACCGCAGGACGTTGCCGAGGCCGTTGCCTGGCTGGCGCAGCCCGGCAGTGGTGCGGTCAATGGCCAAGTGCTGCGCGTGTGCGGCCAAAGCATTCTGGGGGCCTGACATGGCAATCCACTGGCAGACTTTGGCACGCAATCCCGACCTGCCCAGCGCCTATCTGAAAGCAGCGCTCAACCGCAAGATCACTGGTGAGCGTCTGCCTGAGCTGGGCCTGCGTTGCAGTCTGTCGGCAGACCCACGACACCTGGCGGCCTACCGCGAACTGTGCGGGTTCGGCGAAGGCGGCATGCTGCCGGCCACTTACCCGCATGTGCTGGCGTTTGCCTTGCAGATGCGCTTGATGACCGATAAAAGCTTTCCGTTTCCCCTGCTGGGCCTGGTGCACCTACGCAACCGCATTCAGGTGTTGCGGCCCTTGGGCGGGGTGGCCGGTGTACGGGTCAGCGTGCATGCGCAGAACCTGCAGCGCCATGAAAAAGGCGTGACGTTCGATCTGGTGACCCAAGTCGATGACCCCTTGGGGCCGCTGTGGCAGGAACACAGCACCTTTCTGTGTCGCCATGCCAGAATCGAAGGCCTGCAAGAGCCCGTGCACGCTCCTGCCCAGCATCAGGACCAGGCTCTGATGGAGGTGCATCGCTGGTATGCGGCGGCGGACACCGGACGCCGTTACGCACGCGTCTCCGGCGATTACAACCCGATCCATCTGAGCGCCCTGAGCGCGCGTCTGTTCGGCTTTCCCACTGCCATTGCCCATGGCATGTGGAGCCTGGCGCAAAGTGTGGCAGCCCTGCGCGAACGCCTGCCGTTGAGCAATTACCAACTGGCGGTGGAATTCCACAAACCGGTACGCCTGCCCAGCGAGTTGATCTTGCGCGCCAGCGCTGCAGGGCTCGGCGGGCAGTTGGCATTGCATGGGCGCGACGAGCTGTTGCACATGAGCGGCACCTGGGGACCTCTGGCTCTGTAGCTATTGCGTTCGGCAAAGTTCGGCTTGAAGCTATGCGCCTTCAGGAGCTTTGCAATGAACCTAGACGCACTTACCCAACGCCTCCACCAGATACGCGAAAACAACGATTGGCGGCGCTTTCACAGCCCGAAGAACCTCGCAATGGCGGCCAGCGTGGAAATGTCCGAGCTGCTGGAAATCTTCCAGTGGCTGACCGAAGACCAGTCACGACAACTGTCGGCCGAGCAGCTCGAACATGCCGGCCAAGAAGTCGGTGACGTGGTGCTGTACCTGTTGCTGCTGTGCAGCGAACTGGGCCTGGACATGGACCAGGTGGTACGCGCCAAACTCGCTGACAGCGAGCGGCGGTTCGCTCGATGAACGATCGCCATTTCGATCAACTGGCGACCCGCTTTGCCGAAAAGATCTATGGCGGCGCCAAGGGCGCGATCCGCCTTGCCGTGCTCCAGGCCGACCTGCGCGAAGCCCTGCCTCAGCGCTCCCTGCGCGTGCTGGACATTGGCGGCGGCCTGGGCCATATGGCCTTGTGGCTGGCCGAGCAAGGTCACCAGGTCACCTTCAGCGAACCGGCCGAACCGATGCTCGAGGGCGCGCGCGCGCGCTTCGCGGCAGCGGGCCAGAGCGCCACGTTCATCCAGGCGTCCTGGCAGCAGCTGCCCGCGCTCGGATTGCCCGCATTCGACCTGGTGATCTGCCACGCCGTGCTGGAATGGCTGGCCGAGCCCCATGCCATTCTGCCCGTCCTGCATTCGCTGACTGCCGCCAACGGCTGGCTGTCATTGGCGTTCTACAACCGCGATGCGCTGGTTTACCGCAATCTGCTCAAGGGTCACTTTCGCAAACTGAACAGCAATGAACTGGCAGGCGAAAAGCAGAGCCTTACGCCTCAGCAGCCATTGGACCCGCGCGAACTGGCCGCGCAACTTGACGGCGCTTGGCGTGTCGAATCCAGAAGCGGTGTGCGCGTGTTCCACGACTACATGCCCATCGATTTCCAGAAGCGCGCCGACTTGGAACAACTGGTGACAATGGAGCTTGCCCATCGGCGACATCCGGCGTTTGCCGGTCTGGGTCGCTACCTGCACTGGATCTGCCGCCCCGCTTGACCGGTATTTCGGAGACTGCCATGCGTCGCCTGTCCCTATCCGCTGTTTGCCTGACCCTGGCGGCCTGCCAGAGCACCAATCCCTATGTCGCCAGCTCCAGGCCCCTGCCACCTGCCCCCCCGCAGGCAGCGCAGACGTTCGATGCCAGTGCCTACCCCGCGCCTCCGCGCGACTATGCCCGGTATCGCAATTGGGCCTGGGCCAACGGGCAGCTACCGGCCGGAACCAGTTGGGCGGACTCTGCGCAGATCGCCGAAGCGGTCAGCAATGCCCTCGACCAGCGCGGCTTGCGCCCCCAACGCAGTGGCGACAACGCCGACTTGCGGGTCGGCACCAGCCTGCGCATGGAAACCCGCCTGCAACAAACCCGCGACGATGTCGGCTACGGTGCCGGCTACGGACGCGGTTACGGCGGCTATGATCGCTACGACCGCTATGGCGGCTATGGCGGCTATGGCAGCTATCCGGTGGTACGCACCTACCAGATCCAGGTGATGGTGGTGCGCATCGACCTGTTCGACGGCAAGAGCGGCCAGCCCGTCTGGAGCGCAAGTGCTGAAACCAGCAGCCAGGGCAGCCTGAGCGATCGTAACGAGGCGTTACGCAACGCTGTGCAAAAAGCGCTGACGGCTTATCCTCCGTCCTGACCCACAGGAGATTTCACCATGTTGCGTCGCCTTGCCGTTCTACCGCTGGCGCTGTTGCTGAGCGCCTGTCAAACCCCTCGAGTCAATCATGATTTCGATGCCAGCCGTGACTTCGCGGCCTACCGCAGCTGGGCCTGGAAAGAGCCGGCGGTGCAATATCGGCCGGACGATCCACGGGTGCGCAGCGACCTCACCGAGCAGCGCATCCGCCAGGCCGTGAGCAGTCAGCTCGACCAGCGTGGACTGCGCCCAGCGGCTGCCGGTGGCCGTGCCGACGTCACGCTGCAAGCCTACTTGATCGTCGACAACCGTCAGCAGCAGGTCACCACCAATTATGGCGGTGGCTGGGGTGGGGGCTACTGGGGTCCGTATTGGGCCTCGCCCGCCATGAACGAAACACGCAGCGTCGATTACAAGGTCGCGACCCTGCAGCTGGACATGCTCGATGCACGGGACGGCAAGCTGGTGTGGCGCGGCAGTACCGAGCAACTGGTCAACGACAATGCCGTTTCGCCGAGCGAGCGCAGCACTGTCATCCAGAAGGCGGTGAACGACATCCTGTCCACCTACCCGCCTCGCTGAGCCTGCCGCCAGCAGCAAAAAAAGTGTCGCAGCAACCCCATCGTCAGCGTCAGGCGTCTAATCTGAAACACAAGGTCTGTTTCAGAAGTGAGCCACTGCCGTATTCAAGTGGGTGCTGCCATGCCAAGTCTCGTTCTTCTCCTGTGGTTTACCCTGTGCGCCGAGCAGGACATCCGGCACCGGCGCATCGCCGACAAACTGACCGTCGGCGCAGGGGTGCTGGCGCTGGTGTGCCTGTTCGCCACCGGGCATACCTGGATCGGCTCGAGCATGGTCGAGGCGGCCGCAGCGCTGGTATTGAGCATGGCGTTGACCTTGCCTGGCTACCTCAATGGCCGCCTGAGCTGTGGCGAGGTCAAGCTGCTCTGGGCATTGGCGCTGGCTTCGGACAGCAGTCACCTGGTTGGCACGCTGATCGGCGGTATCGTGGCCCTGGTGCTGTGGGTCTTCGTGTCACCGATGATCTGGTACCGCTTGAGCATTCGCTATAGGCGCAAGGTGGAGTACCTGAACCCCGAGTCGGCAGCCGTGCTGCCGCTCACCCCGTTTCTGCTGGCAGGGTTCGTGCAGACATTGTTCTGGCTGAGCTGATATGCCGGGTTGGCATCCGACAGGCTCAGTCCACCACGGTCAGCTCGGCCCTGGCAGTCTGCCCCGCCTCGTCCAGCACCGTGACCTGATAACGTCCCGTGCGCTCGAACACCGCGTTCAGGCCAGTGCCCTGCGCACTGCTTTGCTGGGGCATGCCATTGATGAACCACCAACGCTGCCCCTGCCCGCCGAGCGTTTCGAGGTGTATCCGCAGCGGGCCGGCATCGGCGGCCGGATGGCGCAGCCGATCACCGCTGCGCACGCCGACGATCGACAAGGGTGCCATGGCCGGCAACGGTGGCGCGGGGCATTGTGGATCCGAGTCCGGCACCCGCATCCGGCGATGTTCGGCCTTGGCCAGCCAGGGTTCGAGTGCGGCCGGCCACAGGGCGATGGAGCGTGCCTGGGCGCCGGGGCAGGAGGCACTGGTGCGCAGCCCTGCAGGCGAGAGCCAGACCTGTTCCTGCAGCCCGGTACCCAGCGGTTGGTCCAGCGCCTGCAAAGTGGGCGGGATGGTCTTGTCCAGTGTCCAGGCAAAGCGCTGGCGCCGACAGTTGGGGTCGCGGCGATCCAGTGCTTGACCCAGCGGCCAGCATATCGCAGCCACGCCGACGCTGGACGGTACGCGCTGGACAGGCGTCGAGATGGCCCGCTGCGCATCGCGGTTGCTCAGGACGTCGTGTACCTGCAGCATCAACGGCGCGGCCGAAGCCAGGCCGAACTGGCCGGGTACCGGGGTGCCATCCGGGCGACCGATCCATATTCCGATCAGATAACGCGGCCCGATGCCGATCGACCAGGCGTCACGAAAACCGTAACTGGTACCGGTCTTCCAGGCCAGCGCCGGACGCTGGACGAGTTCGGCGTGCAGGTCTTGATCCGGGCGTGCCTGCCCGCTGAGGATGCGCCGCACGATCCACGCCGCGCCCGCCGACATCATCGGCCGCTCGCGCAGTACATCCTGCGGTTGCCAACGCAGTGAGGCACTGTTGCCGCTGCGGGCGAAAGCACTGTAGGCGGCGACCAGATCGTCGAGCCGACTGCCCATCCCGCCCAGGATCATCGCCAGGTTGGGCTCGGCGGCCACGGGCCAGCTCAGGTGCAGGCCGCCGTTGCGCAACTGCGCGGCAAAGCGCTTGGGACCCAGCGCCTCGAGCACCTGCACCGCTGGCAGATTGAGCGACAGGGCCAGCGCCGAACTGGCCGCGACCGGACCGCTGAACCCTGCGGAAAAATTGCCGGGGCGGTAATCACCGTAGCGGCGCGGGACATCCTGCAACAGAGACTCGGAGTGAATCAGGCCGGCATCCATGGCCATGCCGTAAAGAAACGGCTTGAGCGTGGAGCCTGGCGACCTGACAGCACTGACCATGTCGACGTGACCGAAGCGCCGGTCATCGGCCAAGTCCACCGAGCCCAGGTAGGCACGCACGGCCATGGTCTGCGCATCCACCACCAGGATGGCCGCCGAGGTTCGCTCGGGCAGCCGCGCACGCCAGCCCAGCAGCAGGTCTTCCAGGCGCCGTTGCAGGCTGGCGTCGATCAAGGTGTGGATGAGCGGCGGGCTGTCGTTGCGGTTCAGGCGCCTGGCCAGCAATGGCGCCAACGCCGGCTCCTGGCGCGGGGCCAGCAACAAAGGCTCCTGTTGTGCTTCGCGTAACTGTGCAATGGGCCACACGCCGTGCTCGGCCATGCGCTTCAGCACTTTGTTGCGAGCGGCTTGCGCCTGCTGCGGATGGCGGTCGGGACGCAGGCGGCTGGGCGCTTGGGGCAACACCGCCAGCAAGGCGGCTTCGCTCCGGGTGAGCTGCGCAGGCGACTTGCCCAGATACGCCCAACTGGCCGCCGCCACACCCTGCAAGGTGCCGCCGAATGGCGCGCGGTTCAGGTACAGCGTGAGAATCTGCGTCTTGCTCAGGTGCCACTCCAGCTGCGCGGTTCGCCATAACTGATGCAGTTTGCCGGAGAAGGTCCGTGAATGCGGATCGAGCAAGCGCGCCACCTGCATCGACAACGTACTGCCGCCCGACAACACCCGACCGCCGCTGAGGTTGAGCCAGGCAGCACGAGCCAGTGCCAGCGGGTTGACCCCTGGATGCTGGTAGAACCAGCGGTCCTCGTAGGTCAGCAAAGCTTCGAGATAATAGGGCGAAACCTGGTCCACGCTGACCGGATATCGCCATACCCCTTCGGCATCGGCGAAACGCCACAGCGGTGTGCCGTCCTCGGCAAGTACCACGCGCGCCAGATCATCCCGGGGCAACGGTAGTGGCCAGAGGCGATCGGCCAGCCACAGAAGAACGACCGGCACACAAATCGCCAACAGCGCACGGCGCATGAATCTGCCTCGACGCGTTTTCGGAAAAACTGCAAAGCTGCGGCTCAAGTGCGCCAACCTTGCTGGCGCTGTCGGGAACTTGGTTCGCTGGCGCATGGCCAAAGGGGGCACAATGGCATGAATGCCACTAACCGAATCAGGACGCAACTATGCATGTAGAAGGCTTTTTCGAGTGGCTGGGGCAGGCCCTGGGCGCAATCATTCGCTGGGTGGTAGACAGCCTGAGCTGGCTGTTCAGCCTGCTCGGCAACGCGGGCGGAAATTTCGTCGACGGCCTGTCGAGGACCCTGGGCATGGACACCAATGTCGTTACCATCGCCGCGTTGATCGTCGGCTTGCTGTTCCTGTACTCCGCCGTCCGGGCTTTCATGCGTGCATCGATCATCATGGGTGTCATCTGGGCCGTACTGGGCCTGTGGTTGCTGAGCTGGATCATTCAGTGAGCCATGGGTCGAATGGCAAGGGCAGCCGTTCGCTGCCCCTGCCCGGCCTCACCTCGGGCGTACCGTCAGGTCCGCTGGCGTAGCACCGACAGCCTGCCAGTTGGGCCGGTACATCGATTCCACCTGCGGTGGCGGTACCTTGTAGATACCCGGCGTTACCGCACGCGCCAGATACAGCAGGTGGGTGCTGCCATAACCATCGAGCTTGAGTGCGGCCACGTAGCGGTCATCGCGAAACTCCTGATGCTGCAGATTGGCGTTTTGCATCGACTCACGCCACTGCCGGACGCTGCTGCTGGCGTTATCCAGGCTGGCGGCACTTTGCGCCAGGTTCTGGTTTTCGATTTCCAGGCCAGCGGGCAGCAGGTCGACGACCAGGGCATCGGGCACGCGCTGCTTGGCGCCCACCACCAGATGCACCAGCACCAGCTCGCCACTCTTGAGGGTATCGAGCTTGAGCGGCTCGCCGTCCAGGCCCAGGTATTGGCGACGGATCGACAGATTGTCTTGCTGCGGCGCCGGCGGCCGTACCGGATAGCCCGACAGCGTCACCTGCTGATACAGCGGCTGTTGTGCCTGGCTGGTAACGGTGAGCGACTCGGACAGCGCGCCGTCCGCCAGTTTCAGCGCCGGCTGGGCGTCACTCAACAGGTGACTGACGTCGGCGCTTTGTACCTGGGCAGTCCAGGCCTGCTCGGGCAAGGCCAGCGCATTGCGACCGGCCAGATACAAGGCATTGCGCTCCTGGGTCGATAGCCAACTGCTGCTGGCGAGCATATCCGAGAGGGTGAACAGGCGCTCTTCGAGTGTGGCTTTGCTCAGATCGTTCTCCTGCAGCAAGGCCAGGATCAACGCCTGGTCACGTAGCGGGCTGCCATAGTCGCCGAGCCAGTCGCTGTCGTTGCGTGCTGCCGCCAGACCGGCTTGCAGTACCTGATCGGCACGGGGCTGATCACCCATTTTCTGCAGGGCGATCGCCAATTGCACCAGTGGCAGGCCCGAGCGCGCATCGCTGCGCCGTTCGAACAGGCTGCGCAGTGCGCCTAGCGGTGCCTGTTGGCTACGCGCCAGCACCAGGCCGGCATAGGCCTGGACCGCAAAGCGGGTGTGGTCGAGATTGTCGCTGTAGTCAGCCTCGATCAAATCGCGCTCCTGCAGATAGCGCAACAGTCGCTCGCTGGCTTTCTTCACGGGCTCGGGCGGTACGGCGTAGCCCTGATCACGGGCACGCAGGAGGAAATCGGTCACGTAGGCAGTCAGCCAGTACTCTTCCTCGCCATCCGCACCCCACAGGCCGAAGCTGCCGTTGTAGCGCTGCATGCCCAGCAGCCGCTCGATACCGATGTCCATCTTGCGCGTGCGCTCGGCGTCGGTGTTGCTTTCCACACCTAGCTTTTTCAGGCTGGCGGCATCGGAATACAGCGACGGATAGAGGCCACTGACGGTCTGCTCGAGGCAGCCGTAGGGGTACGCCTTGAGCGCCTTGATCTGCTCGCCGATGTTCAGCGGCGGCCGGTTCGACAGGCTGAGCAGGGCTTCGCGCCCAGCGGGCTCGAAGGGCGACAGGGCACCGGCGGGAAGCGTCCAGGGCTGATCCTTGAGCACGTTGCGCAGATGCCTGACCAACGCCGGATAGGCGGGACGCACGCCCAGGGTCCAATCCCGGGTAATGGCAGGCAAGGTTTCGCCGGGGAGGTTCAGGCCGTCGATCCGTACCTTGATGTGCCCTTGGCCCAACCCGCCCGTAGCCTGTACCTGCACGTGCAGGGTCTGACGTTGCCCCTTGGCCAGTTGCAGCGGTTGCCGGGGGGCGTCCAGCAGGGTCAACGGGCCGTCTGCGCTCACCTGCACGGTCAGGGTTTGCGCTCGTTCGGTGAGGTTGGTGATGTCGAGCGCAATGCGGGCCTGGTCGCCACCGGCCAGGAAGCGCGGCGCGGACAGTTCTGCAACCAGCGGCGCGGCGACCACCGTGCGCGCCTCGGCCATGCCGAAGCGATCATCGGTCCAGGCCTGGGCCATCACGCGCAGTTCGCCGTTGAAGTCCGGGATATCGAGGGTCATCTGCCCCTCGCCTTGCTCGTTCAACGTCACCGGAGCGCTTTGCAACGCAACGATGGTGACGCTGGTCTGCGGGCGCTTGCCGCCCTTGGCCAAATCGGCCGCGTCGCCACCGAACGCCAGGCTGGCCAGCCGGCCCTGCCCCGCTTCGATCAACTGCCCATAGATATCCAGTTGGTCGACGCCATAGCCCTTGCGGCCGAACAGCGCAGCGAAAGGATCGGGGGTGGCGTACTGGGTGATATTGAGGATACCTACGTCCACCGCCGCCAATAGCACATGGGCCTGACGTGGGATGCTGCCGTCGCTGTTGCGGGCCGTCACCTTGACCGTGAGGGGCTGCTGCGGGCGCATGCTCGCAGGCGCGTCGAGAGTCACCGCCAGCTTGCGTGGGGCGCGATCGAGCGGCAGGTGCAGCAGGCCGACCGCACGCTTGGGGGTGACGTTGGCCTTGCGTTCGCCGGGGCGGACCACCAGCGCGCTGATGTAGAGGTCATGGCGGGCCCATTTCGGATCGACCTTGATGTCGAAGGCCTTGCCTTCGGCGGGTACGTCGATCTCCTGCCACCACAAGGGGCCCTCGGCGGACTCCACCAGCAGATAGCCGGTACCGGCGGCGGGCGGCGTCACTGTCACCCTGGCCGTATCGCCATCTGCGTAGTGGGGTTTGTCCAGGGCGAGCTTGACCTGATCGGGGCGTACCGCGCCGCCTTCGGTGTTGTCCTGCCAGCTGTAGCCGGCCCAGAAACGCAGGCTGCTGACCAGCCCGGTTTGCGGATCTTCGACCTCGACCCGGTACGGCCCCCACTCAACGGGAAAGCTGACCTTGGCGGTGCCACCCTCGGCAACTGCAACGGTTTCCTCGCTCAGGTTCAGGTATTTTTCGTTGTAGTTGTAGCTCCAGCCGTCGCTTTCGGAGTAGTTCCAGTAGTAATCGCGACGCTCGCGCACCAGGCGTACCTTGAGAGCATCGGCAGCCAGCTTGCGACCCTGAACGTCGGCGACGAGCAATTCGAACTCGGCCGGTCCATCGCCGTCCACGTTCTCGCCTTCGAACGTTCCTCGCACACCGGGCAGGCGGTCCGCAGGCCATACCGGTTGCACCAGGCGACGGGTGATGGGCCGGCCACCGGATTCCTGCAGGCTGGCTTGCAGCACGACCTGCAGCGGGGACCTGGTTTCGCTCCAGCGGCTGTCGATGGCCAGAGTCGCCCTGCCTTGCGCGTCGAGGGTGGTCTCGTCCAGCTCCAGGTCCTGACTGAGCTCGCCTTCGGTCAGCGAGCCGAACTGGAACCCGGGCAGCGTCGACACCGCTTCGCGCAGCGGACGCACGTAAACCTGGCCGCTCAAACGATTGCCCGCAGCCGGCGCGCCGTACAGATAGCGGCCGGTCACCTCGACAGCCAGCGCATCGGCGGGCGCGATGGGCGTGTCCGCGCCCTTGAGGTCCAGCGCCATGCGCTCGGGGAGAAAATCTTCCACCTGGAATTCGTGAACCTGAGGCTTGCCGTCGCCCAGGTCGAGCAGCAGTTGCCAGCGCCCGGTCGGCGCTTCGCCAGCCAGTGGCAACTGGTACTGATACAGGCCGGAGGCGTCTGGCTGCCAGACGAATTTGCGACTGAGCTGGTCGTCCGGGCGGCGCACCTCGACGCTTACCGGTTGCGGTTTGACCGGGTGCCCGTCGTTGTCGCGCAACAGGGCATTGAGCAGCACGGTTTCACCGGGACGGTAGAGGTCTCGCGGACCGAACACGAAAAACTGCAACGGGTGTGCCTTGGCTCCGGCGATGTCGAACTCGGCCAGATCCAGTGCCGCAGTGTTCAAGCGCAGCAGGCTGGTCTGGTCGCCCTGATGCGCCAGCAATACTTCGGCTTTCACCGGCGAGGCGAGTTCGGCATGGCCGGCGGCGTCGGTCTTGCCTTCGCCGATGACCCGGCCCTGGGCGTCGAGCAACTGCAGGCTGACGTCGGCCAAGGCCTTGCCGCCCTCCAGGGCCTGGGTGAATACATCCATGCGGTCGGCATAGCGATGCACGGACAGGCCGATATCGCTGAGGGTGAACAACGTCGCCGGCTGCGCATAGTCGTAGCTGCCGGAGGCACGCATCACCGCCAGATAGACGCCCGGTTGCTGCAATGGCTTGATGCCGCCGAGGGGCAACAGCAGGGTCTCGCGGGTATTGCGTGCGGGATCGAGATCGAAGCGACCCCCGTAGACCAGTTCGGCCATGGGCAACAGCTCGCGCGATTCGTAGCTTTGCAGGCTGCTGTTGCGGCCCCAGCGGCTGAGAAAGGCCGGCAGTTGCTCGGGTCGTACGCGGAAGAACTCGACGTCGACCTTGTCGACATTCAGGGCAATGACCGGCAAGCCTTCGGCCAGCCGGGTGGGCAACAACGAGCCGCGGCTGGCGAAGCCCACGGTGGGTTGCAGGTCTCGGGTTTCAAGACGAACGGTGTGTGGCGCACCCAGGGTGTTCTGGTTCACGGAGAGCAGCCCGGCATCGACCGTGAGCACCAGCTTGCGCTTGGGCTCCAGGTGGCGAAAGCGCAACTCCATGAGGTTGTCGGACAGTTCCCAGGCGCCGTCCAGCTTGCCGCGGGTGCTGTCGACCAAGTGAACCTTGTCGGCGAAGTTCTGCTTGGGATCCAGCGGTGCGGTGAAGGTCACTGAAAGGGTGCTGGCACCGTCCAGCTGGACTTCGGAGGCGTCGGCTACGGCGAGTTCACGGCCCTTGTAGCGTTGCGCCAGGGCCGGCAGATCGACGCTCGCCGCAGGCTTGGGCACCGCATTCACGGCAGCAGGGGGCGAGGGCTCGGCAGGTTTCTGCGATGTCGATGAATCGCACCCGCCAAGCAGGGCCAGGGCGCAGGCCAGAAACAGTCCTTTGTTCAATTCGAGGTACCCAAGGCAGTGAAAAGCAAGGCTGGGAATATATATCAATATTGATGGTTTCGTGGCCGGGGTTACCGGCTGAGACAAGTGTAGTGAAGTGTGTAGGGTATACCGCGCGGATTCCTTCGCGGCCACGGACCGCTCCTACAAGGATTGCGATCATCCTGTGGGAGCCGTCATCGGCTGCGAAATGAGCGCTGCGGTGTGTCAGGGGTATCGCAGCGTATTCTTCGCGGCCACGGACCGCTCCTACAGTGGGGTGGGCTACAATCGCGGCCCCGACTTCGGAGCTTACATGTCCATCCTACTGACCGATTGGCGCCATCGCCCTACTCACAAGAGGGTCTGGGCCCTGGCTGCGCCGATGATCCTGTCCAACCTGTCGGTGCCCCTGGTGACGCTGGTGGACAGCGCGGTGATCGGCCATCTGCCCCATGCCCACCAGTTGGGCGCAGTGGCCGTGGGGGGCAGCCTATTCACCTTCATGGTGTCGCTGATGAGTTTTCTGCGCATGGGCACCACGGGGTTCGCCGCACAGGCTGCCGGACGCCGTGATGGTCGTGCACTGCGCCAGATTCTGGTGCAGGGTCTGGCCCTCGGCCTGCTGTTCTCCTTGCTGCTATGCGTGCTGGCGCTGCCCTTCAGCCATCTGGCCCTGAGCTTCATGGCGCCGTCTGCGGCACTGGAACAAGCCACCCACGATTTCTTCCAGACACGTCTGCTGGGGCTGCCTGCCGCGCTGGCCAGCTACGCCTTGATCGGCTGGTTCCTTGGTACCCAGAATGCCCGCGCGCCGTTGCAGCTGCTGCTGACCACCAACCTGGTCAACATCGCCCTTAACCTGTGGTTCGTGCTCGGCCTGGACTGGGGCGTGATCGGCTCGGCGCGCGCCTCGGTGATAGCCGAATGGGTCGGCGCCCTGCTCGGCCTGGCACTTACCCGGCCCTCCCTGCGAGCGTATCCGGGAGCTATGGCCTGGGCGGCGCTGAGGTCATGGCGCAACTGGCGCCCGCTGCTGGGGGTCAACCGCGATATTTTCCTGCGCAGTCTGGCGCTGTCCGGGGTCTTTCTGCTGATCACCATCCAGGGCGCCCGCTTCGGCGACGCCACTGTGGCCGCCAATGCGCTATTGCTCAATGGCCTGTTGATAACTGCCTATGCGCTGGATGGCCTGGCCCATGCGGTCGAAGCCTTGTGCGGCCACGCCATCGGTGCGCGCGATCGGCAGACGCTGCGCCGCTCGATGGTGGTGTCCCTGGGGTGGTCGCTGATTGCCAGCGGCGGGTTTGCCGTACTGTTTCTGCTGGGCGGGCATGTGTTCATCAACCTGCAGACCGATATTGCCAGTGTCCGCGAGGCGGCCTACCCGTTCCTGCCATACCTGGCGGTGCTGCCGCTGATTGCGGTAGGCAGCTACCTGCTGGACGGCCTGTTCATCGGCGCCACCCGCGCCCGGGAGATGCGCAATGCCATGCTGGTCAGCGTAGCGGTGATGTTGCCGATCGGCTGGTGGAGCACCGGGTTCGGGAATCATGGCCTGTGGATCAGTTTCCTGCTGTTCATGGCGCTGCGTGCGGCGACGCTGGGGTGGATTGCTTGGCGATTGCAGCGCAGGGATGAATGGGTATCGTAGCGGATGGGTATGAACGATGTTCCACACTCCGTTCACAGCTTCTATACCTCGAACAGCACCCATATATCCCTATGGCAAGAATTTCAATACGATAAACTGACAATCAATCAGCTAAACGTTGTTGGTCAATGCCGGCACTTTCTTATAACAGGAAGAGTCAACATCCAATCTGCATAGAGTACAGCAAAACTTCGCGAGATCATTACTAGAGGTAACAAGGCCTTCCCTGCACTTTCACGACTCCGCCTCCAGCCAACTGTAACCATTAGTTAAAATCACGCTGACAAGCGATACATATTCATATCCTGCCTATAGACTACGCCGCCTTCCACTTCACTATCGATTGGAAATCCGTAAATAAGGAATAGGGATGCCTAAACTTCGCAGTTTGTTTGCCGCCACGCTTATCGTATTGACCACTGGCTGCGCGAGCGGACTCAACTCCGCCCAGCAATCCGAACTTGCCATGCTCCGCGCCAAAAACCTCGCCGTGGAAGTCAAACAACCCGTCCTCGGTGCCGGCCTTGGGCTATTGCCTGGCGGTGGGTCGTTTTATGGCCGCGCCTATGGCTGGGGCGTCGTCAACCTGCTTCTGTGGCCAGCGTCCATTCTATGGGACCCGGTCAGCGGCTACGACGCTGCCGAAACTTTGAACTATCACGCTAGCAGAGAGCATGTCGCCAGTTTGAGAAAACGTGACATGAATGAGCTTGACTCCAAACTCACCACCAATGAGATCGATCTGAAAGCCTACACACTAGAAAAGCGCAAGATCGAAGATAAATACCAGTGAGCCTTTGACCTCACAGAAAAAGCCTGCCATAGAGCGGGCTTTTTCCATATGGAATTTTGATAATAGCAGAATGCTTGGGCGCTGCTTCCAAGGCTTTTGCAACTGTAAGATTCCGCCCTCACCCTGAAACGCGCCAGGCTCTGGCTCAATGACCTCTGCACCCCGCACTTTCAGCATCTACCATAATAAAATCTGACAATAACGTCTGCGGCGAACCGGCAAGATTCATTTATTCGCGCAAACGGACTTCCGCTGCTCCAGGCTTGGCCTTGACGAACCGCTCGACGTCCTCCAGCACGGGTGCCAGCCAGCGCAGTGGCCAGGCAAAGGAGGCGATCAGGGTGCGATGGTTCAGGCGCCGGTAATAGCGCTCCTGCACGGGGACGCCGGCGGCGCGCAGCCGGCGGGCCAGGCCCTCACTATTGCGCACGGGGTCGACGGTGCTGTCGTGCGTGGCGGCGATCAACAGTGCCGGGGGCGAGCCTGCCAAAGACTGGTTGATGGGTTGCGATTGGGGCGGTGAATCGGGGAAGAAGAATACCGGCTTGGCTTCGGGATTCTCGATCGGCAAGAAATCATAGGGGCCGGCCAGGCCGATCCAGCCGCGCAAGGCATTGGCCGGCACGCCCGCATCGCGCAGCCAATGCCGGTCGAGGGCGAGCATGGCGGCGTTGTAGCCGCCGGAGCTGTGGCCCATCACGAACAGACGGCGAACGTCGCCACCGTACCGAGCAATGTTTCGATAGGTCCAGGCAACGGCATCGGCGCCGTCTTCGAGAAAGCTGGGATAGCGCACCTGTGGATAGAGGCGGTAGTCGGCGACCACCACCAGCAACCCACGGGCGGCCAACGCCTGGGCGACGAAACGATAGTCGCCTCGCTCGCCGCTGTTCCAGGTACCCCCATAGAAAAAAACCACCACCGGGGTTTCCGGCAGTGGTCGAGTGGGACGGTACACGTCTAGCTTCTGCCGCGGATCGGCGCCGTAGGCCACGCCCTGCGTGAGCTGGTAGCCGCCGGACGCCGTCACGGCATCCAGAGTGTGCAGCCCGGAACAAGCGCTTAGCAGCCCCAGCAGGGCGGCGAGCGCGAGGAGCCGGGCAACCAGACCCACTCGTTACGACGACAGGTAAGAAGAACGCGTCAAGCCCAGGCGCAAGGCGTCCAGGTACTGGGTGCGCTCGCGCGCGGTGATCTTGGCGCTGGCAACCTTGTCGCGGTAATGCGTCATCAACTCTTCGGGAGACAGATGCACGTAGCGCAGCATGTCTTCGATGGTGTCGTGGGTTTCGATGCCGGCGCTGTAGACGCTGCCGTCCTGGCGCTGATAGATGTTCACCGAGTCGGTGTCACCGAACAGGTTGTGCATGTCACCGAGGATCTCCTGGTACGCGCCGACCAGGAAGATACCCAGCAGGTAATCCTCGCCCTGGTTGACGGCGTGCACCGGCAGGCTGGTTTCGATGCTCTGTTCATCGACGTACTGCTTGATCTTGCCGTCGGAATCGCAGGTCAGGTCCTGCAGTACGGCGCGGCGCAGTGGCTCCTCGTCGAGACGGTGCAGCGGCAGGATCGGCAGGACCTGGCCGATGGCCCAGGTATCGGGCAGGCTCTGGAACACCGAGAAGTTGCAGATGTACTTGTCGGCGAGCTTGTCGTTGAGCTCGTCCAGCACCTGGCGATGCGAGCGCTGGCGGGCCTTGAGCGAGTTGTGCAGGCGGCGGCACACGGCGAAGTAGCACTGTTCGGCCAGGGCCTTCTGCGCCAGGGTGACCTTGCCGTCGGCGTACTGCGCCGCGATGTCGCTGATGTAGTGGGTCGCGCGCCAGTAGTTTTCAGTGACCATCTCGATGTCGGTCGGACCCAGCAGATCGACCAGCCACTGCAGGGTTTCGGGCAGGCTTTGCTTGTCGACGATCTCGGGCACTTCGTCGTTGTGACGCTCGACGTCGGTGACCTGCACCACCAGCATGGCGTGGTGCGCAGTCAGCGAGCGGCCACTCTCCGAGAAGATGTGCGGATGCGGCATGCCCTGGGCATCGCAGAACTCCTTGAGCATCCCCACCACGACACCGGCGTAGTCGTCCATGTCGTAGTTGATCGAGCTGGCATTGCGCGAGTGAGTGCCGTCGTAGTCCACACCCAGGCCGCCGCCCACATCGATGTGATCGACCGGCAGGCCCAGCGAACGCAGCTCGCCGTAATAGCGAATGGCTTCTTTGAAACCGTGCTGGTAGTCCGCCAGGTTGGCGATCTGCGAGCCCATGTGGAAGTGCAGCAGGCGGATGCCCTGGTCCACGCCCGCTTCGCGGAAGCGCTCGACGACCGACAGCAATTGGGCCGCAGACAGGCCGAACTTGGATTTCTCACCGCCGGTGTCGGCCCACTTGCTCGAAGCCAGGGACGACAGGCGCACGCGCAGACCGATCTGCGGCTTGACCTTGAGCTCGGCGGCCTCTTCGATCACCAGCGCCACTTCGGACTCTTTCTCGATGACGATGAAGACGTTGTGACCCAGCTTCTGGCCGATCAGGGCCAGGCGGATGAATTCGCGGTCCTTGTAGCCATTGCAGACGATGGTCCCGCCCTTGGGCGCCAGGGCCAGCACGGCCAGCAGCTCCGGCTTGGAGCCGGCTTCCAGGCCGATCGACACGCCTTCGGTGGCGATGATGTTTTCCACCACCGCTTCCTGCTGGTTCACCTTGATCGGATACAGCGCGGTGTAGCGACTCTGGTAGTCCAGGCGAGCGATGTTGGCATCGAATGCACCGGTCAACTGGCGTACGCGGTCTTGCAGGATATCGGGGAAGCGCACCAGCAGCGGCAGCGACAGGCCGCTCTTGCGCAGTTGGTCGACCTGCTCGTAAAGATCGATCGGCGAGCTGTCCGGGCCGTTCGGACGAACCTCGACACGGCCGGCCTCGTTGATGGCGAAATAACCAGCGCCCCAGTGGCGAATGCCATAAACGCTGCGGCTGTCGGCCACGGTCCATTGGCTGCCATCGTCTTTACGTGTGCGTCGTACGGACATCGAGGTCCCCTATGAAAAAAGTCGGTTGTCGCGGGCCGTGGGGCCCTGCGCAGTGTAGAGGGTAAAGATGACGATTGCTGCGCCTGCTGGGGTAGACCCCGGCGAGTACTTCAAGTTTACAGGGTGTGCGGCTCAACCACCGGACTTGCGGGCCTTGAAGCCCTGCTTGACCAGCTCGGCGAGCAGCAGCTCGACATGGTCGCCCTGGATTTCGATGACGCCGTCTTTCAACGCACCGCCTGTGCCGCAACGGCGCTTGAGGGTGGTCGCCAGCTCCTTGAGCGCATCGGCCGGGAGTGGGACACCGGTGATGGTGGTCACGGTCTTGCCGCCGCGACCTTTGCTTTCGCGCCGCACACGGGCGATGCCGTCGCCCTCGGGCACGGCCGTTTGCTTGCAGGTGCAGGCGTCGATGGGCTGACGGCAGTCCGGACAATGCCGACCGCTGTCGGTGGAGAACACCAGGCCGCCGAGGGCGGCGAAGGATGCGGCTTTCTTGGCCACCGGCATGCCTCATGTGAAGTGGATCAGGCCGAGCAGTTTAGCGGGAAACCGGGTGCATGCTAAGTGCCTGGTGGAGGCAATTGCCGAGGATCGAATGATTTCATGAAGTGCGAGGCTGTACAGGGAATACCGCGATGCCCGTTTCGCGGCCGATGACCGCTCCTACAGGGCGCAGGGGATGCACGTAGGAGCGGTCAGTGGCCACGAAAAGCACAGCGTGGTGTATCAGGCGAGCCGCGTCGTGTGATTCACGGCCGATGGCCGCTCCTACAGGGCGCAGGGGATGCACGTAGGAGCGGTCAGTGGCCGCGAAAAGCACAGCGTGGTCTATCAGGCGAGCCGCGTCGTGTGATTCACGGCCGATGGCCGCTCCTACATGATGCTGCACGGAGTCAGGCGTTGTCCCGGCAGGTTAGGAATCGCAGCAATGCAGCCAAAGAATCGGGGCAATAGGGCTCGGTGGTGCTCTCATCCAGAGCCTGCTGGACCGGGACGAACCGGGCCTCCAGCACTTCCTCGGGCTGCAGCTCCAGCGGGCCATCCCAAACCGCGGAGAACACCGCACACCAGACTCGGTTGCCTGGCTGGTCGAACAGAAAATGCTCGTGTGCAATCAGTTGGACGCCACGCACACCCAGTTCTTCCTCGAGTTCGCGCGCGGCTGATTCGATGTAGGTCTCGTTGCCCTGCACCATGCCACCTGCAGCCACGTCCCAGTAGCCAGGGTAGATCGCCTTGCTCAAGGTGCGCCGGTGCACGCACAGCTCGCCCTGGCTGTTGAACAGGAGGATGTAGGTGCCGCGGCCGATCAGCCCACGTTCGCGCAGCTCTGACCTGGGCAAGGTCCCCAGCAGCTGATCGGACTCGTCGACCCAGGCGATCGACTCGGCATCGGACGCTGCACGATGTTCGACCTCCTGGGTCGAGATCGGCATGTCTTCAGCCCTGCGACAGCAGTTGGCGCAGGTCGATGACGGCGGCGTTGGCCCGCGAGATGTAGTTGGCCATCACCAGCGAGTGGTTCGCCCACATGCCGAAACCGCTGCCATTGAGAATCATCGGGCTCCATACCGGTGCCTGGGACGCTTCCAGTTCACGGATGATCTGGCGCACGCTGACGGTTGCATTCTTCTTCGCCAATACATCGGCGAAGTCGACTTCGATAGCGCGCAGCAGATGCGACAGCGCCCAGGCCTGACCGCGTGCCTCGTAGAACACGTTGTCGATCTGCATCCACGGTGTCTCGACGATTTCTTCGTCGACCTGCGGCGCCTGGCCTGCAATCACGCTTTCGGTCTTGAGCGTGGTGTTCAGCTTGACGCGACCGACACTGGCAGACAAACGCTGAGACAACGAGCCCAGACGCGTACCGACGTCGCCCAGCCAGTTGTTCAGGTTGTCGGCACGGGTGTAGAACAATGCGTTGGTCTGGCTAGGATCGGACAGCCGATTCTGGTAGCGGGTAAGCAGGTTGATGCCTTCCTGGAACTCGGACTCGCTGGAAGGCAGCACCCAGCTCTTGTTGTCGAAGTTGAAGCGCGGCTCGGCGCGGGCCAGATCGGCGTCTTCGGCGGACTGCGACTGCGAACGAGCGAAGTCCTTGCGCAGCGCACGGCTCAGATCGCGGACCTGGACCAGTACACCGTATTCCCAGCTAGGCATGTTGTCCATCCACAAGCCAGGCGGAAAGCGGTCGTTGGAAATGTAGCCACCCGGCTTGTTCAGCAGTGTCGATGCCACTGTCTTGAGGGTTTCCACCGTGGTGTAGCCGACCACCATCTGACGGCCGTCACGTTGTGCGGCCGACTGGGCATTCTGCTGCACCGGGAACAGTTCGGGCTCTTCGCTCCAGTACCAGCCCAGCAACAGGGTCACCACCAGATAGACAGCCAGCGCACCCAGCACGGCCTTGCTCAGCAGCAGGCTCTTGACATGGCTGCGTGGGCCGCCACTGCTGTCGGCACGCTCGCGTGCTCCGCCGTTGCCCGCACGATTCTTCCAGTCCAGCATGACTTATGTCCTTTCTATCGCGGAATTCATGGGTTCTGACCTCGCCACCCGGCTAACGTGCCTCCCATGGGCAAAGTTTTCCAGGCAAGGCAGTATCGCCACTATAAAGGATGCATCGGCATGTCGCAGTCGCGGTAAAGACATCCGGATGTGTCTGAGCGTCGAATTCAATGGCCGACCTAAAATACAGGCCATATGCCATCTTTTTCAGATTGAAGTCACGCGTCTGTAACAGACCGCCCCTACCTTCACGCACTGACCATTTCGCTGTTGGTAGTGCCCCCCATGCGCCTGAAACTGCTTACCAATCTGAACACCCTGCTGCTGGTCGCCGTGTGCACCGCCCTGGCGGCGACGCTGTGGTGGTCGCAACGGGCGCTGGAAAAACCCTATCTGTTGATGGAGCGCTACCTGCAACTGTCCCGGCAGTTTCAGGACGACGTCGTGCGCAACGTCCAGGATTACCTGAACAGCGGCGATGCGCTGCGCCATGCCGAAGCGACCCAGGGCTTGATCCGGCTGCGTGAGGGGCTCGCCACCTTGCCCAGTGAACTGAGCGGCCCACTGCACGGCGATGCCGATGCGCTGAGGATCTTCACTGCCGAGCAGTTGCTCGCTGCCGGCAAGCTGGCGGGCGATCCACAGGCGCTGCTGGTGCAGGCCGAGCGCGAGCTGGGCGGTACGTTGGAACAACTGGCTCGGTATGCCGCGAGCAACGGGCCCTATCAGGCGGCACTGCTGCCTGCCAGCCAGCACCTGGCAAAACTGTCCCTGGCACGCGAGAAGATGATCAGCAGCGGGCGCAGCGAACTGGCTGCGGACGTCGAGCGCGAACTGGCCGGCATCAGGGCCCAGGCCGATACGCTGCAAAGCCTGCCGCTGCTGGGCGTGGCCAGCTCCACCGCGTCGGGGGCCGATGACTTTGCGGCGCTGATGGGTTTGCAGAACGAAAACACCGGCGAGGCTCAGGATGATGGCGTGGACCTCAAGCGTGAGCTGGCCAGCTTGCTGACGCGCTATCCAGCCGAACTGGGCCGTACCCGCGAGCTGATCCAGCGGCGTACCGAACTGGCCGATGCCGCCCAGCAACGCATCGGCGCAGTCCAGCATGGCCTGAGCGAACTGGAACCGGCCGTGCGTGGGGAGCACGCCAGAATCCAGGGTGAAGTGCGTCTGCTGCAAGGGGCCATGATCGGCCTGATCCTGTTGATCGCATTGCTCATCGACCGCATGCAGCGCCGCCTGGCCGGTGCGCTGACACGCCTGGATCCGGCCCTGTCGACCTGGGCCGAGGGGGATTTCGCCAAGCCCGTCGCTCTGGGCCGTACCAACCATGAGTTACAGGCCATCGAAGCGTCTCTGAACCGCTTGCGCCTGTATCTGGTCGCGTTGGTCGGCACCATTCGCCAGAACGCCGAGCAAGTGGCCGGCAGCAGTCACCAACTGGCCGAACTCAGCGGTGGCCTGCACCAGGGGGCACTGCGTCAGGCCGGCGATACCGCACAGATTCGCGATGCGCTGGGCGAGCTGGAGGCAACCATCGGCCAGGTAGCGGACGATGCCAGCCAGGCAGCTGCGGCCAGCCGATCGGCGGGCGAAGCGGTGGAGCATGGCAAGCATGTCATCGGGCAGAGCCTCAAAGGGCTGCATGCGCTGGTGGGTGAAGTGCAGGGCAACGCGCAGATGATCGAGCAGCTTGCCGAGGAGTCGGCCACCATCGGTGGCGTGCTGACCGTTATCCGCTCGATCGCCGACCAGACCAACTTGCTGGCCCTCAATGCCGCAATCGAAGCGGCGCGTGCCGGAGAAATGGGCCGCGGCTTCGCGGTGGTTGCCGAAGAGGTCCGTTCGCTGGCGTCGCGCACGACCGGGGCGACCCATCAGATCCAGAGCTTGATTGGCAACCTGCAGACGGCGGCGCGCGAGTCCGTGCACGGCATGCGCGCCCAAGTCGTTCATGCCCAGGCGACGGCCAGCCAGGCCCAGGCAGCGGACGGGGCGTTGGCGCAGATCGTCGCGGCCATCCAGACCATCTCTGCCACCGCCGTGCGCATCGCTGATTCAACCGCGCAGCAAAGCGGTGCCGTGGGCGAGATTCGCGAGCACGGCGAGCGCATTCATGGCTTGGGTGAAGACAACCTGCTGCGCATCGGCCAAGGGCGCGCGCAGGGCGAGCATCTGTTGCGTCTGGGTGGCGAATTGCGCACGGCGGTGCAGGCGTTCAGGGTCTAGGGCTTGTAGCGGACTGGGCGACCCTGTACAGGCGACCCTATCTGGGCGACCCATCCTGTTACATGAAATCGGGCCCTGGCGATTCGGCAGTACCGCATCGCTCCAGTATGATGCGCGCTCAATTGCTGTTCGAGAACTGTCATGCGCCGCCTGCTTTGCCTTCTGTTGTTGGTTTTCGCACTGCCCGTCGCGGCTTCCGGCCTGCTCGACGCTCGGCCCAGCGCCACTCTGGGCGGTGCTTCGCTGAACAACGGCGCCGACTTCCTGCCGGTCGGCCAGGCGTTCCAACTCGAACAGGTAGAGGCTTCTGCGCAGGACATCACCCTGCGCTTCGTGATTGCCGAAGGCTACTATCTCTACCGCCATCGCTTCGAATTCAAGGCCGAGCCTGCCGACATCGCGCTGGGGGCCGCGCAACTGCCGGCCGGCGAGCAGAAACACGACGAGTATTTCGGCGATGTCGAGGTCTACCACGGCATTCTCGACGTGAAGATCCCTCGCCCCGCCGGAGACTCGCGCGCCTTCACCCTGGCTGTAGGCTTCCAGGGCTGCGCCGACAAGGGCCTGTGCTACCCTCCGGAAACCCAGCGCCTTTCCGTACCTGGCATCGGCCAGGCTGCCCCGGTGGCGAGCGATGCCGGGGCCTCAGGAGGCTGGCAATGGCATGAATTGGCATTGTTCTTTCTGACCGGTATCGGCCTGACCTTCACGCCCTGCGTGCTGCCGATGCTGCCAATCTTGTCCGGCGTGGTGCTGCGCGGGCAGGTGGGCGGGCTGCGCGGCTTCAGCCTGTCGCTGGCCTATGTGCTGCCGATGGCCGTCTGTTTCGCCCTGTTGGGTGCGCTGATGGGCAAGTTCGGCGCCGAACTCAACCTGCAGGCACGGCTGCAGTCGATGTGGGTGCTGGTGCCGTTCTCCCTGTTCTTCGTGGTATTCGCGCTGGCCATGTTCGGCCTGTTCGAGCTCAAACTGCCGGCTGCCGTGAGCCAGCGCCTCGACCGCGTGGCCGGCAATGCCAAGGGCGGCTCGCTGTGGGGAGCCGCCGTGCTGGGGGTCGTGTCGAGCCTGCTGGTGTCGCCGTGCGTATCGGCGCCGCTGGCCGGTGCGCTGCTTTATATCAGCGCCAGCGGCGATGCCCTGGGGGGCGGACTGAAACTGTTTGCACTGGGTCTGGGCATGGGTGCGCCGTTGCTGCTGGTGGCTACCGGTGGCGCGGCCTGGCTGCCCAAAAGCGGGCCGTGGCTGGTGACCGTGAAGAACGCCATCGGCGTCTTGCTGCTGGGCCTGGCCATCGCCCTGCTCGCTCGGGTGCTGCCAGGCAGCGTGACCCTGCTGCTGATCGGCCTGCTGGCAGCCGGCATCGGTGTGTTCATGGGGGCTCTGGAGTGGGTGGCCAAACCTGCGCGCCAGCGTCTGCAACAGGTGCTCGGGCTGGCCTTCGTGTTTTATGCCCTGGCATGCTGGCACGGCGCTTTGAGCGGCCAATCCGATCCGTTCCAGCCGCTGGCGCGCCCGGCCACGACCGGTGCACCAGCGACTGCCCCGACGGCTGCGCAGGACGCCTGGCAGACGGTCACCACCACCGAAGGCTTCGAGCTGGCACTGCGCCAGGCAACTGCCGCCGGGCAACCGCTGGTACTGGACTGGTATGCCGACTGGTGCATCAGCTGCAAGGTCATCGAGCATGAAGTGCTGACCGATGCGCAGGTGATCGCAGGGCTGCAGGGTTACCGCAAGGTGCGCCTGGACATCACCCAGAGCAACGCGGAACAGCGTGCCCTGCTCGATCGCTTCAAGCTGTTCGGGCCGCCCGCATTGCTGTTCTTCGACGGCAACGGCAATGAACAGGCAGCCTCGCGTGTCGTCGGTGAAGTCGATGCGGCAACGTTCCTCGGGAAAATACCTCCCGCCGGCAATCCATGACTCGGGTGGTGACCGAAACCGACAAGCGAGTCACAAATTTTGCGCAAACATCGGACAACGTGCGGGCTATTGCGCTTAACTGGACATACGCCTGAGGTTTCCGGCATAGTTCGCCCGCTTTGCCCGTGAAGCCGAAGGCGAGACACCGCTTGAAATGGACATGACTCGACAGCTTTTCATGACCGATGTCACCCCTGACGTGACGCGCTGCTGTCGATGAGCATCCCACTGTTCGACGTGCGTATTTTTCACCGGCACGTTCGAGAATTTTCGCCGTCACTCGGCCCTTTTCAACGGCACATGAGTGTTTGCAGCCTTCTTCGAAAGGCGCATGGCAAGAACACCTACTGAACGCCCCTGACCGACCCTTGGGAGTTGATGATTGATGGATATTCGTAAAGTCAAGAAACTGATCGAGCTGCTGGAAGAGTCCGGCATCGACGAGCTGGAAATCAAGGAAGGCGAAGAATCCGTACGGATCAGCCGTCACAGCAAGACCCCGGCCCAGCAGTACTATGCACCGGCGCCGATGGCCGCGCCTGCCGCAGCGCCCGTCGCCGCTGCACCTGCCGCCCCGGCCGAGCCTGTGGCTGCCAAGCTCAACGGCACCGTGGCCCGTTCGCCGATGGTCGGCACCTTCTACCGCAAGGCGTCGCCAGCCTCGCCGGCCTTTGCCGAAGTAGGCCAGACGGTCAAGAAAGGCGATACCCTGTGCATCGTCGAAGCAATGAAAATGATGAACCACATCGAAGCTGAAACCAGCGGTGTGATCGAATCGATCCTGGTAGAAGACGGTCAGCCGGTTGAGTACGACCAGCCGCTGTTCACCATCGTTTGACCAGCGGAGAGCCTGCGATGTTGGAAAAAGTTCTGATCGCCAACCGCGGCGAAATCGCCTTGCGGATCCTGCGTGCCTGCAAAGAGCTGGGCATCAAGACCGTTGCCGTCTACTCCAAGGCCGACAAGGAGCTCATGCACCTTGGCCTGGCTGACGAGTCGGTGTGCATCGGGCCGGGGCCTGCAAACCTGTCCTATCTGCATATCCCGGCGATCATTGCCGCGGCCGAAGTGACTGGCGCCACTGCCATTCACCCAGGCTACGGCTTTCTCGCCGAGAACGCGGACTTCGCCGAGCAGGTCGAGAAATCCGGTTTCGCCTTCATTGGCCCGACTGCAGAAACCATTCGCCTGATGGGCGACAAGGTGTCGGCCAAGCACGCGATGATCGCGACGGGCGTACCGACGGTGCCCGGCTCCGATGGCCCGCTGCCCGAAGACGAGGAAGAGGCCCTGCGCATCGGCCGTGAAGTCGGCTATCCGGTGATCATCAAGGCCGCTGGCGGCGGCGGTGGTCGCGGCATGCGCGTGGTGCACAAGGAAGAAGACCTGATCGCCTCGGCCAAGCTGACCCGCACCGAAGCCGGTGCCGCGTTCGGCAACCCGATGGTGTATCTGGAAAAATTCCTGACCAACCCGCGTCACGTGGAAGTCCAGGTGTTGTCCGACGGTCAGGGCCAGGCAATCCACCTGGGCGACCGTGACTGCTCGCTGCAGCGCCGGCACCAGAAGGTGCTGGAAGAAGCACCGGCACCGGGCATCGACGAAGCAGCGCGCGAGGAAGTCCTGGCGCGTTGCGTGAAGGCCTGCATCGAGATCGGCTACCGCGGCGCCGGTACCTTCGAGTTCCTCTACGAAAACGGCCGGTTCTACTTCATCGAGATGAACACTCGCGTGCAGGTAGAGCATCCGGTATCGGAGATGGTCACGGGTATCGACATCGTCAAGGAGATGCTCAGCATCGCCGCCGGCAACAAGCTCTCGTTCACCCAGGACGACGTGGTCATTCGCGGTCACTCGCTCGAGTGCCGGATCAACGCCGAAGACCCGAAGAGCTTCATTCCGAGCCCCGGCACCGTGAAGCATTTCCACGCACCGGGCGGCAATGGCGTTCGCGTCGATTCGCACCTGTACAGTGGCTATGCGGTACCGCCGAACTATGACTCGCTGATCGGCAAGCTGATCACCTGGGGCAAGGACCGCGACGAGGCCATGGCCCGTATGCGCAACGCCCTGGACGAGATCATCGTGGACGGCATCAAGACCAACATCGCACTGCACCGCGACCTGGTGCGCGATGAAGGTTTCTGCAAGGGCGGCGTCAACATCCACTACCTGGAACACAAGCTGGCCGGTCAGAAGTGATTCGGTTGGCGACGTGAAGGTGTAGATGTAAAAACGACCCGGCTTTCGAGCCGGGTTTTTTTTGGTCCTCGCGCCTGTCCTCGCGTAAACTGGCGCGCTTGTCGCAGCGAACGTGCTGCGCCCCCCGTTTAGATCGAAGGTGCCCGCCATGCCTTGGCTGCAAGTCCGTCTGGCCATCAGCCCAGAACAAGCCGAAACCTATGAAGACGCCCTGCTGGAAGTCGGTGCCGTGTCCGTGACGTTCATGGATGCCGAAGACCAGCCGATCTTCGAGCCCGAACTCAATACCACGCCGCTCTGGTCGCACACCCACTTGCTGGCGCTGTTCGAAGCCGACACCGACGCCGGCGCAGTCTTCGCCCACTTGCAGTTGTTGACCGACGCCGCCCTGCCCGAGCATCACGCCGAAGTGATCGAGGACCAGGACTGGGAGCGCAGCTGGATGGACAATTTCCAGCCCATGCGCTTCGGCCGCCGTTTGTGGATCGTGCCCAGCTGGCACCAGGCCCCGGAACCCGAGGCGGTCAACCTGCTGCTGGACCCAGGCCTGGCGTTCGGCACCGGCACCCATCCGACCACGGCACTGTGCCTGGAATGGCTGGACGGGCAGCAGCTGCAGGACACGCAGGTGCTGGATTTCGGCTGCGGGTCGGGCATTCTGGCCATCGCTGCGTTGCTGCTGGGCGCGCGTCAGGCGGTTGGCACCGACATCGATGTGCAGGCGCTGGAGGCTTCACGCGACAACGCCCAGCGCAATGGCATTGCCGACGATCGCTTCCCGGTGTACCTGCCTGCCGACCTCCCCGCTCAGCAGGCCGATGTGCTGGTCGCCAACATTCTTGCAGGTCCCCTGGTCAGCCTCGCACCCCAGCTCAGCGGATTGGTCCGGCCTGGCGGACTGCTGGCGCTGTCCGGCATCCTCGCCGAACAGGGCGAAGAAGTCGCGGCAGCCTACGCACAGGACTTCGAGCTGGATCCGATTGCCAACCGTGACGGCTGGGTACGCATCAGCGGCCGTCGCCGCTGAGCTCCATCCAGAATGTCCCCCGGCCCTACCAGGACCTGCGCATGAGCGAGAGTTTCGTCACCCAGTGCCCGCATTGCCAAAGCAGCTTCCGCGTCAGCCACAACCAGTTGAGCGTGGCGCGCGGCGTGGTTCGCTGCGGCTCCTGCCTGCAGGTCTTCAATGCGGCCCGACAGCTGCTCGAACAGAGCGCGACCCTGACCCCGGCCAATTTGCCCAGACCGCCGGAGCTGGCTCCGCGGCCGTGGACCAATGGTGACATAGACCTGGATCGGCTCGAGCTGGGTGACACTCCCAGAATGGACAGCCTGAGCGCGCGCCGGGACGACGCCGATACCGATGCGGCGGCCTTGCCACCGATCATCGAACGGCTGCCGGCACTGGACGAAGACCAAGCGCCGACACCTGCCAAGCGGACAGAGCCTTCGTTTTCCCATTCCGAGGCCCTCGACCAGGCCCACGTCGATGACGAGCCGTCGGTGGATGGCCACGGCCGGTTATCGGCACTCGACGAGCATGATCGAGACGAGCCGCCTCTTGCTGCCGCCACCAGCACTCGCAAGGGCCAGGCAACCCGCAATGAACCTGCCGTGCGGGATGAGGACGATCTGGCCGACCTGCTGGACGAGCCGATGCAACTGGCCTGGGAGAAGCCCCGCTCGCACTGGGGCAAGCGCCTGTTGTGGCTGGGCCTGGCGATCGTTGCCGCGTTGGGCCTGGGCGTGCAGTACGTGGTCTATCATTTCGCCGAACTGGCCCGTCAGGACCAGTACCGGCCGCTGTTCCAGCAGCTGTGCCCCGTTATAGGCTGCAGTGTGCCGGCCAAGGTCGATATTGCCCTGGTAAAAAGCAGCAACCTGGTGGTGCGCAGCCATCCCGAGTTCGCCGGGGCGCTGGTGGTGGATGCGATCATCTACAACCGCGCGGCGTTCTCGCAGCCTTTTCCGTTGCTGGAGCTGCGCTTTGCCGACCTCAATGGCCAGTTGATCGCCAGCCGTCGCTTCAAGCCCAGCGAATACCTCGACGGCGAGTTGGCCGGCAAGGCCGAGATGCCGCCGCAAACGCCCATCCACATTGCCCTGGACATCCTCGACCCAGGCCCTTCGGCGGTCAATTACAGCCTCAGTTTCCGCTCGCCCGAATAGCCAGATGCTCTGGGGCAAGGGTGGACTGCGCCTGTTCAAAGCTGTCCGCGCGGGCAGATAACTGTTCAGATTTTATCCAAATCTATCTTTAACCCGTCATCGAGAGCGGGTATTATGCCAACCCTTTTTCGAACTCTCATGATCCGGCCCCACAACAGGGAAGTCCTATGTCGGCGGTACGCATCGGCCCATACACCTTGAACAACTCGCTGATCCTGGCCCCCATGGCCGGGGTTACCGACCAGCCCTTTCGTCAGTTGTGCAAACGCCTGGGCGCAGGCCTGGTGGTGTCGGAAATGGTCACCAGCGACATGAGCCTGTGGAACAGCCGCAAGTCCCGTCTGCGCATGGTCCACGAGGGCGATCCCGAGCCACGCTCGGTGCAGATCGCCGGAGGGGACGCGCAGATGCTGGCCCAGGCAGCACGGGCGAACGTGGAGGCCGGGGCGCAGATCATCGATATCAACATGGGCTGCCCGGCGAAGAAGGTGTGCAACAAGGCGGCGGGGTCTGCCTTGCTCAAGGACGAAGCGCTGGTGGCGCAGATTCTGGAAGCTGTGGTGGCCGCCGTGGATGTACCGGTGACCTTGAAGATTCGCACGGGCTGGGACCGCTCCAACCGCAATGGCATCGCTGTTGCAAAGATTGCCGAGCAGTCGGGCATCGCCGCGTTGGCGGTGCACGGTCGCACACGCGCCGACCTCTACACCGGCGAAGCCGAATACGACACCATCGCTGCGATCAAGCAGGCGGTGTCCATCCCGGTCTTCGCCAATGGCGACATCGATTCACCGCACAAGGCCCGGCAGGTACTGCAGGCGACCGGTGCCGACGGCCTGCTGATAGGGCGCGCGGCCCAGGGTCGGCCCTGGATCTTCCGGGAGATCGAGCATTACCTGCGCACCGGCGAGCTGCTGCCGGCACCGCAGTTGAGTGAAGTGGAAAGCATTCTGCTGGAACATCTGCAGGCCCTGCACGCCTTTTACGGCGATGTGATGGGCGTGCGCATCGCCCGCAAGCATGTTGGCTGGTATCTGTGTACACAGCCTGGCGGGCGTGAATTTCGCAGCCATTTCAATGGGCTGCAAGAGACGCAAGAGCAATGCGCCAACGTTCGCGAGTTTTTCGGCGAGCGCTATAGAAGCCTTGGTGAAAGGGACGCGAAAGAGGTGGCCGCATGACGATGATGAGCGAGACTTTAGTGAGTGGAACAACGCCTGTGAGCGACAATGTAAACCTCAAGCAGCATCTGAACACGCCGAGCGAAGAGGGCCAGACCCTGCGCGGCAGTGTCGAGAAGGCGTTGCACAACTACTTTGCCCACCTCGAAGGCGCCTCCGTCACGGACGTGTACAACCTGGTGCTGTCCGAAGTCGAAGCTCCCCTGCTTGAAAGCGTCATGAACCACGTCAAGGGCAACCAGACCAAGGCCAGCGAGATGCTGGGCCTGAATCGAGGCACCCTGCGCAAGAAACTCAAGCAGTACGACCTGCTGTAACCGAAGCATTCAAACCAGAAAAGGCGACCCAGCGGTTCGCCTTTTTTGTTGACTTCTACGCTTTGAAGATGGAAATCGTGATGACCGACCAGACCACCCGCCTGCCGATCCGCCGCGCCTTGATCAGCGTTTCCGACAAGACCGGAATCGTTGAATTCGCCCGCGAACTGGAAGCCCTTGGCGTCGAGATCCTGTCCACCGGCGGTACCTTCAAGCTGCTGCGCGACAACGCCGTGGCCGCCGTGGAAGTGGCCGACTACACCGGCTTCGCCGAGATGATGGACGGCCGCGTGAAAACCCTGCATCCGAAGATCCATGGCGGCATCCTCGGCCGTCGCGGTACCGACGACGCGATCATGGCCGAGCACGGCATCCAGCCGATCGACCTGGTGGCGGTCAACCTCTACCCCTTCCAGGCGACGATTTCCAAGCCTGGCTGCGACCTGGCCACGGCCATCGAGAACATCGACATCGGCGGGCCGACCATGGTCCGTTCCGCGGCGAAGAACCACAAGGACGTGGCCATCGTGGTCAACGCCGGTGACTATGCCCAGGTGCTGGCCGGGCTCAAGGCCGGCGGCCTGACCTACGCGCAGCGCTTCGACCTGATGCTCAAGGCGTTCGAACATACCGCCGCGTACGACGGCATGATCGCCAACTACATGGGCACCATCGACCAGACCGGCGAGCGTCTGGGCACCGAAGGCCGCGGCGAGTTTCCGCGGACCTTCAACAGCCAGTTCGTCAAGGCGCAGGAGATGCGCTACGGCGAGAACCCGCACCAGAAAGCGGCATTCTATGTGGAGGCGCAGCCGGCCGAAGTGGGCATTGCCACGGCAACCCAGCTGCAGGGCAAGGAGCTGTCCTACAACAATGTGGCCGATACCGACGCCGCCCTGGAGTGCGTGAAGAGCTTCGTCAAGCCGGCCTGCGTCATCGTCAAGCATGCCAACCCCTGCGGCGTGGCCGTGTGCCCGGACGCCGAGGGCGGCATCCGTCAGGCGTACGAACTGGCCTACGCCACCGATACCGAATCGGCGTTCGGCGGCATCATTGCCTTCAACCGCGAGCTGGATGCGGCCACTGCCAAGGCCATCGTCGAGCGTCAGTTCGTCGAAGTGATCATTGCCCCGAGCGTCAGCGAGGAAGCCCGCGCCATCGTGGCGGCCAAGGCCAATGTGCGCCTGCTGGCCTGCGGGCAGTGGTCGGCCGAGCGTGCCGAGGCGTGGGACTACAAGCGCGTCAACGGTGGGCTGCTGGTGCAGAGCCGCGACATCGGCATGATCGGTGCCGATGACCTCAAGGTCGTGACGCGCCGGGCACCCAGCGAGCAGGAAATCCATGACCTGATCTTTGCCTGGAAAGTCGCCAAGTATGTGAAGTCCAACGCCATCGTGTACGCCAGGAACCGCCAGACCATCGGCGTCGGTGCTGGGCAGATGAGCCGGGTGAATTCGGCGCGCATCGCGGCGATCAAGGCTGAACATGCCGGCTTGCAGGTGCAGGGCTCGGTCATGGCGTCGGATGCGTTCTTCCCGTTCCGCGACGGCTTGGACAATGCCGCCAAGGTGGGCATCACCGCCGTGATCCAACCGGGCGGCTCGATGCGCGATGCCGAGGTGATTGCGGCCGCTGACGAAGCCGGCATCGCCATGGTATTTACCGGCATGCGCCACTTCCGCCACTGATCTGGCGACGGCCGCATTGAAGATGCGGCCTCCTACAGTGATGTTTCACGGGTACGCCGCCCCTGTAGCAGCGGCGCAAGCCGCGTCAGGTCGTTACGCGGTGTACCGCGAACACCCCTAGAATTCCGCTTTACCGAGGTTTTGAACCATGAACGTATTGATCATCGGCAGCGGCGGGCGCGAGCATGCGCTGGCCTGGAAAGTCGCCCAGGACCCACGGGTCCAGAAAGTTTTCGTGGCACCGGGCAATGCCGGTACCGCCACCGAGGCCAAGTGCGAGAACGTCGCTATCGACGTGCTGGCATTGGAGCAACTGGCGGACTTCGCCGAACAGAACGTTTCGCTGACCATCGTCGGCCCTGAAGTGCCGCTGGTGGCTGGCGTGGTCGACCTGTTCCGCGCGCGCAACCTGGACTGTTTCGGCCCCACCGCAGGCGCGGCCCAGCTCGAAGGTTCGAAAGCCTTCACCAAGGATTTCCTCGCGCGGCACAAGATTCCTACCGCCGATTACCAGAATTTCACCGAGATCGAGCCGGCACTGGCCTATCTGCGTGAAAAAGGTGCGCCGATCGTGATCAAGGCCGATGGCCTGGCTGCGGGCAAGGGCGTGATCGTTGCCATGACCCTGCAGGAAGCCGAAGACGCCGTACGCGACATGCTCGCCGGCAACGCCTTCGGTGACGCGGGTTCGCGGGTGGTCATCGAAGAATTCCTCGACGGCGAGGAAGCCAGCTTCATCGTCATGGTCGATGGCAAGAACGTGCTGCCCATGGCCACCAGCCAGGACCACAAGCGCGTGGGCGACGGCGATAGCGGCCCGAACACCGGCGGCATGGGTGCGTACTCCCCTGCCCCGGTGGTGACCGCCGAGGTTCACCAGCGGGTCATGGATCAGGTCATCTGGCCGACCGTGCGCGGCATGGCGGAAGAAGGCAATGTCTACACCGGTTTTCTCTATGCCGGGCTGATGATCGACAAGGCCGGCAACCCCAAGGTCATCGAGTTCAACTGCCGTTTCGGCGACCCCGAAACCCAACCGGTCATGCTGCGCCTGCAGTCGAGCCTGATCCTGCTGATCGAAGCGGCTTTCGCCCAGGCGCTGGACAAGGTCGAGGCTCAGTGGGACCCACGGCCGAGTGTCGGCATCGTGCTGGCGGCGGGTGGCTATCCGGGCGACTATGCCAAGGGTGATGCGATCGGCGGCCTGGACGCGGCGGCTGCCGAGACCGGCAAGGTGTTCCATGCGGGCACCGCGCTCAAGGATGGCCAGGTCGTCACCGCAGGTGGCCGCGTGCTGTGCGCCACGGCACTGGGCGACAGCGTCGGCGCCGCGCAGCGCCAGGCCTATGCGCTGGCCGCGAAGATCGATTGGCAGGGTTGTTTCTATCGCCATGACATCGGCTACCGGGCCATTGCCCGCGAAAGCGGCAAATAAGCGTGGTGACTGTCGGGGGCTTCAAGCCCCCGACACACGTTTCATGGCGCACGCGGCTATAATCAGGCATTCATCTACGAAGGGATTTCGCCTTGCGCTGGCTCAGGACTGCCATAGGATTCACCGCCGGCCTGCTGGCCCTGCTCTGTGTGCTCGGCGCCCAGGCAGAGTCGGTGGGCGGCTGGTCGATGTTGATGGACGAAGACGGCCGGCTGCAGTTGGGCGACGTGCGCTCCGAACGCTTCCAGAACCAGTTCGCCCCGGTGCAACTGCGCCAGGTCAACGCGGCCGGGCCCAACGGCGCGTTGTGGCTGCACTATCGCCTGCCGCCGACCGACCAGGAATTGTTGCTGCGTATTTTCTGCCCTGACCTGAAGGCCCTGGATTTCTATGTGCTCGACGCCGACACGCTGATCAGGCGTGTGTCGTCGGACACCGATGCCAACACCGAGGCGCCGCTGGCCAGCAGCGACCATCTGCTGACCTTGCCGGTGAGCCAGAAGCATCTCGACGTGTACCTGCGTATTGCCTCCGAACACCAGATCCGCCCCAGCATCGTTCTGCAATCCTCTTCCGCAGCGGCCGCCGATCAACGGGAGCCGTTGCTGTTCGGGCTGCTGCTGGGCTGCGTTGCCATGCTCATCCTGCACAACCTGATGTGCTTCGCCCATCGCCGCTCCAGCAGCAGCCTGTGGCTGGCCTGCTCCCAGGCCTGCCTGCTGGCCTCGGCCCTGATCCTGTTCAACTTCACCGGGCCCTGGGTTTCGCTGTGGCCGGCAGCGCGTACACCCGCCGCCTACAGCGCACTGCTGCTGGCATCGATGACCGGGCTGATGTTCTGCCTGCGTTTCTTCGCCGTACGCGGCCATCAGCGCTCCAACCGCATCATCAAGGCCGAGGTTGCCCTGATCGCCCTGTGCGGGCTGTTGTTGCTGTTCATCGACGGCCTGCCGTTCAACTTCTTCGCCTACGGCCTGCTGGCCCTGACCAGCATGACCATGCTGATGATCGGCATCTGGCACTGGCTGCAGGGCTATCGCCCGGCACGCACCTTCTGCCTGGGGCTGCTGGTGTGCAACCTGGGGTGCCTGGTGGTATTGCCGGCGCTGCTGGGCCTGACCCGCACACCTTCGCAGTGGCTGATTTTCACCTTGCTCGGGTTTGCCATGGTGGGCGGGGTGATCCTCAACGCCGCGCTGACCCAGCGCCTGCGCAGCATCAGCGAGGATCGCTTCAGCGCCAGCCGGCAGCTGGCGGCCAGCACTGCCGAGATCAACGCCAAGGCGGAATTCCTGGCCAAGCTCAGCCACGAGATCCGCACCCCCATGAACGGCGTCCTGGGCATGACCGAACTGTTGCTGGGCACACCGCTGTCGGTCAAGCAACGCGACTACGTGCAGACCATCCACAGTGCCGGCAATGAGCTGCTCGGTCTGATCAACGAGATCCTCGACATCTCCAAGATCGAATCCGGGCAGATCGAACTGGACGATGTGCAGTTCGACCTGCACGCCCTGATCGAAGACTGCCTGAACATCTTTCGCGCCAAGGCCGAGCAGCAGAACATCGAGTTGATCAGTTTTACCCAGCCCCAGGTTCCGCGAGTCATCAGTGGTGATCCGACACGCCTGCGCCAGGCGCTGCTGAGCCTGCTGGACAATGCGCTGAAGAAGACCGACCAGGGCGAGATCCTGCTGGTGGTGGCGCTCGACCAGCGCAGCGCCACCCCGCGCCTGCGCATCGCCGTGCAGGACAGTGGCGAACCAATGCCCGGCGCCGAACGCGAAGCGCTGCTGCACACCGAATTGCGCAGTACCAACCTGCTCGACGGCAACCGCCTGAGCGGGCATCTGGGGCTGGTGATCGCCCGCCAACTGGTGCTGTTGATGAAGGGAGATTTCGGCATCAAGAGCGGCAGCGAGCATGGCAGCACCCTGTGGCTGACCCTGCCGCTGGATCCGCAACGCCTCGAGCAGCCCTCTTCGGACCTCGACCTGCCGCTCAAGAACGCGCGGGTGCTGGTGGTCGACGACAACGAGACCTGCCGCAAGGTACTGGTGCAGCAGTGCAGTGCCTGGGGCCTGAATGTCAGCTCCGTGCCGTCGGGCAAGGAGGCCTTGGCCTTGCTGCGAACCAAGGCGCACCTGCGTGACTATTTCGACGTGGTCTTGCTGGACCAGAACATGCCCGGCATGACCGGCATGCAGCTGGCCGCGAAGATCAAGGAAGATCCAAGCCTGAACCACGACATTCTGTTGATCATGCTTACCGGTATCAGCAATGCGCCGAGCAAGGTGGTCGCGCGCAATGCCGGGATCAAGCGCATCCTGGCCAAACCGGTGGCCGGGTACACCCTCAAGACCACCCTGGCCGACGAGCTCAGCCATCGTGGAGAAAGCGAGGCACCGCCACTCGCTGCCGCCCACCTGGCGCCGATCGATGTGCCAGGTGACTTTCGTATTCTGGTGGCCGAAGACAACAACATTTCCACCAAGGTGATCCGCGGCATGCTCGGCAAGCTCAACCTGCATCCCGACACGGCCAGCAATGGCGAGGAAGCCCTGAAGGCGATGAAGGCCCAGCGTTACGACCTGGTGCTGATGGACTGTGAAATGCCGATTCTCGACGGCTTCTCGGCGACCCGTCAGTTGCGTGCCTGGGAAATGGGCAACCAGCGCGTGCGCACACCGGTGGTGGCGCTGACCGCGCATATTCTCAGCGAGCACAAGGAGCAGGCGCGCCAGGCCGGCATGGACGGGCATATGGCCAAGCCGATCGAAATGTCGCAATTGCGCGAACTGGTGGAGCACTGGGCCTCCCAGCGCGAGGCCATCATCCCCCCCGTTGAAAACCCCCTGACCCCGTAGCAGCGGCGCGAGCCGCGTCGGCGTCACACGCGGTACGTCAGGAAATGCGCGGTGCAGCCTGACGCGGCTTGCGCCGCTGCTACAGGGGGCGTCCGGCAGCGGTTGGTGTTCGTTTGTAGATCAGGGCTTGGTGCCGTACCAGCGTGGGGTGTATACCCAGGTGCCGCCTGCGGCCTTGGCGAAGGTGCAGGTAGTGGAAGAACCCACCAGCACCATGGTGCGCATGTCCACTTGCTCAGGCGTCAGCTCGCCCAGCGTGATGACCCGCAAGGTCTGGCCGGGACGGCCGATGTCGCGGCCCAGCACCACGGGGGTGGCAGGCGTGCGATGCAGGCGAACGATGTCCAGCGCCTTGCCCAGTTGCCACGGCCGCGAGCGGGAAATCGGGTTGTAGAACGCCAGGGCCAGATCAGCCTGACAGGCCAGGTCCAGGCGCTTCTCGATGATGGCCCAGGGTTTGAGATTGTCGGACAGCGACAATACGCAAAAATCGTGGCCCAGCGGTGCGCCGGCCTGGGCCGCCGTGGCCAGGGAGGCCGAGACGCCTGGCAGCATCTGCAGCTCTACCGCGTGCCAACTCGGGTCGGCGGATTCGTGCAGCGCTTCCAGCACCGCAGCCGCCATGGCGAACACGCCGGGGTCACCGGACGACACCACCACCACCGAGCGACCCTGAGCGGCCAATTCGAACGCGTGCCGGGCACGCTGCATCTCTTCGCGATTGTCGGTGCAGTGCAGCACCTGATCGGCGCGGAACGGGCCGGCCATGCGCACGTAGGTCTCGTAGCCCAGAATGTCGTTGGCACGCGCCAGCTCCGTCTTGACCGCCGGGACCATGAGGTCGGCGGCGCCGGGGCCCAGGCCGATGACGGCCAGACGTCCGCGCGGCCGGCCAATACCTGACAGGTCCAGTGGCTGCTCGGCCATGGCGACTGCCATGTGTTCGCCGATCGCCACGGGCGACGACTGCGGCACCGCGTGGCCGGCCATCTGCACCAGCGAGCCTTGCGCCGGGGCAAACCGCAGCGGCACGCCCAAGTCGGCGGCAGCATCGTGCAGCGCAGAATCGGCCATGGCGCCCTCGTCCGCCAGCAGGCACGCCAGTGATGGCAGGGCAATACGACGGCCCTGCAGTGCGTCACGCACGGCCTCCGCCAAATGGGGCAACGCTGAATTCACCGCCACCAGCACGTTGCGCGGATGGATGAGCAGTTCGTGGGCAACCGGTGCCCGCGCCTCGCTGCCAACATGAATGGCCAGGCGCGCCTGTGCGTCTTCGGGCAGCCGTGCGTCGGCGAGCCAGGGCGCGGCGCCTTCGACGCGCACCCGCTCACCGGCGAGCAGGTCGGAAACGAAGCGCTTGCCCAGTTCCAGGTCGGCCAGGGCATAGCCGCTGGGCGGGTTGAGCAGGCAGGTACCGAAGCGCAGCTCGCCGCTGGTGGTGATCGCAGCCGCAATTCCCAGGCCTGCGCCAATCTCGCGAGCCAGCACGTTGACCCCGGCCAGGCCACCCAACAGCGGCACCACCGCGCTGCCATCTTCGGCCACGGCCAGCACCGGCGGTTCGGCGCCCTTCTCCAGCAGGAGCGGCGCCAGGCAGCGGATGACGATGCCCGCCGCGCACAGGGCAATGATCGGGGTGTCCTGTCGATACAACTGACGCAAGGTGGCGCCGAAGTCCTGATAGCTGCGCTCGACACCGGTCACGCGCTCGGCCAGGCCGTGGATCAGCGCCTGTGGATAGAGTTGCTGCAGGCGCCGCGCGGTGGTCAGGGCACCGCTGCCGAGAATGACGATTGCTGGGGCGTTCATCAGCCTTGCCACCTCTCACCCGGAACGATGATCAAGGAAAAATAGGGCGACGAGGTCGGATCGACCTCGGCCAGGGGGACGATCTTCTGGTTGGCCATGGTGGCGCGCTCGACATACAGGGCGCGCTCGCCCAGGCCCAGTTCGATCAGCACCTGGCGGACCTTGGGAAAGTTGCGGCCCAGCTTCATGATCACGGCGGCGTCGGCGTCGGCCAGGCGACGCTTGAGGTCGTCCGCCGGCAGCACGCCCGAGAGCACCGAGAGGCTCTGGTTGCGATACACCAAGGGTGCGCCCAGCACCGAAGCACCGCCGAGCATCGAGCAGACGCCAGGGATCACCTGGGCTTCATAGCGCTCGGCGAGCCGGTCGTGCAGGTACATGTAGGAGCCATAGAAGAACGGATCGCCCTCGCAGATCACTGCCACGTCGCGGCCGGCATCCAGGTGCGCGGCGACGTCCAGGCTGGCGGTGTCGTAGAAATCGCTGATGACCTGCTCGTAGGACAGCGGCGCTGGCAGCGCTTCGGTGGTCACCGGGTAGACCAGCGGCAGCAAGGTTTGCAGAGCCTGCAGGTGGCCCTCGATGATGCCGAAGGCGTTGCCCTTCTTGCCCTTGGCGACGAAATAGGCCACCACCGGCGCCTCGCGCAACAGGCGCAGCGCCTTGACGGTGATCAGTTCGGGATCGCCCGGGCCTACGCCCAGTCCCAGCAGACGGCCACGCGGTTGCATCACTCGACCTCCGTGGCCAGTGCATTGACCGCGGCGGCGGCCATGGCACTGCCACCCTTGCGGCCTTCGACGATGACGAACGGCACGCCACGGCTGTCCGCCGCCAGCATCGCCTTGGACTCGGCCGCGCCGACGAAACCGACTGGAAAGCCGAGGATCAGGGCGGGCTTGGGCGCGCCGGCATCGATCATGTCGAGCAGGTGGAACAGCGCAGTCGGCGCGTTGCCGATGACCACGACCGAGCCCTCCAGATGGGGCCGCCACAGCTCCAGCGCAGCCGCCGAGCGGGTGTTGCCCAAGGCTTGGGCCAGGGCTGGCACGCTGTCGTCCTTGAGGGTACAGATCACCTGGTTGTTCGCAGGCAGCCGGGCGCGGGTGATGCCTTCGGCGACCATGCGCGCGTCGCACAGGATCGGCGCGCCGGCGGCAAGGGCGTCGCGGCCGGCTTTGCCGGCGCCGGGCGAGAAGCGCAGGTCCTGCACGACATCGACCATGCCGCAGGCGTGAATGACCCGTACGGCGAGCTTTTCCAGGTCTGCGGGGATCTGATCCAGCTTCGCTTCGGCACGAATGATGGCGAAGGAGTTGCGATAGATCTCCTGACCATCGCGGATGTAGTCAATCATGGGTGTCGCTCCGTGAGCGGTCGCGCAGCAGGGCAGCGGCCGCATCCAGTGAAAGATGGCGCGCGAGCAGAGTCCCGAATCCGGGTCGTTCGGCGTCGCGCAGATACAGGTCATAGTGGCCGGCGCTACTGGCCAGCAGGGTCGCCGGGGCGACGTGGGCCGCAGCGCAGGAACGCGGGCAGCCACTCAGGTGGACGCTCAAGGGGGCCCGTGCAGGCAGCAAGGTGGCAAGGCGAACGGCGTCCGCCTTGGTGTCGGCCAGGCCCTTGGCACAGCCGCTGGCGCCCGTGCAGGCGATCATGGCCGCCAAGGGCTGTTGCGGCCCGGTGATGAAGCCCAGCTGGGTCAGGGCCTGGAGCACGGGTTCGGGATCGCGCAGGTCAGGTAGCAGCAGGCCCTGCCACGGGGTCATGCGCAGGGTGCCGTTGCCGTGTTCGCGAGCGAGCTGGGCGGCGCCGCGCAGCATCGCTGGGGTCAGCCGTCCCAGGGGGGCCAGGGTGCAGATGAAGCTCAGGCCCGGTTGGCGCTGTGGCTGGATGCCCAGTTTGAAGGTGGCCAGCGGCCTGCCAAGTGGTGCAGGGCAAACAGGCAGACCCAGGGTGCTGAGGAATGCCTGGGTAGTGTCAGTGGCGGCCTCTTCGCGGGCAGGGCCCGCTCCCACAGGTGCAGCAATCTTGCCTGCCTTGGCTGTGGTGGCTGGCATGCTGGTATCAGCGACGAGGATCCTGTGGGAGCGAGGCGGGCGGCTGAGCCCCTTGCCTGCGAAGAAGGCGTCGGCAAGCAGATCGCGCATTCGCGTGTGTTCAGGGCGCGCCAATTCGAGGAAGCGGTCCAACACCGCCGCCACCAAGGCATGGCCTTGGTCGAAAGGCACGGCGCCCACGGCAGGGTCGCTCCCGGGACAGCCGGCCAGGCCGAACGCCCACCAGCACTGTCCATCACGCTCGAAGGCCGACAGCCACAGATCGTGGTGATGCTCGAGCATCGCCAGGCGCTCGCCGCCGTGCAACTGCACCGCGAACTTGGCCGACAGCGCATGGAAGCGCGGCTCGGTTTCCAGGCTGTGGATGACCTGGGCCGCCAGTGGGCGCGTGTCGACGACCTGGCGGGGGTCGATGCCGGCGGTGGGGCCGAGCATGACATTGCGCACGTCGTCACCGGCCGCGTCCCGTGGACCCAAGCCAGCCTGCAGCAAGTGCTCGATCAAGGCCTGATGACGTTCACCGATACCTCGAATCTGCAGATTGCTGCGGTTGGTCGCCTCGATCGTTCCCCCAGCATACCGCTCGGCGGCTTCGGCGACGGCCTCGGCCTGGTCCGCACCCAGTTCGCCGCCGGCGAGTTTGATACGGCAGATCCCCCCGTCCAATGCCTGCACGATACGCAGCAACCCCGGACACGCCGAGGGGCGGACAACGTTCGAAGTCTTGTTCAAAGGGGCACCGGACACGCGCGAAAAACCACTGGAATGGGTAAGGCGCGGTATTATGCCTGCTTTGGCCGAAGGCATGAAAAGTCTGCCCGTCGGAATAGTTTTGTATGAGGAATATTCATGTCGGCCTGGCTGACCCTGGTAGGTATCGGTGAAGACGGATTTGCGGGCCTGGGCAAACAGGCGCGACGTGCGTTGTTGAGCGCGCGGCGCATCGTCGGCTCGCCACGCCAGCTCGAACTGCTGCCGCGCTGCATCGTCGGTACCCGCGTCGCCTGGCCCAGTCCGTTCAGCCTCGATGCGGTACTGTCCGAGCCCGGCGAGGCGGTCTGCGTGCTGGCCAGCGGTGATCCGATGCTCTATGGCGTCGGCGCGAGCCTGGCGCGGCAGGTCCCGGCTGCGCAGATGCACGTATTGCCCTCGCCGTCCTCCTACTCTCTGGCCGCTGCTCGTCTGGGCTGGGCCCTGCAAGACGTGGTGACCCTGTCGGTGGTCGCCCGTCCGGTCGCGGCGCTGGCGGCACACCTGTACAGCGGCCAGCGCCTGTTGGTCTTGAGCAACGACGGGGCAAGCCCGCAAGCCGTTGCACGGTCGCTGCGCGAGCGCGGCTTCGGTGCCAGCCGCATGACCGTGCTCGAACACCTGGGGGGGCCCGGCGAACGTCGTATCGACGGTACCGCCAACGATGATTTCAGCGAGATCGCCGCGCTCAACCTGATCGCCCTCGAATGCCAGGCAAGCCCGGACGCTCCGCGGCTGTCTCCCCTGGCCGGCCTGCCCGACACTGCCTTTCGCCACGATGGCCAACTGACCAAGCGTGACATTCGCGCGGTGACCCTGGCACGCCTGGCACCCCAGCCGGGCGAGTTGCTGTGGGACGTCGGTGCCGGCTGTGGCTCGATCGGCATCGAGTGGATGCGTGCCCACCGCAGTTGCCGCGCCATCGCGGTCGAATCCGACGAGGGCCGCCAGGCCTTGATCGAACACAACCGCGATGCCCTCGGCGTGCCAGGCCTGCAGCTGGTGCGCGGTCGGGCGCCGCAGGCCCTGGCCGGGCTGGCCACGCCTGACGCGATCTTCATCGGCGGTGGCGTCACCCGCGAAAACGTCCTGGCCGACTGCTGGACGGCGCTCAAACCCGGTGGCCGTCTGGTGGCCAACGCGGTCACGCTGCAAAGCGAACTGGCGCTGGTGCAGTGGCGCGAGCACCACGGCGGCGAACTGACCCGCCTGCACATTGCCCAGGCCTGCCCGTTGGGCGAGTTCGACACCTGGCGCCAGGCGTTGCCGATCACCCTGCTCGAAGCGGTCAAACCCCTCGATGCGTGAAGAAACAGCGGAACAGCCGGCACCACTGCGCAGCGGCCTGACCACCGGCAGTTGCGCCACGGCCACCAGCCTGGCCGCCGCGCGCCTGTTGCTCGGCGGTGGCGCCAGCGATGCGGTGCATATCGTGTTGCCCAAGGGCAAGCAGGTGTCGATGCGCCTGGAGTTCTGCCGGCTGAATGCCGACGGCGCTGAAGCCGGTACGCTCAAGGATGGCGGCGATGATCCGGATGTGACCCACGGCGCCTTGCTGTACACCCAGGTGCGCCTGCTCGATGAGCCCGGCATCCATTTCGTGGCTGGCGTCGGCGTAGGCACGGTCACCCGGCCAGGGCTGGTGCTGGGTGTCGGTGAACCGGCGATCAATCCGGTGCCGCGGCGGATGATCGGCGAGCACCTGGCGCGCTTGGCCGAGGAACATGGCTACGGCGGCGGCTTCGAGGTCACCGTCAACGTCGAGAACGGCGCTGGCCTGGCGCTCAAGACCATGAACCCGCGCCTGGGCATCCTCGGCGGGCTGTCGATCCTGGGCACCAGCGGTATCGTGCGGCCGTTCTCGTGCGCCGCTTACATCGCCTCCATTCATCAAGGCATTGATGTGGCGACCACCAACGGCTACCGGCACATCGCCGCGTGCACCGGCAACGCCAGCGAGGACACCATGCGCCAGGTCTACGCGTTGCCCGAGATCGCCCTGATCGAGATGGGCGACTTCGTCGGTGCGGTACTCAAACATCTGCGCAAGGTGCCCGTGGACAAACTCAGCCTGTGCGGCGGTTTCGGCAAGATCAGCAAGCTGGCGGCCGGACACATGGACCTGCACAGTCGTCATTCGAGTATCGATCTGGCACAGCTGGCGGGTTGGGCCAGCGACGTCGGCGCAGGCAGTGACCTGCAAACGCGGATTCGCGCGGCCAACACCAGCCAGCAAGCCTTGGCCCTGGCCCATGCCGAGGGCGTGAAGCTGGGCGATGAGGTCTGCCGCCATGCCTGGCAATTCGCTTGCAGCGTGGTACAGGATCGGGTTCAGGTGGAGGTGTTCGCCATCGATCGCCAGGGCGGGATCGTCGGGCAGGCGGGGGTGAGTCCATGAAGCGCATCCTGCTGCTGGGTGGCGTGACCGAGGCCCTGGCGATCGCGCGGACCCTGGGGCCTGAACATGTCTACAGCCTGGCGGGCGTGGGCCGCGTGCCGACCGACCTGCGCTGTCAGGTGCGCGTCGGTGGGTATGGCGGTGCCGAAGGGCTGGCAGCCTACATTCGTGGCGAGGGCATCACGCTGCTGGTGGACGCGACTCATCCCTATGCGGCGCAGATCAGCGCCAATGCGGCGAAGGCGGCGGGCCTGGCCGGCATCGAGTGCTGGGCCTTGCGCCGTCCGGCCTGGGCGCCTCAGGCGGGTGACGATTGGAGAGAGGTGGTCGACTGGGCTGAACTGGTGCAGGCGCTGGCACCGTTCCAGCGACCGCTGTTTACCCTGGGTCGCGAACCTCTGCAGCACCTCCACGAGATCCCGCCGCATCAGCATTGGACCCTGCGGGCGCTGGACCCCTACCCAGGCACGGCGCAATGCGAGGTCATCGGCGCCCGTGGTCCCTTTTGTCTGGACGCCGAACGCGCCTTGTTCGCCCAGCGCAGCATCGACGTGCTGATCAGCAAGAACAGCGGCAGCGGCGCGACCGAACCCAAGCTGCAGGTGGCGCGGGAGATGGGGTTGCCGGTGTTGGTGCTCAAGCGCCCGGCGCTGCCCGCGGTGGATCGCATGTTCATGGATGCGGCCTCATTGCTGGTGCAGATGAATCGCGGCGCCTGATGACGCGGCTTGCGCCGCTGCTACAGGGTATTGCGGTGCCTGATGATGCGGTTTGCGCGGTGGACCAGATTTATTGCGTATGCCGCCGACGCGGCTCGCGCCGCTGCTACAATGGCGGCTTTCGTACCGGGGTGTCTGCGATGAAAAGGTTCTGGTCTGCCTGTGTGCTCATGCTGCTCGCTGCCGCCGCGCAAGGCGACGTCCGTCAATACAAGGCGGGTGACCTGCTCATCGTCGAACCCTGGTCCCAGGAACTGCCACCCGGCTCGCCGACAGCGGCGGTGTACTTCGAGCTGCGCAACCGCGGGCTCGACGACGACACGCTGACCAGCGTCGACACGCCCATCGCCGCAGAGGCGCAGTTGCATCAGCACATCAACCAGGACGGCATGATGAAAATGCAGCAGGTCCAGGGTGTCACCGTTCCGGCGAGCGGCCACGCGGTCTTCGCGCCGATGGCGTTTCACGTGATGCTGCTGGATCTCAAGCTGAGCAGCCCATTGCAGGCCGGCCAGCACTTTCCCGTGACGCTGCACTTTGCCAAGGCCGGTGATTTCGTGGTGGAGGTACAGGTGCTCAAGCAGGCGCCCGCGCAGGAAGAGGCCACCGAGCATGCGCATTGACTGAATGAATGCGCTGAGCGCCAAGCGCCCTCCTTCCACGCCGTCTGCCAAGGCGCGCGCCAGCTGGATCAGCCTGTTCGCGATGCTGATGATATTCATCGGCCCGCTGATTTCCCAATCCATGCCGATGGACCACAGGATGTCCGGCGTGGCGCTGGGCAGCGCCGTGCCCGCCATCAACATGCCCGCCATGGACCACCAGGCTCATGGCGAGCATCACGGCAGCGCCGCGGGCAGCAGCGACCTGCACGTGCTGATGGAAAAGTGCGGTTATTGCAGCCTGTTCTTCCATTGCCCAGCGCTGCCTCAGGCGCTGGCCATTGCGGGGGCGAATGCGCAGCGCCCGCACAGTGTATTCATGGCCGAGCCCCGCGCGGGGCACGCTACACAGGCGGTGTTCCTCGGCGCGCGCACGCGAGCGCCGCCTGCGTTGGTTTGAGCTTCCACGCCAAACATACACACGCTTGTGCGTTGTCAACGCGGGCCTCTTCGCGGGTAGATGGCTCGCCGCCCGCCCCGCTCCCACAGTGGGCGTTGCTGATCCTGCGAATGTCTTCGCAGGCAAGGCTCGCTCCCGCGCGGTAGCGCGGTTGACCTGTGGAAGGGAACGGCAGCGCATGGGCCTTGTTGAGTACACGATAAGTCGGAACACGCCTTCTCCATGAAAACCTCTTTCTACAACCTTGCCTGGCGTTGGCATTTCTACGCCGGGCTGTTCGTCGCGCCGTTCATGATCCTGCTCGCGCTGACCGGAATCATCTACCTGTTCAAGCCACAGCTGGACCCTTGGATGTACCGTGACCTGCTGGTGGTGCCGGTGGCCGAACAGCGCCTGAGCGCCGATGAATTACTGGTGCGAACCCACAACGCCTACCCGCGTGGTGCCATCGGCCAGTACCTGCCGCCCAGCACCGCCGAGCGCAGCGCTCAGTTCGTGGTCCATGCCGATGGCCGCGAACTGAATGTATTCGTCAATCCCTACACCGGCGAATTGCTGGGCGCGCAGGATGCCAAGTGGAACCTGCAGGCGGTGGCCAGGGCGCTGCACGGCGAATTGATGATCGGCACCCTCGGCGACCGACTGATAGAGCTGGCCGCCGGCTGGGGCATTGTGCTGGTGATCTCCGGCCTGTACCTGTGGTGGCCGCGCGGCACCGCGGCCAGCGGCGTGCTCTGGCCGCGCTGGCGCAGCCGTGGCCGGGCGCTGTGGCGCGACGTCCATGCGGCAGTCGGTTTCTGGGGCGCGGCGTTGCTGCTGGTCATGCTGCTCAGCGGCATGACCTGGACCGGTTTCTGGGGTAAGCAGTATGCCCAGCTGTGGAACCAGTTCCCTGCCGCCATGTGGAACGATGTGCCCACCTCCGACGAGCAGGCTGGCAAACTCAACCAGGCCCACCGGCAGACCGTGCCGTGGGCCATGGAACACACGCCGATGCCACAGTCCAGCGGCGCGCATGCCGAACACATGGCTCATGGCGAGCACGTGCATGCCCCGGCGGCGCCGCAGATCAGCCTGCAGAGCGTGGTCGATACAGCGGCGCGATTGCAAGTGGAGCCGGGCTACAGCATCGCCTTGCCGACCACCGCGAGCGGCGTGTTCACCGTGGCGGTATTCGCCGACGACCCACGCAACGACGCGACCCTGCACATCGATCAGTACAGCGGTCAGGTTCTGGCCGATGTGCGCTGGGCACAGTACGGCTTGGTCGCCCGTGCTACCGAAACCGGCGTGATGCTGCACGAGGGCAAGATGTTCGGCCCGGTCAATCAGATCATCGTGCTGCTGGTGTGCCTGATGATCCTGCTCAGTTCGGTCAGCGGCCTGGTGATCTGGTGGAAGCGCCGGCCACAGGGCAAGCTCGGTGTACCGCCGCTGCGCCATGATCTGCCGCGATGGAAGGTGGCGGTCGGGGTGATGGTTGCGGTGGGCGTGCTGTTTCCGCTGGTGGGCCTGTCCATGGTGCTGGTTTGGGTGGCGGATCGGGTGCTGCTGCGGGTGCGGCCTTCGGTCGAAGCTGTCTGAGTCATCCTGCATACATCTGCGGTACGCCCGGACGCGGCTCGCGCCGCTGCTACAGGGGATTCGCGGCCCCCGTAGCAGCAGCGCAAGCCGCGTCGGCGGTGCACGCAATCCCGCAGCAGCGGCACCAGCCGCGTCGGCGGTGCACGCAATCCCGTAGCAGCACCGCAAGCCGCGTCGGCGGTGCACGCAATCCCGTAGCAGCGGCGCAAGCCGCGCCGGCGGTGCACGCAATCCCGTAGCAGCGGCGCAAGCCGCGTCGGCGGTGCACGCAATCCCGTAGCAGCGGCGCAAGCCGCGTCGGCGGTGCACGCGATCCCGTAGCAGCAGCGCAAGCCGCGTCGGCGGTGCACGCAATCCCGTAGCAGCGGCGCAAGCCGCGTCGGCGGTGCACGCAATCCCGCAGCAGCGGCGCCAGCCGCGTCGGCGGTGCACGCAATCCCGTAGCAGCGGCGCAAGCCGCGCCGGCGGTGCACGCAATCCCGTAGCAGCGGCGCAAGCCGCGTCGGCGGTGCACGCAATCCCGTAGCAGCGGCGCAAGCCGCGCCGGCGGTGCACGCAATCCCGTAGCAGCGGCGCAAGCCGCGTCGGCGGTGCACGCGATCTGCCTGATGGGTCGCGCAAGTAGTCCGGCGCACCAATACCACTCAACCCTGCGCACCATCCTGCCAGTCGAGCACCAGCACGGTGCGCGCCGCTGCGTTGCCTCACCTCAACCGGCACGTATTTCGCCCCTGCGCGACTCCGGCACACCCCTTGCAATACTCCAGCGAGAAGTCCCCACCTGCCGCACCGGAACGACATTCCGTACATGGAGATTGCACAATGAAGCGTCGCAGCTTGATCAAGGCGTTCACCCTTTCCGCATCGATCGCTGCCATGGGTTTGTCCTGGACGATCCAGGCTGCCGAGACCATCAAGGTCGGCATCCTGCATTCGCTGTCCGGCACCATGGCCATCTCGGAGACTTCGCTGAAAGACATGGCCTTGATGACCATCGACCAGATCAACGCCAAGGGTGGCGTCAATGGCAAGATGCTCGAGGCGGTGGTGGTGGACCCGGCGTCCAACTGGCCGTTGTTTGCCGAGAAGGCACGGCAGTTGATCACTCAGGACAAGGTGGCCGTGGTGTTCGGCTGCTGGACGTCGGTGTCGCGCAAGTCGGTGCTGCCGGTCTTCGAAGAACTCAACGGCCTGCTGTTCTACCCCGTGCAGTACGAGGGTGAGGAGATGTCGCCGAACGTGTTCTACACCGGTGCGGCGCCCAACCAGCAGGCGATCCCGGCGGTCGAATACCTGATGAGCGAAGACGGTGGCGCGGCCAAGCGCTATTTCCTGCTGGGCACCGATTACGTCTACCCACGCACCACCAACAAGATTCTGCGCGCCTTCCTGCACTCCAAGGGCGTCGCCGACAAGGACATCGAAGAGGTCTACACCCCGTTCGGTCACTCGGACTACCAGACCATCGTCGCCAACATCAAGAAGTTCTCGGCAGGCGGCAAGACTGCGGTCATCTCCACCGTCAACGGCGACTCCAACGTGCCGTTCTACAAGGAACTGGCCAACCAGGGCCTGAAGGCCACCGACGTACCGGTGGTGGCCTTCTCGGTCGGCGAAGAAGAGCTGCGCGGCATCGACACCAAGCCGCTGGTGGGCAACCTGGCGGCATGGAACTACTTCCAGTCGGTGGAGAACAAGGAAAACACCAAGTTCGTTGCTGACTGGAAAGCCTACGCCAAGGCCAAGAACCTGCCGAACGCCGGCACCGTGGTCACCAATGACCCGATGGAAGCGACCTACGTGGGCATCAACATGTGGGCACAGGCCGCCAACCAGGCCAAATCCACCGACGTCGACAAGGTGCGTGAGGCCATGGCCGGGCAGACCTTCGCCGCGCCGTCGGGCTACACGCTGACCATGGACAAGACCAACCACCACCTGCACAAGCCGGTGATGATCGGCGAGATCGAGGACAACGGTCAGTTCAACGTGGTGTGGCAGACCAAGGAGCCGATCCGCGCCCAGCCATGGAGCCCGTACATTCCTGGCAACGACAAGAAGCCGGATCATGCGGTGAAGAGCAACTGATCCACGTGGCCGCGAAGGGGCGGCGCGGTGCGTCTGGTAGACCGCTGCGCTCTCTTCGCGGCCGATGACCGCTCCTACGGTGGACCGCGAGTTTTCTGTAGGAGCGGTCTATGGCCGCGAAGGGCTATCGCAGTGCAGCTGATAGACCGCAGCGTTTTTTTTCGCGGCCGATGACCGCTCCCACAAAGGGGGCGGGTGTTGCCTTCAATTCAAAGGACTTGCCATGTCCCTCATCAAATTCTTCACCGCTGTCGTTCTGCTCTTGCCCATGGTGGCGAGCGCCAACGACGCCAGTGATTTTACCGGTGCTTCATCCGCCGAGCAGGTTCGACTGCTGGAAGCCTGGGCTGCGCAGCCCGAGCCGGCGCGGATGGCTTTGCTCACCGCCCTTCAGGACGGCCGAGTGGCGGCCGATGCCGAGAAAAAACCGTTCATCGAAACCGATGGCCAGATGACTCCTGCCGACGGCACTGCCGCGGCCATCGAACCGGTGCGCAAGTTGCGCCTCAACAATCGTCTGCGCGGCCTGGTGGACACCGCCCTGGCCAGCCACCAACTACTGAGCAACGATGCTCAGGTACGCTTGGCCGCCGCGCAGCAACTGCAACGCTCGGCGCAGCCCAGCCAACTGCCCCTGCTCGACCGGCAGACCGCCGGTGAACAGGACGAAACGGTGAAAACCGCCTTGACCCTGGCCCTGGCCAATCTGCAACTGGTCGATCCCGAACCCGCCGTGCGCCTGGCTGCGGTACGCCTGCTGGGTGAAACCGGCGAGCCACTGGCGCGCACCCGTCTGGAAAACCTGTTGGCGCCCGGTGTCGAAGCGGACACGGCGGTGCGCACCGCTGCCGAGACCAGCCTGGTTCAAGTGAAGCGCAAGCTGATGATCGGCGACATCCTGGGCCAGGCCTTCAGCGGCATGTCCCTGGGTTCGATCCTGCTGCTGGCCGCCCTGGGCCTGGCGATCACCTTCGGCCTGCTTGGTGTGATAAACATGGCCCATGGCGAGATGCTCATGCTCGGCGCCTACTCCACCTACGTCGTGCAGATGCTGGTCCAGCGCCTGGCGCCGGGCGCCATCGAGTACTACCCACTGATCGCGCTGCCCGTGGCCTTCTTCGTCACCGCTGTGATCGGCATGGTGTTGGAACGCACCGTCATCCGCCACCTGTACGGACGCCCCCTGGAAACCCTGCTGGCGACCTGGGGTATCAGCCTGATGCTGATCCAGGCGATTCGCCTGATCTTCGGTGCGCAGAACGTGGAAGTGGCCAACCCGGCCTGGCTCTCCGGCGGCTGGCAGGTGCTGCCCAACCTGGTGCTGCCGTACAACCGCATCGTGATTATCGCTTTCGCCCTGTCCGTGGTGGTGCTGACCTGGCTGCTGCTGAACAAAACCCGCCTGGGCCTGAACGTGCGCGCCGTGACCCAGAACCGCAACATGGCCGCCTGCTGCGGCGTGCCCACCGGGCGCGTCGACATGCTTGCCTTCGGCCTGGGCTCGGGCATTGCCGGCCTGGGTGGCGTGGCGCTGAGCCAGATCGGCAACGTCGGCCCCGACCTGGGGCAGAGCTACATCATCGATTCCTTCCTGGTGGTGGTACTGGGCGGCGTCGGCCAACTGGCCGGCAGCGTATCCGCCGCGTTCGGCCTGGGCATCGCCAACAAGATCCTGGAACCGCAGATCGGTGCGGTGCTCGGCAAGATCCTGATCCTCGCGCTGATCATTCTGTTCATCCAGAAACGTCCGCAAGGCCTCTTCGCACTGAAAGGACGGGTGATCGACTGATGAACCAGCCATTGATGCTCACTGCTGCGCAGAAAGCCGGGCCGAAAGTGACCCTCGCCATCGGCGTCGTGATCCTGTCGATCCTCGTCGCCCTGCCGCTGCTGTCACTGCTGCCGGCAAGCAACGGCTTGCAGGTCTCGGCCTACACCCTGACCCTGGTCGGCAAGATCCTCTGCTATGCCATCGTCGCCCTGGCGCTGGACCTGGTCTGGGGCTACGCCGGCCTGTTGTCGCTGGGCCACGGGCTGTTCTTCGCCCTTGGCGGCTATGCCATGGGCATGTACCTGATGCGTGAGGCGGCCGGCGACGGCTTGCCGGCGTTCATGACGTTTCTGTCGTGGACCGAGCTGCCCTGGTTCTGGGTGGGTACCGAGCATTTCCTCTGGGCCATGTGCCTGGCGGTATTGGCCCCAGGCTTGCTGGCACTGGTGTTCGGTTTCTTCGCCTTCCGTTCGCGGATCAAGGGCGTGTACTTCTCGATCATGACCCAGGCACTGACGTTCGCCGGCATGCTGCTGTTCTTCCGCAACGAGACGGGTTTCGGCGGCAACAACGGCTTCACCAACTTCCGCAGCATCCTGGGCTTCAGCATCACCTCCCAAGGTACCCGTGCCGTGCTGTTCCTGCTCACCGTGGCGCTGCTGGTGCTAAGCCTTTATGTAGGCTGGCGCCTGGCGCGCAGCAAGTTCGGCCGGGTGCTGACCGCACTGCGCGACGCCGAGAACCGCTTGATGTTCTGCGGTTACGACCCGCGCGGTTTCAAGCTGTTCGTCTGGGTGCTCAGCGCGGTGCTGTGCGGCCTCGCCGGGGCGCTGTACGTGCCGCAGGTCGGCATCATCAACCCCAGCGAGATGTCGCCGACCAACTCCATCGAGGCCGCCGTCTGGGTAGCTCTGGGCGGACGCGGCACGCTGATCGGGCCACTGCTGGGTGCAGGCATCGTCAACGGCATGAAAAGCTGGTTCACCGTGGCATTCCCCGAATACTGGCTGTTCTTCCTCGGCGCGCTGTTCATCATCGTGACCTTGTACCTGCCCAAGGGCGTGATCGGCCTGCTGAAGAAAAGGGGTGAACAATGAGAATCACCGCGACCGCCGAGTTCATGCTCGAACCGGTGCTGGACCCCAACAGCGACGCCGGCACCAGCCGCGATGCCATCGGCCTGGGCCAGGCCAGCGGACCGGGGCTGAACACCCGCCACGGCACCATCCTGACCCTGGAGGACATCAGCGTCAGCTTCGACGGCTTCAAGGCGTTGAACGACCTCAACCTGTACATCGGCGTGGGCGAGCTGCGCTGCATCATCGGCCCCAACGGTGCCGGCAAGACCACCCTGATGGACGTGATCACCGGCAAGACCCGGCCCACCACGGGCAAGGCCTGGTTCGGCGAAACCCTGGACCTGACCCACATGAGCGAGGTGCAGATCGCCCAGGCCGGCATCGGCCGCAAGTTCCAGAAGCCGACCGTGTTCGAGGCCTTGAGTGTGTTCGAGAATCTGGAGTTGGCGCAGAAGACCGACAAGTCGGTCTGGGCCAGCCTGCGTGCGCGGCTGACGGGCGAGCAGCGCGACCGCATTGCCGAGGTCCTGGAGACGATCCGCCTGAGCGCGTCGATCGATCGCCCGGCCGGCCTGCTGTCCCACGGCCAGAAGCAGTTTCTGGAAATCGGCATGCTGCTGGTGCAGGACCCCCAGTTGTTGCTGCTCGATGAGCCGGTGGCGGGCATGACCGATGCCGAAACCGAGTTCACCGCCGAACTGTTCAAGACCCTGGCCGGCAAGCATTCATTGATGGTGGTGGAGCACGACATGGGTTTCGTCGGCTCGATTGCCGACCATGTGACGGTGCTGCATCAGGGCAGCGTGCTGGCCGAAGGGTCGCTCGAGGCGGTGCAGGCCGATGAGCGGGTGATCGAGGTTTATCTGGGGCGTTGAGGTCCGTTCGCGGCCGCTGACCGCTCCTACGGTAATCAACCGTAGGAGCGGTCACCGGCCGCGAAGAAGCCCGCCCGGACACTGCAAGAACAAGGACAAAACCTATGCTGCAAGTCGACCAGCTTCACCAATACTACGGCGGCAGCCACATCCTGCGCGGCCTGTCGTTCGCTGTGAACATCGGCGAAGTGACCTGCCTGCTGGGGCGTAACGGCGTCGGCAAGACCACCCTGCTCAAGTGCCTGATGGGCTTGATCCCAGCCAAGCAAGGCAGCGTGGCCTGGGAAGGCAAGCCGATCACCACCTTCAAGCCACACCAGCGGGTGCATGCAGGCATCGCCTACGTGCCCCAGGGCCGCGAGATTTTCGGCCGCCTGACGGTCGAGGAAAACCTGCTGATGGGGCTGTCACGCTTCCCCGGCAGTGAGGCACGCGAAGTGCCGGCGTTCATCTACGAACTGTTTCCGGTGCTGCTGCAGATGAAGCACCGCCGCGGTGGCGATCTGTCCGGCGGGCAGCAGCAGCAACTGGCAATCGGCCGGGCGCTGGCCAGCCGACCACGGCTGCTGATTCTCGACGAGCCCACCGAAGGCATCCAGCCGTCGGTGATCAAGGAGATCGGCGCGGTGATCAAGCAACTGGCCGCGCGCGGCGACATGGCGATATTGCTGGTCGAGCAGTTCTATGATTTCGCCGCCGAACTGGCCGATCAGTACCTGGTCATGTCGCGCGGTGAAATCGTTCAGCAGGGTCGGGGTGAAAACATGGAATCGGAGGGTGTACGCGGCTTGGTAACCATTTAATCTGCCGCGACCCGAACAAGAATGAAGGCCATGAATCTACCCGTCACTTCCCTGCCCTACACGCCCAGCTGGCACGCCCGGCTGGAGCTGGGATACGCGCGGTTCGGCGACAGTACGCGACCGATCCTGCGCCGCCATTTCGGCCCGTTGCGGGTGCAGAAGCACCTCTATGCCGAAGGGCCCGAGGTGTGCCAGCACATCATCGTGCATCCGCCTGGCGGCATCGCCGGGGGCGATCGGCTGGACATCAGCGCCCAGGTGCAGGCCAACGCCTGGGCGCAATTGACCACACCGGGCGCGGCCAAGTGGTACCGCGCCAACAGCCCTGCCTGTCAAAACACCGAATTGCATGTGGCCGCGGGCGCCACGCTGGAATGGCTGCCCCAGGAGACCATCGTCTACAGTGCCGCCCAGGCCGAACTGGATACCCGTATTTACCTGCAGGGCGATGCCCGGTTGTTCTATTGGGACATCGTCGCCGTAGGGCGCCCGGCGGCAGCCGAGCGTTTCGACCAGGGGCATTTTCAGTCGCGGCTGGAAATTCGCCGAGACGGCGAACTGCTGTGGCATGAACGCCAGCGCATCATCGGCAACGATGGCTTGCTCGACTCGGCCGTGGGCCTGGGAGGCAAGCCGGTGTTCGCCACTTTGCTGGTGACCGGCGAGATCGACCCGGCCCTGCTTGAACGCTGCCGGACACTGCCGACGCGCGTACGCGGCGACCTGAGCCAGTTGCCGGGGCTGCTGGTGGCACGCTGCCTGGCCGACGAGGCACTGCATGCGCGCGACTGGCTGATCGAACTGTGGAAGATGCTGCGCCCGGCCGTGCTCGGCCGCGAAGCGCTGGCCCCGCGGATCTGGAGCACCTGATTGAATCTGCCAGCCCTTTCGCGGCCGCTGACCGCTCCTACAAGCGATCTGCCGGGTACCTGCCTGCGGCAGCCGGCCACGCCCACAGGCGATCTGCCGGGTACCTGCTTGCGGCAGCCGGCCACGCCCACAGGCGATCTGCCGGGTACCTGCTTGCGGCAGCCGGCCACGCCCACAGGCGATCTGCCGGATACCTGCTTGCGGCAGCCGGCCACGCCTACAGGCGGTCCGCCGGATAGCCGTAGGAGCGGCCAGTGGCCGCGAAGAGGCCCTCACTGCCAACCAATATTCTGAAGGAACACCCATGGACCTGACACCCCGCGAAAAAGACAAGATGCTCATCTTTACCGCCGGCCTGGTAGCCGAGCGCCGTCTGGCCCGTGGCCTCAAGCTGAACTACCCGGAAGCCATGGCGCTGATCTCCGCGGCGCTGCTCGAAGGCGCCCGCGATGGCCAGACGGTGGCGCAATTGATGCACTACGGCACCACCCTGCTCAGCCGCGAACAGGTCATGGAAGGTATTCCGGAAATGATCCCGGAGATCCAGGTGGAAGCCACCTTTCCCGACGGCACCAAACTGGTCACTGTCCATCAACCCATCGCCTGAGGCACGCCATGATTCGTGATGCAACCGAGCGCGACCTACCTGGGATCTGCGCGATCTACAACGATGCAGTGCTCAACACCACGGCGATCTGGAACGAGAAGCCGGTCGACCTGGCCAACCGTCAGGCCTGGTTCGAGGCGCGCCAGGCGCAGGGTTATCCGATCCTGGTGGCAGAGGAACAAGGCGAGGTCACTGGCTACGCCTCCTTCGGCGACTGGCGACCTTTCGAAGGCTTTCGCTACAGCGTCGAGCACTCGGTGTACGTGCGCAACGACCAGCGCGGCAAAGGTCTCGGCGCGCGTCTGATGCAGGCGCTCATCGAGCGTGCTCGCGAGGGCGGCAAATACGTCATGGTGGCCGCCATCGAAAGCGGCAACCAGGCATCGATCCATTTGCACGAGCGCCTGGGTTTCGTCACCACCGGGCAGATGCCCCAGGTAGGCATCAAGTTCGGCCGCTGGCTGGACCTGACCTTCATGCAACTGGCGCTGCAGCCAGGCGCCGAGCCGCCCCGGGCCTCGGCTTGAACCACCGTCTTTCTTCGCTTCGAGGAGCTATTTCATGATTCCTGGCCAATACCGGATCCAGCCTGGCGACATCGAGCTCAACGTCGGCCGGCGCACCCTCAGCCTGACCGTGGCCAACAGCGGCGATCGGCCCATTCAGGTGGGGTCGCACTATCACTTCTTCGAAACCAACGACGCCCTGCATTTCGATCGCCCGGCCGCTCGCGGCATGCGCCTGAACATTCCCGCCGGAACCGCCGTGCGCTTCGAACCGGGGCAGAGTCGCGAAGTGGAACTGGTGGACCTGGCCGGCTTGCGCCGGGTATATGGCTTCGCCGGGCGCATCATGGGTGACCTCTGACCCCACAGGGTCCATACACAACTGAATTCCAGGGCATACCGATGAAGATTTCCAGACAAGCCTATGCCGACATGTTCGGCCCGACCGTCGGTGACAAGGTCCGCCTGGCCGATACCGACCTGTGGATCGAAGTGGAAAAAGACTTCACCACCTACGGCGAAGAAGTGAAGTTCGGCGGTGGCAAGGTCATTCGCGATGGCATGGGCCAGGGCCAGCTGCTGGCCGCCGAAGTGGTCGACACGCTGATCACCAATGCCCTGATCATCGATCACTGGGGTATCGTCAAGGCCGACGTCGGCCTCAAGGACGGGCGCATCGCCGCGATCGGCAAAGCCGGCAACCCCGACATCCAGCCGGACGTGACCATCGCCATCGGCGCCAGCACCGAGGTCATCGCCGGCGAAGGCATGATCCTCACCGCGGGCGGCATCGACACCCACATCCACTTCATCTGCCCGCAGCAGATCGAAGAGGCGCTGATGAGCGGCGTCACCACCATGATCGGCGGCGGCACCGGGCCCGCCACCGGCACCAATGCGACCACCTGCACCTCGGGGCCGTGGCACATGGCGCGCATGCTCCAGGCCGCCGATGCCTTCGCCATGAACATCGGTTTCACCGGCAAGGGCAACGCCAGCCTGCCCGAGCCGCTGATAGAACAGGTCAAGGCCGGGGCCATCGGGCTCAAGCTGCACGAAGACTGGGGCACCACGCCGGCCGCCATCGATAATTGCCTGAGCGTGGCCGATCAATACGACGTGCAGGTTGCGATTCATACCGACACCCTCAACGAGTCGGGCTTCGTCGAGACCACCCTGGCTGCCTTCAAGGGGCGCACCATCCACACCTACCACACCGAAGGCGCCGGCGGCGGCCACGCTCCGGACATCATCAAGGCCTGCGGCTTTGCCAATGTACTGCCCAGCTCGACCAACCCGACCCGGCCGTTCACCCGCAACACCATCGACGAGCACCTCGACATGCTCATGGTCTGCCACCACCTGGACCCAAGCATCGCCGAGGACGTGGCCTTCGCAGAGAGCCGCATTCGCCGCGAAACCATTGCCGCCGAAGACATCCTGCACGACCTCGGCGCGTTTTCCATGATCAGCTCCGACAGCCAGGCCATGGGCCGGGTCGGCGAGGTGATCACACGCACCTGGCAGACCGCCGACAAGATGAAGAAACAGCGCGGCGCGCTGCCCGAGGACGCCGAGGGCAACGATAACTTCCGCGCCAAGCGCTACATTGCCAAGTACACCATCAACCCCGCCATCACCCACGGCATCAGCCATGAAGTGGGTTCGATCGAGGTCGGCAAATGGGCGGACCTGGTGCTCTGGCGGCCGGCGTTCTTCGGCGTCAAGCCGACGCTGATCCTCAAGGGTGGTGCCATCGCCGCCAGCCTCATGGGCGACGCCAACGCCTCCATCCCGACGCCGCAGCCCGTGCACTACCGACCCATGTTCGCCAGTTTCGGTGGTTCGCGACACGCCACCAGCCTGACCTTCATCAGCCAGGCCGCGCTGGACGCAGGCGTGCCCGAGCAATTGGGCTTGAAAAAGCAGATCGCGGTGGTCAAGGGCTGTCGCTCGGTGCAAAAGACCGACCTGATCCACAACGGTCACCTGCCCGACATCGAGGTCGACCCGCAGACCTATCAGGTCAAGGCCGATGGCGTGCTGCTGTGGTGCGAACCGGCGGATGTGCTGCCCATGGCGCAGCGCTACTTCCTGTTCTAAGAAGCCTGTTCTAAGAGGCCTGTTCTAAGAGGCCTGTTCTCAATGCGCCGTGCCGACAAGGCTGTCCCGGACAGGGCCAGCCTAACTATGTAGGCCGTAACCCCCCGGCGGATTTTCTATGGTGCAGCTCCATTCGATCCAGGAGCTCCACCATGACCGGCGCCACCCCGCTATCGGCCGAAAACGTCAGTGCCATTGCCGACCGCTACTACGCGAACTTCCCTGACCTGCGCGAGTGCGCGCGGGACTGGGGTATCAAGCTGCTCAAGTTCCATACCCACCTGGATCTGGATCCGGACACCGTCTACTGGCACGACTTCGACAACGCCCAGAACAACCCACGCGCCTTTACCGGACAGCAGCACATGGGCAAGCCCAAGGAAACGCTGACCGTCACGGAGCTGGTCCTGCGCCGGTTCAAGACGTTCTATCAAGTGAACTTCGACCTGCTCGATCAGATGTCCGGGTTCTATACCGTCCAGCAGGCCGGGATCTACAACGAAACCAATCAGGTCCCCCTGGCGCCCTCGCAGATCATGAAAGCGTTCTGGGCCACGGATTTCTCCAGCCACTACAAGAAGCGCCTGGACGCCTTCCTGCGTGACTATGCCGATGACGGCCGCGTGCTGATCAAGATCCTGTTTTTCAGCTTCAGCTGGAATGCCTACAACAGCGGAGCGCTGAGCAACCGGGAGCTGAGGCTGGTGTTCGACACTTTGGCCGGCCCCATCGCAGGACCGCCGACCCTGGAGGACCTGAAACGGCTGCACACGACTCGCACCCAGGCAACGGTCAAGAGCTTTACACTGGGGGACCTGACCTCGTTCGACATACTGCGCATCACCACTGGCAAGGGCCCGCAGATCCTGTACATCCCTGCCGCCTGGTTCCGGGTCTTTCACAATGAACAGCAGATGTACGAGTGGGTGGCCGAAACGGCCGCCCACGAGCAAGGCCGTGAGCGCCTGATCGCTCACTTCGACACCCCCGGAGAGTCGATCCTGCCACCGCGGGGCCTGCTGCTGGCGACCCTGGAGCGCATCCGTACCACGCCATGGCAAGCCGGGCAGCGCCTGCTCAACGGCAACGCGACGACGATCGACAAGGACGTGTTCAGCCTGCTGTTCGATACCGTGGGCAAACGCCTCAAGCTCGATGCCAGGCAACTGTTGAACGGCAATCACGAACTGCGCAGGGAGCTGTTCCTCGTCGACCTGGAGGCATTCATGCGCATCGTCACGCCCATGGCACCGGCGGACCCGGCAGTGGCCCTGGTGGCCGTGGCGGCGGGTTCGATAGCCTTTGGTACGCACCTGGCGAACGCCGTGCACGGGACCGTACCCAAGGCCCGTCAAGCGGCCTTCAAGGCGGCGATCCTGGATGCACTGAACATCCTGCTGGATATGCCGCTGTTGCGCGGCGTGGGCGACGAAGCCATCGCCGAGCTGGGAAACTTCGAGGAGCTGGGCGCCGCGCTCGACCTGGACAGCACTGACCTGGCTCAGATCGACCGCGTGACTCCCGGTGGTTCGCCCCTGGACCTCATCGCCACGGATGAAGACCTGACCGGATTGCCGGAAGGCACCGGCATCTACCAGGGCGTGTTCACCAACCCAGATGGCCAGCACTACATTCGCCTGGAGGGCAAGATCTTTCAGGTCACCCACATCGACTCGCTGGAGCGCTGGGTGATCGTCGATCCGATCGCCCCCGAGCAGATCACCGGCAGCTACCCCGTGCAGAGAAGCTGGACCGGCCATTGGGAGCTGTTCACCATGACCGCCCCCGAGAACCTGGCGGCCAGCACCGACGCGCTGGCCGCCTTCGACACTTCACCTGGCTTTCGTGACATCACCGCCATGCTGGTCAATCCCGGCGCACACCAGCTGATGACCGGGCCCATCGACAGCGTGCTGAGCACCGCCCGCTCACAGCTGATCGAGTTGCGCACGAACCTGGGCAAGGAAGCCGAAGCCTTCTTCCTGACCTCAACCCCACAGCACAGCCCGCGCCTGCCGGCGGTGAGCACCACCATGACGCCCAAAGAGTTTTTCACTCAGGTGTATGCCAGCAATACCGGGGTGGTGGTCAACGAGGCCAGGAATGCAGTCGGCAGTTGCCAGCTGTTGATCAAATACATGTCCACGCTCAAGGCCCAGCAGGTCAAGACGCTGTACGTGCAAGGCCTGCTCAAGGACCTGCACCAGGACCTGCTCGACCGCTTTCACGCGACCGGGATATTGGGCCGCGATCTGGAGAAGAAGCTGCGTGACCTGCACAACCGTGGCACCACCCTGGACAGTGGTCGCTACACCCTGCGCCAGGTGCTGGTGGAAGCGCGGCGCCAAGGCATAAGTGTGAAAGCCCTGGACTGCGCCGCCAGCCTGTCCACCGACGGCCTGAGCAACCCGGCGCCACATCTGCAGCAACGCCTGCGGGTTTACTACGCGTACAAACGCATCGAAGCGCTGCAGAGCCTCAAGCCCGAGGAAAAATGGCTGGCGCTGACCGACCAGACCGTGGCCAACCACTATAGCCGCACCCCAGGCCTGGCCAATCTGATCGGAACCCCAAGCCTGCGGGTCAAGCTGGTGGACGGCGATCAGCCATTGCGCTTCGGCCTCGATACCGGCGAAGTGCTGACCCCTGGGCTGATACCGATTCGCGGCGACATCAGCCTGAAAATGCCAGCGGCCGGCAAGGGGCCCGGCATCGAGGCATAGCGGTATCAGCGTCCCCAGTTCTCGCGCGGATCGAATTCGGCGTGCCTGGCCAGCTCGGCCCAGGCCGCGCGAGTGGATTCGTCGGCCTGCGTGGGCATCACCACTTTCAGCTGGGCGAACAGGTCACCGCGGCCGCCAAGCTTGTTCTTCAGGCCCATGCCTTTGACACGCAGGCGCTGGCCGTTCTGGCTGTCCGGGCGAATCGTCAGGTTGATCCGCCCGGTCAGCGTAGGCACCGCGACCTTGGTGCCCAACGCCACTTCCCAAGGCGCCAACGGTACCTGGATGACTAGGTCGGGAGCGTCCACTTCGAACAGGGGGTGGGCCGCCAGACGCAAGGTCAGGAACAGATCGCCGCTGGCACCGCCCGCAACGCCGGGCGCGCCCTGGCCCTTGAGGCGCATGCGCTCGCCGTCGGCAACGCCTGCGGGAATCTTCACGTTGAGGTTCTTGACCACATCGGTCAGTCGCTGGCCAGCGGCGCTGTACTGCGGCACCTTGAAGCTGATCTTCTTCGATTCCTCGGCCAGGGTTTCCTCGAGCGACACGGTCAGTTCCATTTCCACGTCCTGACCTTTGCGCGCTGCGCTGCGCTGTTGACCGCCACGGCCGAACGGATTGCCACCGGGATCACCACGACCACCGCCGTTACCGAAGATGGTGCTGAAGAAATCGGAGAAGTCGCCTGCGTTCTCTTCATGGAAACCACCGCCACCGCGACCCTGCCAACCGGGCGGGCCCTGGAACGGACGGCCATGCTGGCCATACTTGCGCAGCTCGTCGTATTCGGCGCGCTTGTCGGCATTGCTCAGCGCCTCATAGGCCTCACTGGCTTCCTTGAACTTGTCTTCGGCGTCCTTTTCCTTGCTGACGTCGGGGTGATATTTGCGCGCCAGCTTGCGGTAGGCGGTCTTGATCGCCTTTTCGTCCGCTGTCGGCTCGACGCCCAATATCTTGTAATAGTCTTTGAAATCCATCTAAGCATCACCATCAATGAGCGAATGCGCGCCGCCCGCGCCTATTGGTCGGACTCGGCAACGCATGGGAAGTTTATCGGCTGCAGGCCACTGGATGTGAACAGTGGGTTGTACAGCGCGGTCGATGGCTAGAAGGTTGGGGCCGCCGGCGCGCTTTCAAGGCGGTCGCAGGCCTTGATTCTGTACGCAACTGGCATACACTGCGCGGCCGTTTTTTGAACAGACCCGCCTTGCCATGAAAAACGCATCCCCGGCCCGCGCCTGCGGCATCGACTTCGGTACTTCCAACTCCACTGTCGGCTGGCACCGCCCGGGCAGCGAGACGCTGATCGTCCTGGAAGACGGCAAGATCACCCTGCCCTCGGTGATCTTCTTCAACTTCGAAGAGCGGCGTCCAGTGTACGGGCGTCTGGCGCTGCACGAATACCTGGAAGGCTACGAAGGCCGCCTGATGCGATCGCTCAAGAGCCTGCTCGGTTCCAAGCTGATCAAGCACGACACCAGTGTGCTGGGCACGGCGATGCCGTTCAAGGACTTGCTGGGCCTGTTCATCGGCGAGCTCAAACAGCGCGCCGAAGCCAACGCCGGGCGTGAGTTCGACCAGGTCGTGCTGGGGCGACCGGTGCATTTCGTCGACGACGACGCGGCCGCCGACCAGGAAGCCGAAGACACCCTGGCCGAGGTGGCGAAAAAGATCGGCTTCAAGGACGTGTCCTTCCAGTTCGAGCCTATCGCGGCCGCCTTCGACTACGAGTCCACCATCGAGCGTGAGGAGCTGGTGCTGATCGTCGACATTGGCGGTGGTACCTCCGACTTTTCCCTGGTGCGCCTGGCACCCGAGCGACGTGCGCTGGACAACCGCGTGGACGACATCCTGGCCACCGGAGGCGTGCACATCGGCGGCACCGACTTCGACAAGCAGCTCAGCCTGCAGGGCGTCATGCCGCTGTTCGGCTATGGCAGCCGGATGAAGAGCGGCGCCTTCATGCCGACCAGCCACCACATGAACCTGGCGACCTGGCACACGATCAACTCGGTGTACCTGCAGAAGGCGCAACTAGCTCTGGCCAGCATGCGCTACGACATCCAGGACACGGACGGTATCGACCGCCTGTTCAAGCTGATCGAGCAGAAAGCCGGGCACTGGTTGGCGATGGAAGTCGAGGAAACCAAGATCCAGCTGACGCAAGCTGCCGGTCGTCACCTGCCACTGGACCGCATCGAGCCGGGGCTGAGCGTGGAGCTGAGCCGGGCCTTGTTCGAAGCCGCCATCGACGGCCTGCTCGAACGGGTGCGTGGCAGTGTGTCCGAGTTGCTGAACCGGGCAGGCGTGGGCGTTGAGCAGGTCGACACAGTGTTCTTTACCGGCGGCTCCAGCGGTATCCCGGCCCTGCGCCATGGCGTGGCGGCCATGCTGCCCAACGCGCGGCATGTGGAAGGCAATATCTTCGGCAGCATCGGCAGCGGCCTGGCCATCGAGGCCCGCAAGCGCTACGGCACCGAGTAAGGCAGGTCTGGCCTCTTCGCGGGCAGAGGCCAGTGAACCCTAGACCAACTGCGCCTGCCTCAACTCACTTTTCAGATAGGCATAATAGATCGGCCCCGCCACCACCCCGGGCAGCCCGAACGCTGCCTCGAATATCAGCATGGCCAGCAGCAGTTCCCATGACTTGGCGCTGATCTGACCGCCCACGATCCGCGCGTTGAGGAAGTACTCGACCTTGTGGATCAGTATCAGATAGCCCAGCGCCGCAACCGCCACCCAGATCGACAGCGACAGCCCGACAATGGTGATCAGCGTGTTCGAGATCAGGTTGCCGATCACCGGCAACAACCCGAGCAGGAAGGTCAGCACGATGAGGGTCTTGGTCAGCGGCAGCTTGATCCCGCACAGCGGCAACACCACGGCCAGGAAAATGGCGGTAAAGAAGGTGTTCAGCAGTGAAATCTTGATCTGCGCGAAAACGATGTTGCGAAAGGCTCGCACCAGCAGGGCCAGGCGGTCGAACAGCGCCGCGGCCAATGGCTTGCGGTTTTCGGGATCGGGGATCGCCTGCAGGGCGATGATGGCGCCCAGTACCATGCCTATCAGCAAGGTCACGAACATGTGCGCCGCATCCTTGCCCACCAGTTGCAGATCGCTCAGGTGCTTGCTCAGCCAGCCGCTGATAGCCACCCGAAACTCGGCAGCACTGGCCGGCAGGTAGGCATCGATGAAAGGCGGCAACTGGCCGCGGGCGCGATCCACCACGCCCATGAACTTGTTCAGCGAAGCACCAGGGTTTTCTGCCTCGTGCAGGATGAAACTGATGACGCCGGCGAACAGCAACGCCAGGCTGCTGACCACCAAGGTGCCCAGCAACGCCACCGCCACCCACCGTGCACGCCGCCCGGCAATCAGTCGCTCCAGTTGCGGCGTGAGCATGTTGACCAGTTCGAATACCAGCAGGCCAGCCAGCAAGCTCGGCAGCAAGCGCATCGGCAAGACCAGCAGAAGGCCGCCGAACACCAGAATCCAGCTGGCGATCAGCACTTGACGCGAAGAAAACATGGGCATAAAGCCTCAGAAGCGAGCGATTCGAAAGGACAGGCAGTCTGCCAGCGTTGTGAGCGAAGGGCCAGTAGGCGGACGCATGCCGAGCCCCGGCTAAATTGCGTCATTTGTTTTCCGCTACAGCCCGTCTTCAACGGCTCCGCAGACGCTTTGCTGCCTGAAAGATTTCAGAACTATCGCGCGGTCGATGCGCTCAAAGCATCACGGGGCCACTCACGGCCCATCGAAGGAGCGACTCCCCATGTACAAGCAATCCTTGGCAGCACTCTTTGCCGTAGCCGCGCTGGCTGGCTGTTCATCGAACACCACCGTGCAGAACCCGGTGGACTTCGTGACCTACCGTGACGCGCCTCTGGTCAAGCAGGTCGAGAAAGGCATGACCATGCAACAGGTGCTGGCCATCGGCGGCACGCCTTCGACCGTCGTTGCCGGCACTGCGAACTCCATGTACGGCACCTGCAATAACTACATCCTGACCCGTGAAGGCCATCAGCAGCCTTACTACGTGAGTTTCGACAGCTCTGGCCACGTCGCCACCAAGGGCTTCATGACTTGCGAGCAACGCAAGCTCAACGAAACCGCACCGTAACCCTGCCCCAGGCGGCTGACGAAAGGCCCTCCCCGGGCCATTTGTAATAAAACTTTTCGTCGCCGCCACGACTCACATCTGTGTAGCGAGACTTCTGTACCGATCCCGCCGGGCCCCGAATTCGGGGCAACAGAGCGCGACGGCCAAAACCGTATAGCTGGAGACGAACATGATCGACCTAGAAACTTCCAAATTGACTCCCGTCGATGTACTGCGTGCCCGTGCGCGCCAAGGTGTCGAGAACGGCGCGGTCACCGAAGGCTACGATGCCAACCGCGAAGAGATCATCAAGCTGCTCAACAGCTCGCTGGCGACAGAGCTGGTATGCGTGCTGCGCTACAAGCGCCATTACTTCATGGCCAGTGGTTTGAAGGCCAGCATTGCGGCCGACGAGTTCCTCGAGCACGCCAAACAGGAAGCCGAGCACGCCGACAAGCTGGCTGAACGTATCGTGCAGCTGGGCGGCGAGCCGGAGTTCAACCCGGACCTGCTGAGCAAGAATTCCCACGCCCAGTACGTGGCTGGCAACAGCCTGAAGGAAATGGTCTACGAAGACCTGGTGGCCGAGCGGATCGCCGTCGACAGCTACCGCGAAATCATCCAGTACATTGGCGACAAAGACCCTACCACTCGCCGTATCTTCGAAGACATCCTGGCTCAGGAAGAAGAACACGCCGATGACATGGCGGACATCTACGGCTCGCTGTAACAACCTGCCGCAAGTCCCAAGCCAGAACTCAGGTTCTGGCTTTTTTGTGCCTGACGGCCGCGTCAGCGGAGATGTGTTTCAACTGATACACCGCAGGGCCCGTTTCGCGGCCGATGACCGCTCCTACAGGAGTACCGCGCATGCTTGTAGGAGCGGTCCGTGGCCGCGAAGGGCGCGCCTCAATTCACCTGATACACCGCAAGGCCCGTTTCGCGGCCGATGACCGCTCCTACAGGAGTACCGCGCCTGCTTGTAGGAGCGGTCCGTGGCCGCGAAGGGCGCGCCTCAATTCACCTGATACACCGCAAGGCCCGTTTCGCGGCCGATGACCGCTCCTACAGGAGTACCGCAACCCATGTAGGAGCGGTCCGTGGCCGCGAAGGGCGCGACTTGGTTCAACCGGCGCGTCGCAGCGCTCGGGAGCACCCCTCGAACCCTCTCAGGAAGCAGGCACGGTCTTGGGCGCCTTGCCCGACTTCATCTGTTCGAGCAATGGCGTGCACTGATTCGGCTCACCGCCACTAGGCGCGACCAGTGCCAGCAACCCGGCCGCCGGCCCGATGGTAGCGCCCAGCGCAATCATGCCCGCGCCGCGCAGCAGCAGTGGCACGGCTTGCACCCCGGCATTGGGCTTGGCGAACGGGCCGCGCACATACAACGGCGAGCGCAGCGACAGCAGGCGGAAGCCCTTCGATTCCGGCGATATTTTCAGGTCCAGTTGTTCCTGCTTGAAATTCACCGTGCCGTCGACGTAGATGATCGCGTTCTCGGTATCGAAAACGAACAGATCGGTGCTGGCCAGCCCGTTCTTGATGCCCAGCGAGGCCGCCGCACAGTTGATTTCCACTTCCTTGTCGCCGAAAATCTTGCCCACCAGGTAGTTACCGACATTGAGCCCGGCAATTTCCATCAGGTCGCGGCTCACGGCGCCATCATTGACCAGCATCTTCAAATTGCCATCTGCCGAACCCAGTAGCGCTGCGACTGAATTACCGGTACCGGTGATGTCGGCATCGCCGTTGAGCTGGCCGAAGCTGGTGCGCATGGGTTCGAACGTGGGAAACAGCTGCTTGAGCTGAAACCCGCGGGCGGTCAGTTTGGCCCTGCCCTGCAACGGCGTAGTGCGCCCGTTCAGCGAGATCTGTGCATCCAGCTTGCCGCCGGCCACGCCAAAGCGCAGAGGTTCCAGGCGCAGGTTGCCGTCGTTCAACACCACATGGGTGTACAGATCGGTGAACGGCAACTCTTCGCTGTGGACGATCTTGCGTCCGGTAAATTCGACATCGGCGTCCATGGCACGCCAGCGGTCGGTCTTGAACTCTTCGACTGGCAACACCTTGCCGGTGGGTTGCTTGCTTGCGCCGCCACGAGCCTTCTGCTCGGTATTGGAGTCAGCGCCGATCAAAGGCTTGAGGTCGGCAAACAGCAACTGGTTCGAGACCAGCGCGCCGCTCAGCTTGGGCCTTGGCTGACTGGCGACGAAGCCCAGATCACCATGGATGTCGCTGTTGCCGATCTTGCCGTTGAAGCCTTCATAGCGGAACGACGCGCCGCCGGGCTCGTGCAGTTTGACCAGCAAGTGCCCGTCGGTTTCGTACGCAGGCGAATCCGGCAGGGTCACCCCGGTCAGTGGATACAGGTTGCCCAGGCTGCTGCCACTCAGGCGCAGGCGCAGGTCAAGGGCACCGAGATTGCGTGGGTCGGTCAGGGTACCGGCAACCGCTGCGCGGGTATCGGCAATGCGCACGTCGACCTGCACTGGAAACGGTCGCGTTGCATCCTGCAGCGCCAGCAGCCCGCCGATCTTGCCCGACCCCGACAGCGGCAGGTCCTTGTAGCGGCCATCGACCTTGAAGCCGAAGGCATAATCCTGGGCACTGGCGCCCTGGTCGGCGACTTTCTTGGCCGCACCGCTGCCGACGATATCGCTGAACGCGATGGGCTTGCCCAATGGATCGATCAACACCTTGACCGAGGTCTTGAGCGTCTGGTCGTCGAAAGCCACTACGCCTTTGTCGAAGCCTATGGCACCGATGTCCATGACCCACTTGGAGGGCTCGGCATCGGGGTCTTTTTCGTCGAACTGAAAGGTCCAGTTGGCGCGCCCATCCGCCAGGCGCTGCAGGGCTACGTCGGGCCCGGTCAGGTCGATACGCGGTATGACCACCCGCTGGGCCAGCAAAGGCAAGGGCGAAAGACGAAACTCGACCTTCTGCAGGCTCGCCATCTGGGGCTTCTGCGACCAGTCGGGGTTGCCCAGGGTGATGTCCTGGGCGACGAAGCGCGGCCATGGCACCCAGGCACGCCAGCCGCCCTCATCCGTTTCGCGCTGCCAATGCACAGCCAGGTCGCCATTGATGGCGAAAGGGCGATGCAGGGCTTCGGACACTTTTTCGTTGAGCGTGGGCTTGATTCGATTCCAATCGAAGGTGGCGATCACCACCACCAATATCACCAGCAGGACCAACAGGCTGCCCAGGGTCCAGGCGATGATTTTACGTGGGCGCGTCATTGCGGGCTCCTTGAGACTGCGTGCTCCCGCGAGCACAGGGGGTGCTACCTAACAAGGGTAGGACTGATAAACGCCTCGAGGGTTTAGTTTTTGGCTTTTTCGAGCCCGGACGCGAGCCGCTTCAACGGCGGATGCGTTGTGCCTGATGCAATGCGATGAACCCGGACGCGGCTTGCGCCGCTGCTACAGGGATCGCGGTCTACTCCCTGTAGCAGCGGCGCAAGCCGCGTCAGCGGTGCATGCGATCCGCCTGACACAACGCGTCCAATGCAGAAGCAACATGCTTCTTCCACTATCAACGTTACCGATGGTGACGCTCGACAACGGTGCTCAGGGCCCGAGAATTCACTGTGCTGGTGCACTGAAACCCTCGATCTAGAGCCCTCGCGGCAAAACATCATTTTCGTTGATTGTTACCATTGCCTTTATGAACTTTTCTATCGAATTTCAAAGAGTAGCATTGGCTCTGTACCCAATTACTGCCCTCCCAAGGAGCGCCACCATCATGAAACGCCAATTGCTGCTTTCCCTGACTCTCTCGGTCCTCGCTGCCAACGCCTTCGCCATGCCAGCCGCCGATCAAAGTGTTTCCGCCGAACTGCGTTCCAGCGCTGCCAGCTTCAGCCAGCCCTACCTGGCGGAAGACGGTTCCGACCGCACCCCACAAGGCGCTGTCGCCGAGAACGGCTCCGACCGCACGCCACAGGCTACTTTCGCTGAAGACGGTTCGGATCGCACGCCACAAGGCACCTTCGCCGAGAACGGCTCCGACCGCACGCCACAGGCCACGTTCGCTGAAGACGGTTCGGATCGCACCCCACAAGGCACCTTCGCCGAGAACGGCTCCGACCGCACGCCACAGGCTACTTTCGCTGAAGACGGTTCGGATCGCACCCCACAAGGCACCTTCGCCGAGAACGGCTCGCAGCGTCTGCTCGATCGTCAAGACCAAGCCAACGCATGAGACAGTGGTTTGAGGTATCCGACGAAGCCCGGCCTCCCCAAGCCGGGCTTGCCGCCCCCGCGTAATCCATCGCTGCACCCGCTTGGTTCGACGCCCCGCCTGTCAATTTGCTAGAGTTCTTCGCTGTCCTTCACAGAAGCTCCGTCGATGTTGCCTCGCGCCGAACAGAAACAGCAGACCCGTCTCGCCCTCCTCGAAGCTGCACGCCAACTGATGGCGGCCGGTCGAGGCTTCGGCAGTATCAGCCTGCGCGAAGTCGCCAAGGCTGCTGGCATCGTACCCACCGGTTTCTATCGCCATTTCGACGACATGGATCAGCTCGGCCTGGCCCTGGTCAACGAAGTCGACGCCACGTTCCGCGCTACGCTCCGCCTGGTTCGTCACCATGAAATAGTGGTCGGCGGCCTCACGGCGGCTTCCGTCCGCATCTTTCTCGACGGAGTGGCTGCCAATCGCCCGCAATTCCTGTTCCTCGCCCGCGAGCAATACGGAGGGTCCCTGCCCGTGCGCCAGGCCATTGCCACTTTGCGCGCCGGCATCAGCGCCGACCTGGCCACCGATCTGGGGTCCATGCCCAAATGGCAGCACCTGAGCAGCGCGTCACTGCAGGTGATGGCCGACCTTGTCGTCAAGGCCGTGTTTGCCACGCTTCCCGAACTGATCGACCCACCCGCTGCCGACCTGCCAGCCCACCTGACCCCCGAGGCGAAGATCAGCCAGCAACTGCGCTTCATTTTCATCGGCGCCAAATACTGGAAAGGCCTCAACCAATAACTCGCTCGCCTCGAATTGGTGCGTCTCAAGCCGCTACGCACCGCACCAGTGCATTGCGCCGAGCCTCGTTCATCCTGATCCCGCAGCCCCGTTAGCTCACTACCGGTTGGCAAGACACTTGCTCTGCATTGGCCACTGCCCTTCAATGGAAACGTCCAATGCTGGTTATCCATCGCAGAATCGCGCCCGCAAGCCAATGGGCAGCCGAACTGCACCTCAACTTCGAAGCCCGCAGCAAGAGTCGCCTGCGCTGTTTCAGTGCCGAAGGTGAAGACGTCGGCCTGTTTCTGGAACGCGGTCAACCTCCGTTGCACGACGGTGAATGCCTGCAGGCCGAGGACGGCCGCGTGGTGCGGGTCTGCGCGCGTCCCGAGGCGCTGCTTCATGTCACCTGCAGCAGCGCCTTCGAGCTGACTCGCGCCGCCTACCATCTGGGCAACCGCCACGTGGCCCTGCAAGTGGGTGACGGCTGGCTGCGCCTGCTCGACGACTACGTGCTCAAGGCCATGCTCGAACAACTCGGCGCCCAGACCCAGCCCCTGCTGGCACCTTTTCATCCCGAACATGGCGCCTATGGCGGTGGTCATCACCACTCGCGCCATGGCGAGGAAGACTTCAACTACGCGCCCAAACTGCACCAGTTCGGCGTGCGCACGTGAACAACGCCTGGGCCCTGCTGCGCCTGGCCAGCCCGCAACTGCCGATCGGTGGCTACAGCTACTCGCAGGGCCTGGAGATGGCCGTGGAAAACGGCACGGTGGCCGATGCGCAAAGCGCCCATCGCTGGATCGCCGACCAACTGCTGCTCAACCTGGCCCGTTTCGAGGCGCCCCTGCTGCTGGCCCACTGCGTGGCTGCCGCCGAAGAGGACTGGGGACAACTGCTGGAGCTAGGTGCCGAACATCGCGCGAGCCGCGAAACCCGCGAACTGCAACTCGAAAGCCGGCAAATGGGCTATTCGCTCAAGCAACTGCTGCTCGGCCTTGCCGAACTGGACATTACGGCCCGCCACTATCTGGCTCAGATCGAAGAGCCCCACCTGGCCCTGGGCTGGGCACTGGCCGCGCGCGCCTGGAACATCCCTGCGCAGGACGCCCTTGCGGCCTGGCTGTGGAGTTGGCTGGAAAACCAGTTGGCGGTGCTCATGAAGACCCTGCCCCTGGGCCAGCAGGCTGCTCAGCGACTTACCACACAACTGCTGCCGACGCTGCAGCAGGCCCAGTTCGCAGCCACCGAACTGGATCCCCGACACTACGGCAGCGCCGCTTTCGGCCTGTCATTGGCGAGCATGGCCCACGAGCGCCAGTACAGCCGCCTGTTCCGTTCCTAGGAGAGTCACCATGAATACCCAACCCCTGCGTGTCGGTATCGGAGGCCCGGTAGGCTCTGGCAAGACCGCGCTGACCCTGGCCTTGTGCCTGGCCCTGCGCGAGCGCTACAACCTGGCCGTGGTCACCAACGATATCTACACCCGCGAAGACGCCGACTTCCTGGTACGCAACCAGGCCCTGGCGCCCGAGCGCATCATCGGTGTGGAAACCGGTGGCTGCCCGCACACCGCCATCCGCGAAGACGCCTCCATCAATCTGGAAGCCGTGGACCAGCTCAACCGGCGCTTTCCGGGCCTGGACCTGATCCTCGTGGAATCGGGTGGGGACAACCTGTCCGCCACCTTCAGCCCCGAGCTGTCGGACCTGACCATCTACGTGATCGACGTGTCCGCCGGCGACAAGCTGCCGCGCAAGGGCGGCCCTGGCATCTGCAAGTCCGACCTGCTGGTGATCAACAAGATCGACCTGGCGCCGCTGGTAGGGGCCTCGTTGGAAATGATGGACAGCGACACCCGACGCATGCGCGGCGACAAGCCGTTCGTCTTCAGCAACCAGAAGACCGGTCAGGGCCTGGAACAGATCATTGCCTTCATCGAACGCCAAGGCCTGCTCGACGCCGCCTGAACCCTGCGCACCCTTGCCCGCAACTACCGTGAACACGACGATAAGGAACAGACCCGCATGACCTTCAAGACGCTTCTCACCTGCGCAGCCCTGCTGCTGACACCGGCGGTGGCCTTCGCTCATCCGGGACACGGCGACAATGGCCTGCTGGCCGGCATCGGTCACCCCCTGGGTGGCCTCGACCACCTGCTGGCCATGCTCGCCGTCGGCCTGTGGGCGGCGCAGCAGCAAGGCGCGGCACGCTGGGCCCTGCCCTGCACCTTCGTCGGCACCATGCTGATCGGTGGCCTGCTGGGTTTTGCCGGCCTGCAACTGCCTGCACTGGAAAGCGGCATTGCCGCCTCGGTACTGGCCCTGGGCCTGGCCGTGGCACTGGCCGTGCGGCCACCGTTAGCCTTGGCGGTGGTGGCCACTGCGCTGTTCGCATTGTTCCACGGCGTCGCTCACGGCCTGGAATTGCCGGAGATGTCCAGCCCGGTTGCCTATGCTGCCGGTTTCGTCATGGCGACCGCAGCACTGCACGCGGCGGGTTATGCCGTCGTTCGGTTCCTGCCAACGGCAGCCGCGCCACTGGTACGCGTGGCCGGCGCACTGTCGGCCATGACCGGCGCATGGCTGCTTACCGGCTGATCGCGCCAGGCCCCCTGCCCAGGGGCCTTGTCTTGGGCGCCGTGGCCGACACCTGCTACCATGGCGCGCAAAACGCCTCCGATGATCCCGCCAATGCCCGACCCAACGCTGCACGCCGCCCTGGCGGCCACCCACGCGCACTTTCGCGAAATCGTATTGCCGTTGTGGCAAGGCGCCGGCTTCGATAGCGAACTCGGCCTGCCGTTCGAAGCGGTGAGCGCTGCCGGCCAGCCGTTGCCGGTGCAGCGCTACCGCGCCATGGCCTGCGCCCGCCAACTGTATGTCTTTTCCAGCCTGATCGAGCAACCCGGTGCGCGCGAACACGCCGCCACCCTGTTCCGTTCCCTGCAACGGCATTTCCACGACGCCGAACACGGCGGCTGGTTCTACAGCATCGACGCCCAGGGCCGCCCGCTGGATCGACGCAAGGATCTCTACACCCACGCGTTCATTGTCTTCGCCTGTGCGCACTACTGGGCCAAGGTGCGCGAACCGCTGGTGGAATCGGTGCTCAATGCCGCCCTGGAGGTCATCGCCACGCGCTTTTCCACAGATGATGGGCTCTACGAAGCCGTGCTAGGCGAAGACTGGGCCAACCTGGGCACCGGCCCCTTGCAGAACCCCTTGATGCACCTGGCCGAGGGCTTCCTGGCAACCCTGGCAGTGCGTGACGACCTACCCACGCAGAGGGCGCTGCAGGCCCTCTGCGAAGCGATGCAGGCGCGTTTCGTGGAGCCCGAACACGGGATCATGCTGGAGAAGCCGCGCGGAGCGGTGGATAACTGGTTCGAGCCCGGTCATCAGTTCGAATGGCTGTTCCTCGTGCAGACCTCACCGCTGTTGCAGGGCAGTGCGCTGCACCTTTCCCTGCAGTGCGCCTTCACCTATGCACAACGCACGGGCGTTCGGGACGGCGTGGTCATGAGCATGCTCACGCTCGACGGCCAGGTGCTGGACGCCACCCAGCGTATCTGGGCACAGGCCGAATACCTGCGGGCGCTGACCTTGCAGCCCGGTGCGGCGGTGGCCGCGCAGTTGCAGGTACTGCGCGAGCGCTTCCTGCACCCCGGCGGCTGGCACGAATGCCGCGATGGCACCGGGGTGGTCAGCCGCACCGACATGCCATCGACCACCCCCTACCACCTGCTGACCTGCTACCAGGGCCTGCAGGCGTTCCTCTGACGCCAGGGCCGATCAAGCCTTGCCTGGACGCTCCACGGCGAAGCCGGCCCACGATTGCGTGACCGGCATCACTTCCAGACTGTTGATGTTGATGTGCGCCGGCTGGGTCAGAATCCAGTGGATGGTTTCGGCGATGTCCTGCGGCTGGATCGGGTTGGCGCCGGCATAGGTGGCGTCGTAGCGTGCCTGATCGCCGCCGAAACGCACCAGTGAGAACTCGCTTTCGCACATCCCGGGTTCCAGGTTGGTGACGCGCACGCCGGTGCCCTGCAGGTCACAGCGCAGACTCAACGAGAATTGCCCGACGAAAGCCTTGGTGGCGCCGTACACATGGCTGCCGGGATACGGGTAATTGCCCGCCACCGAACCCAGGTTGACGATGGTAGCCCCCTTGCCGTGGGCAATCAGGCGCGGCAGCAACAGCCGCGTCGCGTAGATCAGGCCCTTGACGTTGGTATCGACCATGGTGTCCCAGTCGTCCAGGTCGCACTTGGGTGCAGGATCGGCACCCAAGGCCAGGCCGGCGTTGTTGACCAACCCGCTGATGCTGGCGAACTCCTCGGGCAACCCGGCAATCGCTGCCTCCATGGCCTTTCTGTCGCGCACATCGAGCACCAGCGGATGCACCCGCGTCTTTGCCGACAGCTCTTCGCTCAGCGCCATCAGGCGCTCTTCGCGACGGCCGGTGAGAATCAGCGACCAGCCTGCCTCGGCGAAACGTCGCGCGCAGGCTTCGCCAAATCCGGACGTGGCGCCAGTGATGAATACCGTGGAAGTCATGCGGGTCTCCTGCGGGGGTAGCCACGGAGCGTGCCCACGCAATGCGCAGGCCGTTCGAACCGTCGCCACCGTGAATGGGGTTTTGCAGAATGCCCGGCGTACGGGCCGTATGCAACTGATCAATAATCGAACAGCACCCGCAGACCCTTGTGGTTGCGGGTCCCAGTGCGGTTACCCGCAACTTATCCACAAGCCGTTCCACAGAGATTGGGGGCAACTCCCTTCTGCACGGCAACCCCGGAGGCCAAGCTGGCCGGGAGCCATTAGAATTTTTTGGCTTGACCGGTGGGGTGTATTGCGCATGCAGGTACGGCACTGCGTCTGCAGTGGTCATACGACCAAAGGCGCAACGCCAGTGAAACCGCCACTTTTCGAAGTATTTCCAAGGCTTGTTCACAGACTTATCCACAGCCTGTGCGGGTGCTGTCACTCTGATTGGCACGGTGGATAAAACAGTTGACAAAGCCCGTTCGCACGACTGTCCAACCTGCTGTGCGATTTTTGATCAGCTGACTGAAGGCCCCGTATACCGTGGCCTGCAGAGGTATACCACCAACTTGTCCACAACCGGTTCCACAGCAATTGGGGACAAGCCTGCTTTGTGGCATTTCGGTGACCAACAGTGGTTTTATGTCGCACTTTGACGCTGCAGCGAATTTGTTTTCCACAATTGGGCAGGGTGACGAAAAACGCCCCTGACGGGGCGTTCGGCAAGCCTTTCACGTCTGCTCAATGCCCTCCCAGATACGCGTTGCGCACCTCGTCGTTGCTCAACAACTCACGCCCCGTGCCGGTCAGACGGATCTCGCCGTTGACCATCACATAGGCACGGTCGGAAAGCCGCAGGGCGTGGTTGGCGTTCTGCTCGACCAGGAAGATGGTCATGCCGCCCTGGGCCAGCTCGCGCAGGGTCGAGAAGATCTGCTTGACCACGATCGGCGCCAGCCCCAGCGACGGCTCGTCGAGCAGCAACAGCTTGGGCCGGCTCATCAGCGCGCGCGCGATGGCCAGCATCTGCTGCTCGCCGCCGGACATGGTCATGGCGCGCTGATTGCGCCGTTCCTTGAGCCGTGGAAACAGCTCGAACATGCGCTGCATGTCTTCGCTCGAGTGCTTGTCGCCGATGGGGATGGTACCCATCATCAGGTTTTCTTCCACCGACATGTCGGGAAACACCCGACGGCCTTCCGGCGACTGGGCAATGCCGTTGGAAGCGATGTAGTGGGACGACTTCTGGGTGATGTCGGTACCCCGGTAGATGATCTGCCCCGCACTGGCGCGCGGCTGGCCGAAAATCGACATCAACAGCGTCGACTTGCCCGCGCCATTGGAACCGATCAGGCTGACCGTCTCGCCCTCGTTGATGTGCAGCGAGACTTTCTTCAGCGCCTGGATCGGGCCGTAGTGAACGTCGATCTCCTTCATTTCGAGGATGGGCGTACTCATACCAGCTCCTCCTCTTCGGCACCCAGGTAGGCGGCGATCACCTTGGGGTCGTTGCGGATCTGCTCCGGCCCGCCCTTGGCGATCACATTGCCATGGTCCAGTACCACGATGTCGTCGGAAATGCTCATCACCATGCCCATGTCGTGTTCGATCAGCACCACCGTCATGTCGTGCTCGTCACGCAGCAGGCGGATCATGCCGCTCAGGGCCTCGGTTTCCTGCGGGTTGAGGCCCGCCGCCGGTTCGTCCAGGCAGATCACCTGGGGCCGCGTGCACATGGCCCGGGCGATCTCCAGACGCCGTTGCTGGCCGTAGGAAAGCTCACCGGCCAAGCGGTTGGCGCAGTTCACCAGGTCCACCACTTCCAGCCAGTAGAACGCGGTCTTGATAGCGTCCTCTTCGGCCTTGCGATAACCACGGGTGTTGAGGATGCCTGCCAGCATGTTGCGGTTGACCCACATGTGCTGGGCGACCAGCAGGTTTTCCAGCACCGACATTTCCTTGAACAGACGAATGTTCTGGAAGGTCCGGGCCAGCCCGGCGCGGTTCACCAGGTGAGTCCCGCCGAACATCTTGTACCAGACCCGGCTGGCGAAGCTGCGTGGCGAGACGAAATCGGTGGCCTGGAACGGCTCGCCCAGCAACTTGATGACATTGGTCTTCTGGCCGCGAGCGTTCAGTTCGATACGTCCACCGGTGGCCTTGTAGAACCCGGTGAGACAGTTGAAGACGGTGGTCTTGCCGGCGCCGTTGGGGCCGATCAAGGCGAAGATCGAGTTGCGCCGGACCTGCAGGCTGACATCGCTCAAGGCCTTGATGCCACCGAAATGCATCATCAACTTCTCGACCGACAGAATGACTTCGTTACTCATGGCGTAGTCCCCTTGGCGTCGATCAATGCGCCCTTGACTGGCTTGATGCCGGTACGGCTGATACGGATCAGGCCACGTGGCCGCCAGATCATCATCAGTACCATCAATACGCCAAACAGCAATACTCGGTACTCGGAGAAACTGCGCAGCAGCTCCGGGGCCACGGTCAGTACGAAGGCAGCAATCACCACACCCACGGTGGAGCCCATGCCGCCCAGCACGACGATGGCAAGGATCAGCGCCGACTCGAAGAAGGTGAACGAGGTCGGGTTGACGAAGCCCTGGTAGCTGGCGAAGAACACCCCGGCCAGGCCTGCGGTGGAGGCACCGATGGTGAAGGCCGAAAGCTTGACCAACACGTGGTTCAGGCCCATCGAGCGGCAGGCGATCTCGTCCTCGCGCAGGGCTTCCCAGGCACGCCCTACCGGCATGCGGGTGAGTCGATGCTTGACGTAGAGAACGGCCAGTACCACTAGGAACAGCACGGCGTAGATGAACAGGAATTTCAGGTCGGGGTTGTATTCGAAGCCGAAGTACTCGTGGATCGGCACCCCGCCGTCACGGGCGCGACGACCGAACTCCAGGCCGAAGAAGGTGGGCGAAGGTACCGGCACACCATTGGGACCGCCGGTGAACGACAACCAGTTGTTGAGCACCAGGCGAATGATTTCGCCGAAGCCCAAGGTCACGATGGCCAGGTAGTCCCCGTGCATTCGCAGCACCGGGAAACCCAGTATGCACCCCGCCAGCGCCGCCGCGATCGCAGCCAGCGGCAACGCCGACCAGAAGCCCAGGCCCAGGTACTGGTAGCCCAATGCGAGGCCGTAGGCGCCGATGGCATAGAACGCCACGTAGCCCAGGTCGAGCAGACCGGCCAGCCCGACCACGATGTTCAGGCCCAGGCCCAGCAACACATAGATCAACCCGAGAATGACCACGGTGAGGATGTATTTGTTGGCGAAGATGGGGAACACGATGGCGATCACGATCAGCGCTGGAATGATGAAGCGCAGCCGCGACTTGTAGTCCGGCGGCAGCACGTGCACGCCCGACCCCGAGCTTTCGAAGCTCTGGGAAATGCTGCGGCCACGCGGTGTCTGCAGGAACAGGCTGAGCAGGAAGCGCCCGGCCATCACCGCTGCCACCAGCCAGGCGACGCGGGCCGGTTGCAGGTTGAAGCTGTAGCCGTCGAGCACGATGCCGACGATGGGGCCGAACACGATCAGCGCCAGCAGGCCGGCAATGACCATGTCGACCAGGCTTTTCTTGATATCGATAGGTTTGGCAGTAGGTGCGGACATACTTATACCTTCGCCACGAGTGGGCGACCCAGCAGGCCTTGGGGACGGAAGATCAGGATCAGCACCAACAGGCCGAAGCTGAACACATCCTTGTAGTCGGAGTTGATCAAGCCGGAGAACTGCGATTCGGCAACCCCCAGTATCAGGCCACCGAGCATGGCGCCGGGCAATGAGCCGATGCCGCCCAGTACCGCTGCGGTGAACGCCTTGATGCCGATGATGAACCCGGCATAGAAGTCGAACGTGCCGTAGTTCATGGTGATCAACACGCCGGCCAGCGCTGCCATGGCCGCGCCGATGATGAACACATAGGAAATGACCCGGTCGGTGTTGATGCCCAGGATCGAGGCCATCTTGCGATCCTGCTGGGTGGCGCGGCACATGCGCCCAAGTTTGGTGAACTTGATGATGTAGGTCAGCACGCCCATGCCCACGAAGGCGGCAATGAGGATGAAGATCTTGGTGTAGGTGATCTGCACGAAACCGGTGCCCACTTCAAGGCGCCAGGCCCCTTCGAGCAGGGTCGGGACGCCTTGCTGGCGAGCGCCCTGGCTGATCTGCGCGTAGTTCTGCAGGATCAGCGATATGCCGATGGCGCTGATCAGCGGCGCCAGCCGGGTCGAGTTGCGCAGCGGCTTGTAGGCCACGCGCTCGATCACGAAGCCGTACACACCGGTCACCACGATGGTGAACACCAATGTGCCGAGGATCAGGAACGGAAAGGATTCGAGGCCGAAGAACGACAGCACGGCCAGGCCTATGGCGGCCAGGTAGGCGCTGATCATGTAAACGTCGCCGTGGGCAAAGTTGATCATGCCGATGATGCCATAGACCATGGTGTAGCCAATGGCGATCAAGCCGTACACCGACCCCAGGGTCAGGCCGTTGATCATTTGTTGCAGGAAGATACCGTCCATCATGCACTCTCACGAACGTCTGGAACCGCGCACCGCGCAAGGTGCGGACAGGCCTCGGCCCGCCCGCCACCTGTCAGGCGGTATTGAGGGAAACGTGGGCCATCCCAAGGGCGGCCCGGACTGGCATGCGCCAGTGCAAACGTCCTACTTCTGCTGTTCCAGCTGCTTGTACTTGCCCTCGGCGTTCCACTGGTAGACCACGTAGTCGGACACTTTCAGGTCACCCTTGGAGTCCCAGGCCTTCTCGCCCATGACGGTCTTGACCGGGTTGGCCTTCAGCCATTTGGCAGCCTCTTCGCCCTTGTTCGACTTGGCGCCGTTGAAGCCTGCAGCCAGGGCCTGCAACGAAGCGTAGGCGTACAGAGTGTAGCCCTCTGGCTCGTAGCCGGACTTGCGGAACTCCTCAACCACCGCCTTGCTGTCGGGCAGCATGCGCGGATCGGCGCCGAAGGTCATGTACACGCCGTCGACGTATTGCGCACCGCCAGCGGTGGTGACCAGTTCGTCGGTGACGATGCCGTCGTCGGACATGAACTTGACGTCCTTGAGGCCCTGTTCGCGCATCTGCCGAACCAGTGGCCCGGCTTCGGGGTGCAGGCCGCCGAAATACACCACATCGGCGCCGGTGGAGCGGATCTTGGTGACCAGGGCGCTGAAGTCTTTCTCGCCGCGGGTCAGGCCTTCTTCCAGCACCGGCTTGACACCGCGCTTGGTCAGCTGTGCCGAGGTGGCGTCGGCCAAGCCCTTGCCGTAGGTGTCCTTGTCGTTGATCACTGCGACTTTCTTGCCCTTGAGCACGTCGACGATGTAGTCGCCGGCCACGATGCCCTGCTGGTCGTCGCGACCGCACATGCGGAATACCGCCGGCAGGCCACGTTCGGTCACGGTCGGGTTGGTCGAGCCGGGGGTGATCATCAGCACGCCGGCGTCTGCATACACCTCGGATGCCGGAACGGTGGACGAGGAACAGAAGTGCCCCACCACCCCTGCGACCTTGTCCTGATCGGCCAGCCGGTTGGCGACGGCCACGGCCTGCTTCGGCTCGCAGGCGTCATCACCGGCAACCAGGACGATCTTTTCCCCATTCACGCCGCCGGCCTTGTTGATGGCATCGGCTGCCGCCTGTGCACCCTTCATGTACTGCTGACCGAACGATGCGTTGGCACCGGTCATCGGCCCTGCTACGCCGATCTTGATGTCGGCTTGAACAATCGACGAAGCGCCCAGCGCAGCTGCCACTGCGAGAGCCAGAAAACCTTTCCTGTAGAACGTCTGCGACATGAGTGGTGCTCCTGAATTTTTTTGGTTGGCACTACAGCTTCAGCGCATTGCTCAGAGCAAGGGCCGTGCCAGCGCATTTGCCCAACTTGCGCAGTTTTCATTTTCAGGAGCACTTCACTGCGCCGGAACCATTTTCTACAGGTCGTGCAACCGTCTGGCACGGGAATGGTGGAACCCGCAAAGAGTGCGGGTACAACCCGTATGCGCCATCATTGCAACCCCACGCAGCGCCCGTGGGCAACCACGCTGTAACCGCCGACGTAACCGAAGTGCACACTGTCGGTGCATAACCGCTACACCGCGCACCACAGGATCCTCCTGCAGTGCCGGGTGCAGGCCACTTCGCGTCTCTCTTCGCGGGCCCGCGCAAGGTACTGGCACGGGTCGCGCAGGGGAAGGCACGTCACATCCACCCGCACTCCAAAAAGCTGGCAGAATGTGCCCCTACTGTGCGCCACCGCCGTTCCAAATGAGGCACGCGGTTCTGGAGACCCTGATGAGCGAGAGCGTATTCGCCGATCGCATCGTGCAAAACCTGCTCGACACCGATCTTTACAAGTTGAGCATGATGCAGGCTGTACTGCACAACTACCCCAACGTCGATGTCGAGTGGGAGTTTCGTTGTCGCAACGGCGAAGACCTGCGGCCCTACCTGAACGACATTCGCGAACAGCTCGAGCAGCTCTCCGAATTGAGTCTGGGCCCGGACCAGCTGAGCTTTCTGGAAGGCATCAATTTCATGAAGCCCGACTTCCTGCGCTTCCTGGGTCTGTTTCGCTTCAACCTGCGCTACCTGAGCATCGGCATCGAGAACGACCAGCTGTTCATTCGCCTGCGCGGGCCGTGGCTGCATGTGATCCTGTTCGAAGTGCCACTGCTGGCCACGGTCAGCGAGGTACGCAATCGCATTCGCTATCCCGATGTGCTGCTCAGCCAGCCGCGGGAAAAACTCTACCGCAAGTTCGAATGGCTGCAGGCCAATGCCAGCAGCGAAGAGCTGGCCGAATTGCAGGTGGCCGACTTCGGCACTCGTCGACGCTTTTCCTACAAGGTGCAGGAGGAAGTGGTCACGGTGCTCAAGCACGAGTTTCCGGGGCGCTTCGTCGGCACCAGCAACATGCACTTGGCCCGTCAGCTGGATCTCAAGCCGCTGGGCACCATGGCCCATGAGTGGATCATGGCTCACCAGCAACTGGGGCCACGCTTGATCGACAGCCAGATCGCCGCACTCGATTGCTGGGTGCGCGAGTACCGTGGCCTGCTTGGCATCGCGCTCACCGACTGCATCACCATGGATGCGTTTCTGGGGGATTTCGACCTGTACTTCGCCAAGCTCTTCGATGGCTTGCGCCACGACTCGGGTGACCCGGTGGTCTGGGCGGAAAAGGCCATCGCCCACTACCGCAAGCTGGGCATCGATCCGATGACCAAGACCCTGGTGTTTTCCGATGGGCTGGACCTGCCCAAGTCCCTGCAGATATTTCGCGCACTGCGCGGGCGCATCAATGTGAGCTTCGGCATCGGCACCAACCTGACCTGCGACATTCCAGGCGTGGAACCCATGAACATCGTGCTGAAAATGACCGACTGCAACGGCCAGCCGGTGGCGAAGATTTCCGACGAAGCCGCCAAGACCCAATGCCGCGACCCCAATTTCGTCGCCTACCTGCGCCACGTGTTCAAGGTGCCTACTTGAAGCCAGTACACGCAATGGCGGACGTCCTGTAGGAGCGGTCCGTGGCCGCGAAAAGGTCAACGCGGTGAATCAGGCATACCGCGTCGCCTGCTTCGCGGCCGATGACCGCTCCTACGTGGTCGAAGCGAACACTCAATCGACCAGGGTCACCGCCCCCTTCATCATGGCCAGGTGACCCGGGAACGAGCAGAAGAACAGGTACTTCTGGTCCGCCGACAGTTTCGACACGTCGAACGACACCGAATCCTTCTCCCCGGCGCCGATGACCTTGGTGTACGCAATCACGCGCTCGTCGCCTTTCTTCAGGTAGCTGTTGTCGATGCCGGCACTCATGCCGTCCATGGCGATGCCGCGGGCATCGTCTTCCTTGCTCAGGACCCAGTTGTGGCCCATGACTTCCTTGGGCAGGCTGCCGGAGTGGGTCAGGTTGACCGTGAACGTCTTGCAGCTCTTGCTGATCTCGATAGCCTTGCTGCCGAAGGTCATCTGGTCGGTCGAATCGACGGTGGTCGAGCACTCGGCCGCCAGCAACTGACCGCTGGCCAGGGCAAGCACCGATACCGCTACAGCTTTTGCAAACATGTGAGTCTCCAGGCAGGGGAAATGGCTACGGCGGCAATCATTTCATGATTGGCCGCAGGCTGCAGCACTCTGCCAGCACTCAGACATTCGCTGTAAACATTCGGCTCAAACCATCGGCAGAACGGTCACGCGCACCTCGGGATCGTGCCCCCCCCCGCCCAGAATCACTCCGCGCAAGGGCGACACGTCGCTGAAATCACGCCCCCATGCCAGGGTGATGTGTTCCAGCCCCGGTTGAACGTTGTTGGTGGGGTCGAAATCGACCCATCCCAGCACCGGGCAGAACACCGACACCCAGGCATGCGACGCATCCGCGCCGATCATTCGCGGCTGCCCTGGCGGTGGCTGGGTCAACAGGTAGCCGCTGACGTAGCGTGCCGCCAAACCGCGCGAGCGCAGGCAGGCCAGCATCAGGTGGGCGAAGTCCTGGCAGACGCCCCGACGGTTCTCCAACACCTCGACCAGCGGCGTCGCCACCTGGGTAGCCATGGCATCGAAGGTGAACTCGCTGAAGATTTTCTGCATCAAGGCCTGGGCACCCTGCAGCATCGGCCTGCCGGACGGAAAGCAACTGGCGGAAAACGCCACGAAGCTTTTCTTCAGGCGCACGTAGGGGGATTCGAAGCGGTAGCGACAGGCTTGCAGCACCTGCGCGGCGACTGGCCGGCCGCTATAGCACAGGGCATCGCGGGTCGACTCCCAGGCCGGCGACAGGGCAAGCACGACCGGCGCTCGTGGCAGCACCTCGACATGCAGGCGCGCGCCAACCTTGAGTTCATCGTGGGGGCGCTCGAACGCCAGCCGCGTCAGCGGATTGCCGAACACATCGAGCTCATCGGTACGCCGGGTCGGTTCGGGGCTGATCTGCAGTGCGTGCTCATGGCACACCTGCCAGGCGCAAGGCCTCGGCCACAGGTGCGCCAGCTGCTTGGCCAGCGACACTGGGCTGTCGTAGCAGTAACGGGTGTCGTGAACGATCTGGTAATGCGCACTCATCACACCGACACCGTTTGCTGGCTGACATCGTCGACATGGACGAAATGGCGCAACGCCAGGCGGTCCGATACCTGCACGCTCACACTGGCGATATCCTCCAGCAGGCTGCGCAGGCCGTCGAGCACGGCGCGCACGCTGGCTTCACCGAACAGCGCGTTTTCCAGGGTACCCAGATCGAAGCGCGCCACGCGCTCGATCAGTGGCTCCAGGGCGCGATCCACCGGCAGGTCGAATTCATCGCTCAGGCGGCGTACGGCCCGCGCCACCAGCTTGAGCTGGAACAACACGGCATGGGGGTTCTGGGCGTCGAGCAACAGCAGGTCCAGCACCGGAATCAACTGCGGCACGGCCAGGTAGCGTGAACGATAGGTGATGCTGCTGTTGCCCAACTCGAGCAGCCAGTCCAGGCCAGCCTGTTCGTCCAGCGCATCGCTTGCCAGAAACGCCGACAGACCATTGCTGAGAAACTGCAGGCGTTCGATGCGTCGCCCGATCATCAGAAAACGCCAGCCTTCATCGCGGGTCATGTCGTCGAGCGCAAAACCGGACAGTGCAGCCAGGTTCATCACCAGTCGATTGAGGAAGTCGAGCAGCTCGCCCAGGTCCGGCACGTCGACTTCAAGCACCAGTGACTCGCGCTGCAGTTCGCCCAACGCCTGCCAATTCTCTCGCGACAGCTTGCCGCGTACCTGAAACGCCGCCCACTGCAGACGCTGCAGGTTGGCACGCAGGCTGAACGCCCAATCCTCACCGCGCAGGGCCATCAGCAGGCGCTCGCGCAGGTCGCCCTCTTCGGGCAACAGGTGCAGGCTTTCGGCCAGATCGACAGCGGCCTGCAGCGCCTGAGGATCGTCGCCGTCCAGATAGCGGCCGAGAATGATCCGCAGCAGTCGCGCGCTGCCGTCGCAACGCTCGCAGTAACGGCCGAACCAGAACAGGTTCTCCACCACCCGCGAAGGCAGGTAGGGGTCCATGCGCACCAGGTCATGGACCCCGATGGTTCGCTGCGCCCGCCACTGCTCACCGACCGGAGCGTGCTCGCCCAACACCCAGGTGTCCTTGCTGGCGCCGCCGTGCTGCATCGACACCACTTCGGCATCGGCGTCCGTGGCCACTCGGGTCAAGCCGCCGGGCAACACCCGGTAACCGTCGGCGGCGGCGACCGCAAACACGCGCATGCCGATCGCCCTGGGTTGCAGGTGGTTGCCGTGGCCATGCCACACCGGCGCCTGGGACAGCTGCGCCATTTCCTGGGCGACGTAGGCATAGGGCCGGGCCTGAATGCGTTCGGTCAGTGCCTGACGCTGGGCGGCGTCCAGATCCCGACCGAACACCGGGCCGAAGTTCTGCGACGGGAAGGCCGGCTTGATCACCAGCTCGTCCAGCCGCTCGAGGGCCTGGGCCAGCACCGGCGGCTCGCCGCACCACCAGGTGGCGATTGACGGCAGGATCAAGGTTTCGCCGAACAGATGCTCACAGATGCGCGGCAGAAAACCCAGCAGCCCGGGCGATTCGAGCACGCCGCTGCCCAAGGCATTGGCCACCATCACATTGCCCTGGCGCACGGCGTCGAGCAGGCCGGGCACGCCCAGGGCAGAGTCGGTGCGCAACTCCAGGGGGTCGCAGAAATCGTCGTCCAGGCGACGCATGATCGCGTGCACCCGGCGCAGACCGCTCAAGGTCTTCAGGTAGACGGTCGCCTCGCGCACAGTCAGGTCACTGCCCTCGACCAGCGGATAGCCGAGCTGGCGTGCCAGGTACAGATGCTCGAAATAACTTTCGTTGAACCGCCCAGGCGTCAACAGCACCACCAGCGGCGCCTCGTTGGCGCTGGCGGCCAGTCGGCTCATGGTGTCCTGCACGGTGCGAAAAAAGCCGGCCATGTGCTCGACTTTCAAGTCGCGGTACAGCTCGGGAAAGGTCCGCAACAGGCCCATGCGGTTTTCCAGCGCATAGCCTGCGCCGGAGGGCGCCTGGGTCCGGTCGGCGGTGACCCACCAGCGTCCATCGGGCGTGCGCGCCAGGTCCGCCGCATACAAGTGCAGGAACGTGCCTTGCGGCGGCTGCATGCCCTGGCACGGCCACAGGTAGTTGTTGTGCCCGAAGATCAGCTCGGCGGGCAGCAGCCCTTGGGCAATCAGCGTTTGCGGGCCATAGATATCGGCCAGCACGGCGTTGAGCAAGCGTGCCCGCTGGGCAATACCCGCCGCGACCTGGCGCCATTCGTGGGCAGGAATGATGTGCGGCAGCAGGTCCAGTTCCCACGGCCGATCGGCCCCCTTGGGGTCGGCATAGACGTTGTAGGTGACGCCGTTTTCCTGGATCTGCCGTGTCAGCGACGCCTGGCGCTGCGACAACTGGCCTGGCGCACTGCGTTGCAGATGCTCGAACAGGCGCCGCCAGTGCGGGCGCACGCCGCCATCGGGTTCGAGCATTTCATGATAGGACCCGCCGGACAGCGAGTAACGATCGAGCAGGTCAGACATGGCGAAGCTCGGGGGCAGCGTTGAGAAGAACGATTATCGCAGCCTGCACGGTGCGCGGATACCGTCCATGGCTCACACCCCGCCTTGAGGAACGCGGCGCATGTCCAGGGTCATCGGCAAGTCATCGTCCACCTTGAGCGCTGGCAGTACCAGCCTGCCGGGACTGTGGCCGATCCGAAAGAACCGCGCCAGACGCCGGCTTTCGGCTTCGTTGGCATTCACCGGTGGGCTGTCGTAGCTGCGCCCGCCGGGGTGCACCGCATGGTACTGGCACCCACCCAGCGAGCGCTGCGTCCAGGTGTCGACGATGTCGAAGGTCAGCGGCACATGCGCCTGGCCGGCGACGTCATCGCCGTGATCGGCCTGCCAGGCACGGTAGCGCACTCCCGCAACGAACTCGCCGGCACGACCGGTAGCGGTCAGCGGCAGGGGCTGGCCATTGACAGCCAGCCGGTAACGATCGGCCAGCAACCCATTGACGCGCACCTGCAGGCGTTCCAGCGATGCGTCCGGCGACTGCGGCGCGCCACTGGCACTGCCTCGTCCGGGGCCAGGCTCCAGGGCATGGCGCAGCTCCACGGCAATCCCCTCTACCACGCAGTCGCCCATGGTGGGGAAGCGAAACGCCCGTTGTGCGGCAAACCATCCGGCATCCACGGCATAGCCGTGTGCATTCAGATCGTCGATCACCTCGGCGAAATCGCGCTCGATGTAGTACGGCAGCATGAAGCGGTCGTGCAGCTGTGTACCCCAGCGAGTCAGCCTGGCCGGTGCGTAGGGCTTGCGCCAGAAGCGCGCCACCAGGCTGCGCAGCAACAGTTGCAGAGCCAGGTTCATGCGCCCATGGGGCGGCATTTCCAGGCCCTGCAGGCGCAGCAGCCCCGCGCGCTCCCCTGGTCCGTCACCGTCCAGACGAGCAATGCAGAACTGCGCGCCGGCAGGGTTACCGGTCATATCCACCAACAGATGGCGCAGCACACGGTCGATCAGCCCTGTTGGGCACGGCACGCCGGGAACGGGCAATTGCGCCAGAGCGATCTCGAGTTCGTACAACGCATCGCCGCGCGTTTCGTCGACCCGCGGGGTCGGCCAGGCCGTGCCACTGAACAGATACGACAGCGCCGGATGATCATGCCAATAGCCGATCAGACTGCGCAGCAGGTCGGGCCGGCGCAGAAACGGCGAATCCGCCGCCGTCGTCCCACCCAGCAGCAACGGATTACCCGCGCCGGTGCCGGTCTGCCGACCGTCGATCATGAACCGCTGGGCCTCCAGGCGACGCTGCCGAGCCTGCTCGTACAGCTCATCCACACCTTGGACCGACTGCGCCCAGCTTGTGGATTGCGGCACGTCGACCTTGAACACGCCTGGCATCGACGTAGCCTTGAAACCACTGGCAGGTGCGTCGCTTCGAGCTTCCCACGTCACGGCATCGGCGCCGTCCATGGCCACGAAGGTCGGCTCGCTGCCGATGCCCAGGCGCACGTCCTCTGCGCGCAGATCGGCATCGACCCGCTGCCCCAGGGCCTGCATGTCCGCCCATTGCTCTTCGCTCAACGGCCAGGTGACGCGTGGCGTCTGCCAGATACGCTGCACCGACATCCGGTGGGAAAACGTCACCTCACAGGGCTCCACCCGGCCACTGATCGGCGCCGCCGAAGAAGGTTCGGGACTGCACGCCAGGGGAATGTGGCCCTCCCCGGCAAACAGCCCGGACGTGGCGTCCAGACCAATCCAGCCAGCGCCCGGTAAATACACCTCGCACCAGGCATGCAGGTCGGTGAAATCGACATCGGTACCGGACGGACCGTCGAGGGCCTGCTCATCGGCGACCAATTGGATCAGGTAGCCGGAGACGAAGCGCGCGGCAATCCCCAGCCGGCGCATCAGCTGCACCAGCAGCCAGGCGGAATCGCGGCACGAACCGGCACCGGTGAGCAGCGTGTGCTCGGGCGTCTGCACGCCCGGCTCCATGCGCAGCAGGTAGCGAATGTCCTGGCTGAGTTGCTGGTTCAGCCTGACCAGGAAATCGATACTGGGGATCGGCGTACGGTCGATGCCGTCCAGGTACGCTTGAAACCTGGGCGTCAGGGCCAGGGTTTCCAGGTAGGGGGCCAGCTCATGCTGCTCTTCGTCGGTGTATGCGAAGGGAATCTGCTGCGCATGCGGTTCGAGAAAGAAATCGAAGGGATTGAACACCGCGATCTCGGCAACCAGGTCCACTTCGATGCGCAACTCGGTGGCCTTCTCCGGAAACACCAGGCGGGCCAGGTAGTTGCCCTGTGGGTCCTGCTGCCAATTGATGAAGTGCTGCGCTGGCGACACTTTCAAGGCATAGGAAAGAACCCGCGTGCGGCTGTGCGGCGCGGGGCGCAGGCGCACCACTTGAGGGCCGACATCGACGGCGCGGTCGTAGCGATAATGGGTGACATGGTTCAGTGCGACATGAATCGACACGGCGTGCCTCCTGCGAGCCTGGAAGGTAAGTGCACGGCGCAAGACTTATGCCATGTGGAGGGTTCAGCCACTGCACTGCGAAGCGGGACATCCGATCGAACGGTTGCCCTCGTTCGGCGTGTGCCAGCGTCGCATACATTGGACGCATCGTGGTGCGATAAACCTGTATTGCCCAGGCAGGAGGCGCTCACCTTAATGTGGGCGCTCATTCAATCAAGAGATATCCCCATGCCAACCGACCAAGACACCGCTGCGCAAGCCCTGCTCACCGCGCAGCCTTCAAGACAGCGCAAGACGTCGTTGCGCCCCACCCAGGCATTGATCGACGCCATCCGCAGTGCGACCAGAGACGGAGTGCTGGACACGACCGACAACCCAGCCCACGAGGCCATCGCCGCCCGCCCACCGCGACGAGCGCAGCCGAAGTCGAAGTCGAACGACACCGAGCCTGACGGTCACACCGAGTCGTAAGCTATCGCGCTCACGGCAGCGCAACGTGCATCAGCGCGGCAGGACCGGCTGGCGGGTCGGCTTGCCCTTGCCCTTGCCGGGCTTGGCAGCCTGCTGGCGATCCTTGGCAGCCTGCTTGCTGCGCGCCTCGGCGGCAGCCTTGGCCTGCTCGCGCTTGTCCCACGGCTTGGAACCATCGCTGGCACGCGGCGGCAAGCCGGTATGCTGGGTCAGGATGCGGGTTTCCTTGGCTACCTTGTGGCTGCCGGCCGGGGTGGAATTCTTGCGTCGAGCACTCTGATAGGTGTCGGTAGCCGGCTGATGCAACGGAATCAGCTGGTTTTTCCCCGGACCGATCAGGTCGGCACGGCCCATGCGTTCCAGTGCCTCGCGCAGCATCGGCCAGCCCTTGGGATCGTGATAGCGCAGGAATGCCTTGTGCAGGCGACGCTGTTCCTCGCTCTTGACGATGGTCAGGTTGTCGCTCTTGTAGGTGACCTTGCGCAGCGGGTTCTTGCCCGAGTGGTACATCGCGGTGGCCGAAGCCATCGGCGAGGGGTAGAACGCCTGCACCTGGTCGGCACGGAAACCGTTGCCCTTGAGCCAAAGCGCCAGGTTCATCATGTCTTCATCGGTGGTGCCGGGGTGGGCGGCGATGAAGTACGGGATCAGGTACTGCTCCTTGCCCGCTTCTTTCGAGAACTTCTCGAACATGCGCTTGAATTTGTCGTACGAGCCGATACCCGGCTTCATCATCTGATTCAGCGGACCTTCCTCGGTATGCTCCGGGGCGATCTTGAGGTAGCCGCCGACGTGGTGCGTCACCAGCTCCTTGACGTACTCGGGGGACTCCACCGCCAGGTCGTAGCGCAGGCCCGAGGCAATGAGGATCTTCTTCACGCCCGGCAGTGCTCGCGCGCTGCGGTACAGCTGGATCAGCGAAGAGTGGTCGGTGTTGAGGTTCGGGCAGATCCCCGGGAACACGCACGACGGCTTGCGGCACGCGGATTCGATTTCCGGGCTCTTGCAGGCGATGCGGTACATGTTGGCGGTCGGCCCGCCAAGGTCGGAAATCACTCCGGTAAAACCCGGCACCTTGTCGCGGATCTCTTCGATCTCGCGAATGATCGACTCTTCGGAACGGTTCTGGATGATCCGCCCCTCGTGCTCGGTGATCGAGCAGAAGGTGCAGCCACCGAAACAGCCGCGCATGATGTTCACCGAGAAGCGAATCATGTCGTAGGCCGGGATTTTCTGGTTGCCGTACGCCGGGTGCGGAACCCGGGCATAGGGCATGCCGAACACGTAGTCCATTTCCTCGGTGGTCATGGGAATGGGCGGCGGGTTGAACCACACGTCCACTTCGCCATGCCGCTGCACCAAAGCACGGGCATTGCCTGGGTTGGTTTCCAGGTGCAGCACGCGGTTGGCGTGGGCGTACAGCACGGCATCGCCGCGCACCTTCTCGAAGGAAGGCAGGCGAATCACAGTCTTGTCCCGCGTCATCCGCGGGCTGGCCAGGATCTGCACGACCTTGGCTTCGTTCGGGTCTTCGACGTTGCCCTTCTCCTGCTCGATGGCGCAGGCCTGGGTGTCCTGGGTGTTGACGTACGGGTTGATGATCTTGTCGACCTTGCCCGGCCGGTCGATACGGGTCGAGTCGACCTCGTACCAGTCCTTGGGCGTATCGCGGCGAATGAACGCGGTGCCGCGAATGTCAGTGATCTCTTCGACCTTCTGACCGTACGACAGGCGCTGGGCCACTTCGACGATGGCGCGCTCGGCGTTGCCGTACAGCAGGATATCGGCGCAGGCGTCGATCAGGATCGAATGACGAACCTTGTCCTGCCAGTAGTCGTAGTGCGCGATGCGGCGCAGCGATGCTTCGATGCCGCCCAGCACGATCGGCACATGCTTGTAGGCTTCCTTGCATCGCTGGCTGTACACCAGGCTGGCGCGGTCTGGCCGCGAGCCGGCCTGGCCGCCGGGCGTGTAGGCGTCGTCGGAACGCACCTTCTTGTCGGCGGTGTAGCGGTTGATCATCGAGTCCATGTTGCCGGCCGCGACACCGAAGAACAGGTTCGGCTCGCCCAGCTTCATGAAGTCATCCTTGGACTGCCAGTTCGGCTGGGCAATGATGCCCACGCGAAACCCCTGGGCTTCCAAAAGCCGGCCGATGATGGCCATGCCGAACGACGGATGGTCGACATAGGCATCACCGGTGACGATGATGATGTCGCAGGAATCCCAGCCAAGCTGATCCATCTCCTCCCTGCTCATAGGCAGGAAAGGCGCTGGGCCGAAGCATTCGGCCCAGTATTTGGGATAGTCAAAAAGCGGCTTGGCTGCTTGCATGTCGATGACCGTATGAAAAATCGCGGGCGCGGAATATAGCACAAAAAATAACCAATTCCGATGGCTTTAGTCGGAAATGGCTGGTGAATTTTCCGCCGGCAGAGCTCATTGAACCTGGATCCCTGCTGTAGGAGCGGTCAGCGGCCGCGAAAGCCCCAACGCGGTGTACCTGACCCAACCGCACCGCTCATTCGCGGCCATGGACCGCTCCTACGGGAAATCCGAACAGCGCGTTTACTCGTCGTCGTCGAAGTTGTAGCTACCCGGAGCGAGGTTCTCGAAGCGGGTGTACTTGCCGATGAAGGCCAGGCGGATGAAACCGATCGGACCGTTACGCTGCTTGCCGATGATGATCTCGGCAATGCCCTTGTGCTCGGTGTCCGGGTGATACACCTCGTCGCGATAGACGAACATGATCACGTCGGCATCCTGCTCGATGGCGCCGGACTCTCGCAGGTCGGAGTTCACCGGGCGCTTGTTCGGGCGCTGCTCGAGCGAGCGGTTGAGCTGCGACAGCGCCACCACCGGGCAATTGAACTCCTTGGCCAGCGCCTTCAGCGAGCGAGAGATCTCGGAGATCTCGTTGGTACGGTTGTCGCCGCTGGAACCGGGGATCTGCATCAACTGCAGGTAGTCGATCATGATCAGGCCGATCTCGCCGTGCTCGCGCACCAGGCGACGCGTACGCGCACGCATCTCCGACGGACTGATTCCGGCCGTATCGTCGATGAACAGCTTGCGATCGTTGAGCAGGTTGACCGCCGAGGTCAGGCGCGGCCAATCGTCGTCATCCAGCCGGCCCGAGCGCACCTTGGTCTGATCGATACGTCCCAGCGAGGAAAGCATACGCATGATCAGCGAATCGCCTGGCATCTCCAGCGAGTACACCAGCACGGCTTTCTCGCTGCGCAGCACGGCGTTTTCCACCAGGTTCATGGCAAAGGTGGTCTTGCCCATGGACGGACGGCCGGCGACGATGATCAGGTCGGCCGGCTGCAGGCCGCTGGTCTTCTCGTCCAGATCGGTGTAGCCGGTGGACAGGCCGGTGATGGCCGCATCGGTATTGAACAGGGTGTCGATGCGATCGATGGCCTTGGTCAGCAGGTCGTTGACACTGACCGGGCCACCGGTCTTGGGCCGCGCCTCGGCGATCTGGAAAATCTGCCGTTCGGCCTCGTCGAGAATCTCGGCAGCATTGCGCCCCTGCGGATTGAACGCACTGTCGGCGATCTCGCTGCTGATGCTGATCAACTGGCGCAGGGTGGCACGCTCGCGGACTATCTGCGCGTAGGCCTTGATGTTGGCCACCGACGGGGTGTTCTTCGCCAGCTCGCCCAGGTAACCCAGGCCACCGACCTGAGTGCCCTGGCCTTCCTTGTCGAGCTGTTCGTGCAGGGTGACCACGTCGAAAGGCGTGTTCTGATCGGCCAGCTTGGCGATGGCGCGGAAGATCAGCCGGTGGTCATGACGATAGAAATCGCCGTCCGAAACCTGATCGAGCACACGTTCCCAGGCGTTGTTGTCCAGCATCAACCCACCGAGCACGGCCTGTTCGGCCTCGACGGAATGCGGCGGCACCTTGAGGGCAGCGGTTTGCAGATCGTATTGCTCGGGAGCGGATATCTCGTTCATGGCCACTTGAAATTCGGGTTGCAGAAAACAGCTTCTTCACAAAAACAAAAGGCACGACCTGTGAACAGGTCGTGCCCGATGTTAAACCGCCTGGCACCAGAGGTGCCAGCCGACTTATGCAGCTACTACGACAACGCGTACGGTAGCTTCAACGTCGCTGTGCAGGTGCACGGCTACGTCGTATTCGCCAATGTTACGGATGGTGCCGTTCGGCAGACGCACTTCAGACTTGGCCACTTCGACGCCGGAGGCGGTCAGGGCGTCAGCGATGTCGTGAGTGCCGATCGAACCGAACAGCTTGCCTTCGTCGCCAGCGGTGGCAGTGATGGTCACTTCCAGCTCGGCCAGTTGGGCAGCACGCGTTTCGGCCGAAGCCTTCTTGTCGGCAGCTGCTTTTTCCAGCTCGGCGCGACGCTCTTCGAACGCAGCCAGGTTGGCAGCGGTCGCAGCGGTAGCCTTGCCGAATGGCAGCAGGAAGTTACGACCGTAGCCGGCCTTAACATTTACCTTATCGCCCAGGTTGCCCAGGTTGGCGACTTTTTCCAGCAGGATCAGTTCCATTTGGTATAAACCTCTTAACTTTTAACCTTCACCGTTCGCGGAATCGCTATCGGTGCCTTTCGGCCCGATTCGACCGCGAAAATCAATCAGGCTGTCGACAATGGCCAGGACCACGAGCAACGGATAGATCAGCTGCATGAACAGCACGAGCGTGACGTACATCCCCACGAGCCAGAACCTGCCCAGCTTGCCCGCCTTGACCAGCCCATGCATCAGGGCCAGCCCGGCGAACACCAGCGGTACGCTGCACAGCGGCGTCAACATGGCCATCTGAGGTCCGAAGTTCGGACCGATGAGCATGCACGCCAGCAGCAATACCGCCGGCCAGAGTGGAATGCGAATGGCGCGAAACTCGCTGCCAAAACCACCCGGGTTGTACAACGCCGCCTGCCAGTAACGCCCCAGCATCAGGGCTGCCACGCTGACGACTTGCAACAAGGCCGCTATCAGGCCATTGAGTACCGGCGCAATGAGGCTGCCAAGGCTGGCCCGCTCCTCTACCGACATCTGCTGGTAGAGACCACCGAGCATCTGCGGCAGGCGTTCGTTCAACGCCTGCGCCAACGCTTCGATGGGTTCGCGAAACACCACGCCCAACAACACTCCGTACACCAGCCCCAGCGCTATGCTGGCCAGCAGCACGCGATTCCAGGCCCACCCCGCGCGCAACAGCGCCGCGAGCCCCAGTGCGCCCAGCAACACCATCAAGGTGCGCGGTTCACCGAAGTACCACCAGGCCAAAGCCGGCAGCAGAGCCCAGATGAGGACGCCAATGGCGTCACTCATGCCGCGCCGCAGGTACACCAGGCACGCTGCGGCAGCACTCAACCAGAACAACAGCGGCAATGCCGCGCATCCGACCACTACCAGAGTGGCCTGCATGCGACCGCGCATGATGAAATCAGCCAGGGCACGCATGCGTATCTATCCTTTTACTGCGTATCGACAACCCGGTCTCAGCGGCCGTGGCTGTCGGTGTAGGCCAGCAGGGCCAGGAAGCGGGCGCGCTTGATAGCGACGGCCAGCTGACGCTGATAACGAGCCTTGGTACCGGTGATACGGCTTGGAACGATCTTGCCGGTTTCGGATACGTAGGCTTTCAGAGTGTTGAGATCCTTGTAATCGATCTCCTTCACATCTTCAGCGGTGAAGCGGCAAAATTTACGACGACGGAAGAAACGTGCCATGTAATGGGCTCCTCAAAAGGTCCGTGGATTACTCGTCAGCGTTATCGCTGGCGTCGCTGTTGTCGCTGTCATCGCCATCGGCGCTGTCAGAGTGCTCAGGACGGTCACGACGCTCACGGCGCTCGCTGCGGTTTTCTTCTGCCTTGAGCATCTCGGACTGGTCGGTGACGGCTTCGTCGCGACGGATGACAAGGTTACGGATCACGGCATCGTTGTAGCGGAAGTTGTCTTCCAGCTCGGCCAGGGCCTTGCCGGTGCACTCAACGTTCAGCATCACGTAGTGAGCCTTGTGAACGTTGTTGATGGCGTAGGCCAGTTGACGACGGCCCCAATCTTCCAGACGGTGGATCTTGCCGCCGTCTTCTTCGATCAGCTTGGTGTAACGCTCAACCATGCCGCCGACTTGCTCGCTCTGATCCGGGTGGACCAGAAAGATGATTTCGTAATGACGCATGAATGCTCCTTACGGGTTGTAGCCTGCCGCCAGAGCGGTCAGACAAGGAGTGAATGACACTGTGTGTCTTGCCTTGTGGCTTTTGGATAGAGGCGCACGAGTGCACCAGCCATCACGGCAAGGGGCGCAATTGTAGAGAAGGGGTTGGGGGGAAGCAAGGGGATTGGTGAATATTTGTACAGCGATGGCGGTGTCGCGGCCAACCCCTTCGCGGGCAGAGGGCTCGCGGAGGGGTTGGCCCGGGTGGATCATTTCTTCTTGGCGTTACGCTGACGAACCGCTTCGAACAGACAGATCCCGGTCGCCACCGACACGTTCAGGCTGCTCACGCTGCCCGCCATCGGCAGCTTGACCAGGTAGTCGCAGTGCTCTCGGGTCAGGCGACGCATGCCCTTGCCTTCGGCGCCCATGATCAGGATGGTGGGCCCGGTCATGTCCTGCTGGTAGATCTCGTTTTCCGCCTCGCCGGCGGTACCCACGACCCACAGGCCACGCTGCTGGAGTTTTTCCAGGGTACGGGCCAGGTTGGTCACGGCCACCAGCGGAATCACTTCCGCTGCGCCACACGCCACCTTGCGCACGGCAGGAGTGAGGGTGGCCGATTTGTCCTTGGGCACGATCACCGCCAGCGCACCGGCCGCATCGGCGGTACGCAGGCAGGCACCCAGATTGTGCGGATCGGTCACGCCATCCAGGACCAGCAGCAACGGCGGGCCCTCGGTGCGATCCAGCAGCTCGTCGAGCATCGCCTCGCCCCACACCTGGCTCGGGCTGACCTCCGCCACTACCCCTTGGTGCACGCCTTCGACCCAGGCATCCAGCTCACGCCGCTCGGCCTGGCCAACCGCCACACGATTCTGCGTGGCAAGCTCGACCAAGGTCTGTACCCGCGGCTCACTGCGCCCTTCGGACAGCCAGATCTGCTTGACCCGCTTGGGATGATGGCGCAACAGCGCCTCCACCGCGTGCACGCCGTAGATTTTTTCCAGCTGACTCATGACTTGGCCTTGGGTTTGCGGCTGCCCGATTTCGATGGACCCTTGCGGTGCTTGGTCGCCTTGGCATCGCCTCCGGCGCCCGTGCTGCCAGTACCGCCGTTGCGGCTGCCGGAAGCCTTGGCCGAGCCGCCCTTGGCTGCATCGGCAAGCAGGGCCTTCTTCATTTCACGGCTCTTGCGCACCTCGGCGTTCTGCGCGGCGGCATCGGATGCCCGATAGACCTCATCGCTGTCGGCCTTGCGCGCCTTGCTCGGGGCAGCGCTGCGCTTGGCGGCAGCGGCGGCCGGCTTCTCGGCGGCGGTCTTTTCGACCGCCGGCGTGGTCGGGTAGCTCTTGGGCTTGCCGGCCGGCGCGTCGGCCTTGCGGTTCTTGCGCCCGATCGGCTGGTTCAGCGTTGCTTCGCCGATACCGAAATCGATCTTGCGCTCGTCCAGGTCGACCCGCATGACCTGCACCTCGACCGTGTCGCCAAGGCGGAAATTGCGCCCGGTGCGCTCGCCGGCCAGGCGATGGTGGATCGGGTCGAAATGGTAGTAGTCGCCCGGCAGCGCGGTGACGTGCACCAGGCCTTCGACGAAGATGTCGGTCAGCTCGACGAACAGGCCGAAACCGGTCACGGCGGTGATCACGCCAGGGAAGGTTTCGCCCACGCGGTCCTTCATGAACTCGCACTTGAGCCAATTGACCACGTCACGGGTGGCTTCGTCGGCACGGCGCTCGCTCATCGAACACTCTTCGCCCAACTGTTCCAGCGCCGCTTCGTCGTACGGATAGATGCGCGCCTTGGGAATGGTCGGGGCACCGGCGCGCTTGACGTGCGGGGTGTCCTGCTTGGAGTGGATCACGCTGCGGATCGCCCGGTGCGTGAGCAGGTCGGGGTAGCGGCGGATCGGCGAGGTGAAGTGGGTGTACGCCTCGTAGTTCAGGCCGAAGTGACCATGGTTGTCGGCGCTGTACACCGCCTGGCTCAACGAACGCAGCATGACGGTCTGGATCACGTGGAAATCCGGGCGACCCTGGATGGTTTCCAGCAGTGCACGGTAATCCTTGGGCGACGGACCGTCCTTGCCCTTGTTCAGCGACAGGCCAAGCTCGCCGAGGAAAGCACGCAGCTTTTCCAGACGCTCCGGCGGCGGACCGTCGTGGACGCGATACAGAGCCGGGATTTCGTGTTTCTTGAGGAATTCGGCAGTGGCCACGTTGGCCGCCAGCATGCATTCCTCGATCAGCTTGTGGGCATCGTTGCGGATGGTCGGCTTGATCTCGGCGATCTTGCGCTCGGAACCGAAGACGATGCGCGTCTCCTGGGTTTCGAAGTCGATGGCACCACGCACGTGACGCGCCGACAGCAGGACCTTGTACAGGGCATACAGCTGCTTGAGATGCGGCAGCACATCGCCGAACTCGCCACGCAGGGCCTTGGCTTCGCTGCTGCGCGAATGCTCGAGCAGGGTACTGACCTTGTTGTAGGTCAGGCGCGCATGGGAGTGGATCACGGCTTCGTAGAAGCTGTAGTCGGTCATCTCGCCGGTCTTGGAGATGGTCATCTCGCAGACCATGGCCAAGCGGTCGACATGGGGGTTCAGCGAACACAGGCCGTTGGACAGCTGCTCGGGCAGCATCGGAATCACGCGCTCGGGGAAGTACACCGAGTTGCCACGTACCTGGGCTTCGGTATCGAGCGCCGAGCCAAGCTTCACGTAGCTGGACACGTCGGCAATGGCGACGTACAGGGTCCAGCCGCCGTTGAACAGGCGCAGCTTGCTCTTGGCTTCGCAATAGACGGCATCGTCGAAGTCGCGCGCGTCTTCGCCGTCGATGGTCACGAACGGCAGATGACGCAGGTCGATGCGCTTCTCCTTGTCCTTGTCTTCCACCTGCGGCTTGAGCTTGGCGGCCTCCTTGAGCACGGCTTCGGGCCATACATGAGGAATGTCGTAGGTGCGCAGGGCGACGTCGATTTCCATGCCGGGCGCCATGTAGTTGCCCAGCACCTCGACGATGTCACCCTGAGGCTGGAAGCGCGCGGTTGGCCAGTGGGTGATCTTCACCCCGACGAACTGGCCGATCTTCGCGGCGCCGTGGCGACCGGGGGTGATCAGCACTTCCTGCTGCACCTTGGGGTTGTCCGGTGTCACGAAACCAATGCCGCCTTCTTCGAAGTAGCGGCCAACGATGGTTTCATGGGCACGCGACACCACTTCGACGATCACGCCTTCACGACGACCGCGACGGTCGAGGCCGGAAACCCGTGCCAGGGCACGGTCGCCATCGAACACCAGACGCATCTGCGCCGGGCTCATGAACAGGTCGTCGCTGCCGTCGTCGGGGATCAGGAAGCCGAAGCCATCGCGGTGACCGCTGATGCGGCCGGCGATCAGGTCGAGCTTGTCGACCGGGGCATAGGTGCCGCGACGGGTGTAGATCAGTTGCGCATCGCGCTCCATGGCACGCAAGCGGCGGCGCAGGGCTTCCAGCTGGTCCTCGGTGGTGAGGCCGAACTCGTCCACCAGCTGCTCGCGGCTGGCGGGAGAGCCGCGCTCGTCGAGGTGCTTGAGGATCAGCTCACGGCTGGGAATGGGGTTTTCGTATTTTTCCGCTTCACGAGCGGCCTCGGGATCGAGGGTCTGCCAATCGGCCATTAGAGAGAATTCACCTTGTCTATATAGGCGTTAGTTTGGCATACGCGTATTGAAACGGGAAATTTCAGGCGCTGCCTGCCAGTTAAAAGCCCTGCCCCGAGGTCGAAAACAGTGTCCGGGACGCCACTGGGGAATTTTAGTCGATTTTTCTCGCCACAGGGGTTTACAGCGTAAAGAGCGCTCCGTATAGTGCGCGCCATCGACAACGCACAGCGTTGCAGATGCTGCCCAGATGGTGAAATTGGTAGACACGCCAGCTTCAGGTGCTGGTGACCTTACGGTCGTGGAAGTTCGAGTCTTCTTCTGGGCACCAATTCAGGACACGAGATTACATCAATCTTGTGCCACTCACAAAAGCCCGCGAAAGCGGGTTTTTGCGTTTCAGGGCTTTTTCAGGCAGTTGGATGTTTTGAATTAACAAAATCAAAACAGGGGTTTACAGATCAAAAGGGCGGTCGTATAGTGCGCCCCATCAACGGCGTGCAACGCTGCTGATGCTGCCCAGATGGTGAAATTGGTAGACACGCCAGCTTCAGGTGCTGGTGACCTTACGGTCGTGGAAGTTCGAGTCTTCTTCTGGGCACCAATTCTTCACAAGAACCCGCGAAAGCGGGTTTTTGCGTTCCCGGCACCCCAAAAATCTCCCCACCATTCTCCCCGTGGGGCGGTCCGTGACCGCGAAAGAGCGCATCGGTATATCAGACGCACCCCGCCGCTCCCTTCGCGGCCGATGACCGCTCCTACGGTAGGCCTGCATACGCGCGCTCCCGTAGGAGCGGTCCGTGGCCGCGAAACAGGCGACGCGGTCTTCCTGACACACCCCAGGGCGCCCTTCCCGGCCGATGACCGCTCCCAGGGATAAGCCTTGCGTGGATCCGAAAGGCCACCTGAGAACCTATATCGTTTACAATTGTTTCAAGATTCCGCTGCCCTGCCGTAAGGAAGTTGCCCCATGCCCACACCAACCCTCCGGTCCCTTTTTCGCACCCTGGCCGCCTGCCTGCTGGGCACGGCACTGGCCGCCCCGCTGGCCCTGGCCGCCGACAAGGTCGAACTGACCCTCTACAATGGCCAGCACAAGGAAATAGGCGAGGCCATCGCGCAGGCCTACGAGGCCAAGACCGGGATTCATGTCAATGTCCGCAAGGGCAGCAGCAATCAATTGGCCAGCCAGGTAATGGAAGAAGGCCAGCGCTCTCCGGCGGATCTCATCTACACCGAAGAATCCCCCCCTCTGAACAATCTGGGCGAGAAAGGCTTTCTGGCCAAAATCGACGACAGCACCCTGAGCATGCTGCCGCCCGAATACGTCGCCAAGGACGGTTCGTGGATGGGCGTGACCGCTCGCGTACGGGTGGTGGCCTACAACCCGAAGCTGATCGACGAAAAAGACCTGCCTGAAACGGTGCTGGAGTTCGCCGAGCCGCAGTGGCAGGGCAAGGTCGGCTTCGTGCCCACCAGCGGAGCCTTCCAGGAGCAGGCCGTGGCCATCATCAAGCTGCACGGTCGCGAGGCCGCCGAAGAATGGCTGACCGGTCTGCGCGCCTTCGGCAAGACCTACACCAACAACATGGTCGCCCTCAAGGCGGTGGAAAACGGCGAAATCGCCACTGTTCTGGTAAACAACTACTACTGGTTCGCACTCCAGCGCGAGAAAGGCCAGCTCGACTCCAAACTGCATTACTTCAGCAATGGCGACGCCGGCGGCCTGATCACCATTTCTTCCGCTGCCGTTCTCAAGTCCAGCAAGCACCCGCGGGAAGCCCAGGCGCTGCTCGCCTACATGGCCAGCGAGGAAGGCCAGCGCGTCATCACCCAGACCACTGCCGAGTACCCACTGCACAAAGGCATGGTCTCGGACCGCGGCCTGAAGCCGTTCGACGAGCTGCAGGCACCGGCCATCACTCCGGCAGACATCGGCAATGCCGAGGACGCACTGGACCTGGAACGGGACGTCGGCCTGAATTGACCACCTCTCTCGTCGTGCCTGGGGGGCGGCGCAAGCGCCCCTCGATCTGGGTGCTCGTACCCGTCCTGCTGCTGGTCGGGCTGAGCCTGCTGCCCCTGCTCTATGTTGGCCTGAAGGCGTGGCAAGCGGGCCTCCACGAAGCCATCAGGCTGTTGTGGCGCCCTTACGTGCTGCGCTTGCTGGGCAACACCCTGATGTTGATGGCCGGGGTGACGGCGGCCTGCGTGGTCATCGGCGTGAGCCTGGCGTGGCTGCTCGAACGCAGCGACCTGGCCGGCCGACGTCTCTGGGGCGTGATCCTCTGCCTGCCGTTCGCGGTACCTGCCTTCGTCAGCGGCTTTACCTGGGTTTCGCTCAGCCCACGATTCGAAGGATTGGGCGGCGCGATTCTGGTGATGACCCTGTCGAAATACCCGCTGGTGTTTCTGCCGGTCGCCGCGACGCTGCGCAATCTGGACACCTCTCTGGAGGAATCGGCGCGCACGCTGGGGCAGAACCGCACGGGGGTGTTCTTCAAGGTCACGCTGCCGCTGCTGTGGCCGGCAGTACTGGGCGGGGCGCTGCTGATCGCGCTGCACATGCTGGTGGAGTTCGGCGCCCTGTCGATCCTGGGGCTGCAGACCTTCACCACAGCGATCTATCAACAGTTCGAACTGGAATTCAGCAACACCAATGCGGCGATGCTGTCGGCACTGCTGCTGGTTCTGTGCCTATTGCTGCTGTGGCTGGAGCTGAAGGTGCGTGGCAACGCGCGTCACATTCGCACCGGCCAGGGCGCTGCCCGGCGTGCAACGCCGTTGCGGCTCGGCGCCTGGCGCGTGTTGGCGCAGTCGTATTGCCTGCTGCTGGTGATCGTGGGCAGCGGTGTGCCACTGGCCATGCTCGGCTATTGGCTGGTGAAGGGCTCGTCGGCGGCCTTTCCCGTGGCGGCCATCGGCGAGGCACTGTTGACCTCGTTGGCATTGGCCCTGGGCGGCGCTGCGCTGTGCCTGGCGCTGGCATTGCCCGTGGGCCTGCTGGTGGTGCGCCATCGGGGCCGCCTGGCCATCTGGGCAGAACGCCTGCCCTATCTGCTGCATGCGCTACCGGGGCTGGTGATCGCCTTGACGCTGGTATATTTCGCCCTGCACTACGTTCCGGCGATGTACCAGACCACAGGGCTGCTGTTGCTGGCCTACGCGCTGCTGTTTCTGCCTTTGGCGCAGGCGCCGGTGCGTACTGCCCTGAACAAGGCTGCGCCTGCGCTCGAAGAAGCGGCACGGACCCTGGGCGCCACGCCGTTCACCGCGTTCTGCCAGGTGACACTGCCGATCATCTTCCCGGCGATGGCAGCGGCATTCGCGCTGGTATTCCTCGATGGCATGAAGGAACTGACCGCTACCCTGGTGCTGGCCCCCACCGGCATGACAACCCTGGCCACCGAGGTGTGGTCGCACACCTCGAACATGGAATTCGCCGCCGCCGCGCCCTACGCGGCACTGCTGATCCTGATTTCCGGCGTCCCGGTGTACCTGCTCACCACCCGCATGTACCTGAACCGCACAGAGTGAAGCCACGCAATCCTGTAGGAGCGGTCCGTGGACGCGAAACGGGCGCCGCGGTTCGTCAGCAAGGACCGCGGTGCGCCTTTCGCGGCCGATGACCGCTGATGCCACGCAATCCTGTAGGAGCGGTCCGTGGCCGCGAAAAGGCACCGCGGTTCGTCAGGCAGACCGCAGCGCGGCTTCAGGCGCGGAATTGGCCCAGGCTGGCTTTGAGCTGGGCAGCGAGCTTGTCCAGTTCCCGGCTGCTGGCCGTGGTCTGCTGTACCGCGAACGCTGCTTTCTCTGCCTGAGCGTGGATCACCTGCACCCTGCCCTTCACCGCCTGCGCGCCACGCGCCTGCTGTTCGGCCGCCTGGGTTGCCAGGCCGATCGCCGAGTGCACCTGTTCCACCGAAGTCTGAACGGCCTGCTGCAGCCGCGCACTGTCGCGCAGCACTGCCAGGCCTTCGTCCGCCTGTCGTCCGGCCTGACCGATAGCCGCCACCGCTTCCCGCGCACCGGCCTGCAAAGCGCCGATGTGGGCCTGGATATCGCCGGTCGAACTCTGCGTCTTGCTTGCCAGCGCACGCACCTCGTCGGCGACCACGGCGAAACCGCGCCCGGTCTCACCGGCCCGCGCCGCCTCAATGGCGGCATTGAGCGCCAGCAGATTGGTCTGCTCGGCGATCCCGTGGATCACCGTCAACACCACCTCGATCTGCTGGCTCTGTTCGGCCAGGCGCTCGATTACCTTTGAACCGCTCTGCACCTGGCCGGCCAACGCCTCGATCAACCCCCCGACCTGTTGCGAGGCACGGGTATTGTCGTCGGTGGCCTTGCGAATCTGCGCCACCTGCTGCAAGGCCGACTGCATCGCCTGGCTCTCGGCCTGAGCCTCATCGGCCATCTGCGACAGGTCGTGCAGGCTCTGCGCTACTTCATCGCGCTGCAGTCGAGCGGCATCATCGGCACCAGCGTTGCGTTGGGCCATGCTGCCGATCTCGATACCGGTCTTGTGCGCCACTTCACCCGCCTCGCGAACGATAGGCTGCAGCTTGTCGACGAAACGATTGACCGCCGCCGCCATGTCGCCGATCTCGTCACGGCTGTGGATAGCGACGCGTTTGGTCAGATCACCCTCGCCTGCGGCCAGATCATCCAGCGCACCGACCAGCAGACGCAGACGATGCACCACGCGCCGCCCCAGTACCGCGGCCAGCACCACCAGCATGACCATGCCGACCAGGGCCAGACACAGCCCGATGCGCCAGCGCAACTGCGCCGCAGCGGCCTGCACCGTGTTGTGGGTATTGGCCTGCATGGTCGCCGCCGCCGATTCCGCCGACTGCAGACGCGCCTGTAGCGCCTTGGCACTTTCGGCCGAGGCGCCTTGCAGGCTCTCGCCCACCAACTGCCCCGCACTGGCAATCAATGCCGCGAAGCGCTTGTCCAGTTCGGCCACCTCGGCCTCTACACCAGTGCGCGAGACAGCCATCAGTACCCGGCCGATCTCTGCGCCATTGGGGTTGATCGAGGCCTCGACATAGATCACCGCCGGGTCTGTCTTGGCCGCATCGAGCACCTTGTCCAGGGCTCGCTCACCGGCGCCCTTGGCCAACAGCGCCTGGTTGATGGGGTTGTCGCGGTTCAAGTAACGGGTCAAGTGCTCGCCCTGGGCGTCGTTGTAGATCACGAACAGCACGTTGGGATTGCGCTGGGCACGGCGGGCGAACTCGGAAAGCGTCGGTACATCGTTATCCCACATTGCCCGCGGCGCGACCGAGGCCAGCAATTCGGCCATGTCGGTCGCCGATTCCCGCAGGTCCTTATCCAGCGTGGCGCGGATCTGCGCCTGCTCGCCGGTCAGACGTGCCGACAAACCGGCACTCAGGCGCTGGCGGGTATTGCCCGAAAGGCTCTCGAGGCCGGAAGACACTTCCGCGCTCGCGCTTTGCAGCTCGCCCGTCAGCCGCTGGCTATCCTGAGCCATGCGACGGTCCAGGTCCGATTCAAGCGCGGTGACCGTGCTTCGGGTCAGCGCAATGGCGGCCAGCACCTGCACCAAAAGAGCGATGCCCAGGGCGATGAAGACCGGACGCAGCAAACGGCTGCGCAGAAGAGAAAGGACAGCGGACATATGAATCCCCTTTTTATTGACGCCATTCTGACGATGGCGCCTGATTGAGGACTCACACAGCAAAGGCCGTGCCGAGAAGGTTTGCCTGTTGCTCGAACGACAAAGGGCCCCGAAGGGCCCTTTGCTGTATTGCGCGAACCGCTGTCAGCCGAACGGATGACGCAGCACGATGGTTTCGTTGCGGTCCGGGCCGGTCGAGATGATGTCGATCGGTGCGCCGATCAGCTCCTCGACTCGCTTGATATAGGCACGGGCGTTGGCGGGCAGCTCTTCCAGGGTTTTCGCACCCACGGTCGACTCGCTCCAACCCGGTACTTCTTCGTACACGGGCTGCAGGCCCACGTAGCTGTCAGCGTCAGTGGGGGCAACGTCTTTGCCCTCCGCATCTTTATAGCCGATGCAGATATTGATGGTTTCCAGACCATCGAGTACGTCCAGCTTGGTCAGGCAGATGCCCGAGATGCTGTTCACGTCGATAGCGCGGCGCAGGATGACAGCGTCGAACCAGCCACAACGACGAGCACGGCCGGTGGTCGCGCCAAACTCGTGGCCTTGCTTGGCCAGGTGCGCACCGACTTCATCGAACAGCTCGGTCGGGAACGGGCCCGAACCGACGCGAGTGGTGTACGCCTTGGTGATGCCCAGGATGTAGTCCAGGAACATGGGACCAACGCCGGAGCCGGTCGCAACGCCACCCGCGGTGGTGTTGGAACTGGTCACGTACGGGTAGGTACCGTGGTCGATGTCGAGCAACGAACCTTGGGCACCTTCGAACATGATGTCTTTGCCGGCACGACGCAGGTCGTGCAGTTCGGCAGTCACGTCGAGCATCAGCGGCTTGAGCAGCTCGGCGTATTCCTTGCACTCGGCCAGAGTCTTTTCAAACTCGATGGCAGGCTCTTTGTAATAACCCACCAGCATGAAGTTGTGGTAATCCACCAGTTCACGCAGCTTGTCTTCGAAGCGCGGCATGTTGAGCAGGTCGCCCACACGCAGGCCGCGACGAGCAACCTTGTCTTCATACGCCGGGCCGATGCCGCGACCGGTGGTGCCGATCTTGAGCTCGCCACGGGCCTTTTCACGGGCTTGATCCAGCGCCACGTGGAAAGACAGGATCAGCGGGCAGGACGGGCTGATACGCAGGCGCTCGCGCACCGGTACGCCTTTGTCCTCGAGCTTGGTGATCTCGCGCATCAGAGCGTCGGGTGCAACTACCACACCGTTGCCGATCAGGCACTGGACGCCCTCGCGCAGCACGCCCGAAGGGATCAGGTGCAGGACGGTTTTCTCGCCGTCGATGACCAGCGTGTGACCGGCGTTGTGGCCGCCTTGATAGCGCACCACCGCAGCAGCATGTTCGGTCAGCAGATCAACGATCTTGCCTTTGCCCTCATCACCCCATTGGGTGCCCAGGACTACGACATTCTTACCCATAACACTAGTCCTCATTCGCGCAAACTTGGTGCCGGCAGCGGCCGGCAGGAAAACTCAAGAGGCCAGTGGCAGCACTTGCCATTGCCCGTTCTGCTGAATCAATTGACAATCGCAATCTGCCTCGCCGGCAGCCTCGATCGTCTGTCCCGGCAATGCCTGGACCACGCGGCGACCCTCGCGGCGCAGCTGGCAGACTGCCTGCCACAAGGCCGCATCGGTGCTGTCAGGCATCCAGACGCCACCGACGGGCAGTTCGATCCGGGCCCGACCCAGCGTCACCAGGGACTTGAGGTCCGTGGAGAAACCGGTTGCCGGACGGGCACGGCCGAAGTCCGCACCAATGTCATCGTAGCGGCCGCCCTGGGCGATGGACTGGCCCATGCCCGGAACGAACACGGCGAACACCACGCCGGTGTGATAGTGATAACCGCGCAACTCGCCCAAGTCGAAGTACAGCGGCAATTGTGGAAAACGCAACGACAGCCGCTCGGCAATCGCCAGCAGGTCGTCCAGTGCGGTCATCACCGGCGCCGGTGCGTTGGCCAGGCGTACCTTGGCCTGAGCCAGCACTTCGCGACCGCCACACAGGCCAACCAGGGCACGCAGCATCTCGGCGATGTCCGCTTGCAGCCCTTCGGTGAGGACGATCACTTCGTCGATGGCCTTGCGCTGCAGGGCATCGAACAACTGCTGCTCGACATCGCCCGACAGCCCGGCCGCGCGGGCCAGGCCGCGGTAGATACCGACATGCCCCAGATCCATGTGCACGTCTGGCACATCGGCCATTTCCAGCATGGTCAGCATCAGGCTGATGACTTCCACGTCGCTGCTCGGACTGGCATCGCCATACAGCTCGGCGCCCAGCTGGATCGGGCTGCGCGAACTGGACAGTGCCCGCGGCTGTGCATGCAGCACACTGCCGGCATAGCACAGGCGGTTCGGCCCTTCACGGCGCAAGGTGTGCGCATCGATGCGCGCCACCTGCGGCGTGATGTCGGCACGAAAGCCCATTTGCCGACCCGATTGCGGGTCGATCACCTTGAAGGTGCGCAGGTCCAGGTCCTGCCCGGCACCGGTCAGCAGCGACTCGAGGTATTCGATGTGCGGCGTTACGACGAACTCGTAACCCCAGCTCTGGAACAGGTCCAACACCTGACGCCGCGCGACTTCGATTCGCGCAGCCTCGGGCGGCAGTACTTCTTCGATGCCATCTGGCAGCAGCCAGCGGTCTACCGTTGCCATTACGCCTTTCCCCTATGATCCGGGCGGCCTGCCGTCGGGCTAGCCTTGAGTGAAGCAGAAATCGCCCACCGCAAGCAGGTCGCGGGGCAATGTCCTCATGAACCGGGCCTATGAATCGGCCAATCTAACTTGCAGACGCAAAAAAGCCGGGAATTTCCCGGCTGCCGCATCATACACACGTTTCGCCGATCGTTCACCCCGCCGAACGGTTAAACCGCTCGACGGGGAAAGCCAATCAGGGCTTGTACTTCTCCATGAAGCGGAAGAAATCGCTCTTGGAGTCCAGCACCATCACGTCGCTCTTGTTGGCGAAGCTCTGGCGGTATGCCTGCAGGCTGCGGAAGAAGGAATAGAATTCCTGATCCTGACCATAGGCCTGGGCGTAGATGGACGCTGCCTGCGCATCGCCGTCACCACGCGCTTCCTCGGACTCGCGATAGGCTTCGGCCAACAGCACACGACGCTGGCGATCGGCGTCCGCACGAATGCCTTCCGCCAACTCGTTACCCTTGGCACGGTGCTCGCGCGCCTCGCGCTCACGCTCGGTGCTCATGCGCTCGAACACGCTGCGGTTGACTTCCTTGGGCAGGTCGATGGCCTTGACGCGCACGTCGATGACCTCGATACCCAGCTCCTTGTCTGCCATGCGGTTGAGCGACGTGGTGATGTCGGACATCAACGCGTCACGCTCGCCCGACACCACTTCATGCAGGGTGCGCTTGCCGAACTGGTCACGCAGACCCGATTCGAGACGTCGCGACAGACGCTCGTCGGCGATCTGCTTCATGCCGGAAGTAGCGGTGTAGTAGCGCTCGGCATCCTTCACACGCCACTTGGCATAGGCATCGACCATCACCGCTTTCTTCTCCAGGGTCAGGAACCGCTGGGTCGGGGCGTCGAGGGTCATCAGCCGCGCATCGAACTTGCGCACCTGGTTGACGTACGGCAGCTTCACATGCAGGCCAGGCTGGACATCGGCCTGAACCACGCGGCCGAATTGCAGGAGGACCGCACGTTCGGTTTGCGCAACGATGTAGAAGCAGTTCCATGCTGCCACCGCCAGAACGACGGTGACGACAAGGGCGATCACAGATTTATTGCCCATCAGCGACTCTCCCTTGAACGCATTTCACGCTGTTGCTGCTGCAGGTCGGCCGCAGCGCGTGCGCCGGCGGCGTCGCTGGCCGAGGCCGGCGTGCTGGCGGCAGGCGTGCTGCCGTTGTTGCGGTCGCCACCGACCATCTTGTCCAGCGGCAGGTAGATCAGGTTGTTCTGACCTTCCTTGCTGGCCACCAGCACCTTGCTGGTGTTGCTGTACACGTCCTGCATGGTTTCCAGGTACAGGCGCTGACGGGTCACGTCGGGTGCCTTGCGGTACTCGGTGACCAGCTTGGTGAAGCGGTCGGCCTCACCCTTGGCGCGCGATACGACTTCGTCGCGGTAGCCGTTGGCATCTTCGATGATGCGCTGGGCCTGCCCGCGAGCCTCGGGAATCACGCCGTTGGCATAGCCTTCGGCCTGGTTGCGCGAGCGCTGCTCGTCTTCCCGGGCGCGGATCACGTCGTCGAAGGCTTCCTGCACTTCACGCGGCGCTGCCGCGCTCTGCACGTTGACCTGGGTCACGGTGATACCGGTCTGGTAGGTGTCGAGGAAACGCTGCAGGCGCTCCTTGATCTCGCCGGCCATCTGCTCGCGACCTTCGGTCAGCACCTGGTCCATGGCGGTGGAACCCACCACGTGGCGAAGCGCACTGTCGGTAGCATGCTGCAGGCTGATTTCGGGCTGGTCGACGCGCAGGACGAAGTCCTGCAGGTTGGTGATCTTGTACTGCACGGTCAGCGGCACTTCGACGATGTTCTCGTCTTCGGTGAGCATCTGCCCCTGCTTGGTATACGAACGCTCGCGCGTGACGTTTTCCAGGTACTTGCGGTCGATCGGCGGGAAATAGATGTTCAGGCCCGGACCTACCGTTTCGTAATACTTGCCGAAGCGCAGCACCACGGCCTGCTCCTGCTCGTCGACCACATACACCGCGCTGTACAGCCAGATCGCGCCAAGCACGGCAAGGCCGATGCCCAACAGGCCGAGACCACCGCCCTTGGACGTGCCTCCACCGTCGCCACCGCCACCTGTGCGTTTCTTTCCACCGCCGAACAACCCGTTCAGGCTGTCCTGCAGCTTGCGGAAGGCCTCGTCGAGATCCGGTGGCCCCTTGCGGTCGCCTCCACGGCGTTTACCACCCCAAGGATCTTGATTGTTCGAGTTGCCACCCGGCTCATTCCAAGCCATAGCGCTCTCCATCTGATAAAGCAAAGACGCACCCACGGCGCGCCGACCAATGCTACAGAATGCCCGACATGACAGCACAGCTGCCACACGAGGCTTTTATTGCAAAGTGTGTTGCTCGATGAATTCAGCGGGCTCCATGCCTTCGCGACTGACCAGGCGATTGAGCTCCGCACGCGGCAGGCGTATTGCCAGCAGACTGCCACCTTGCTCATCATGCGCTTCGCTTTGCACCGCGCCCAGCGAAAACAGCTGGGCGCGCAGGCGGCCCAGTGTCTGGCCCAGCTGCAGCGTGCCGACGAACAGGTCTTCGCCGAGCAGCTCGGCAACCGCCTGCTTGACCAGCTCGAGACCGCGCCCGTCGCGCGCCGACACCCATACCCTGACCGGTTTGCCGTCGGCATCGCGCTGTATCTGCGGCTCGACGTTCTCGAGCAGGTCGAGTTTGTTATACACCTCGAGGATCGGCAAGCCTTGCGCGCCGATCTCGGTGAGCACGGCCATGACCTGTTCGATCTGCGCCATGCGCTCGGGCTCATGGGCATCGATCACGTGCAGCAGCAGGTCGGAGTTGCTCGATTCCTCGAGGGTGGCGCGAAACGCTTCGACCAGCTTGTGCGGCAGGTGACGAATGAAACCCACCGTGTCGGCCAGGATTACCGGCCCCAGGTCGTTCAACTCGAGTCGGCGCAAGGTCGGGTCGAGCGTGGCGAACAGTTGGTCGGCCGCGTACACCTCGGACTGCGTGACGGCGTTGAACAAGGTCGACTTGCCGGCGTTGGTGTAGCCCACCAGGGACACCGACGGAATGTCGGCTCGCCGGCGGCCGCGACGTGCCTGCTCGCGCTGGCTGCGAACCTTTTCCAGGCGCTGCTTGATCTGCCGCAGGCGTACCCGCAGCAGACGCCGGTCGGTTTCCAGCTGGGTTTCACCAGGGCCGCGCAGGCCGATACCACCGCCTTGGCGCTCGAGGTGAGTCCAGCCGCGAACCAGCCGCGTGCTCATGTGCTCGAGCTGGGCCAGTTCGACCTGCAGCTTGCCTTCATGGGTACGGGCGCGTTGCGCGAAGATATCCAGGATCAGACCGGTACGGTCCAGCACGCGGCACTCGAAGACTTTCTCGAGGTTGCGCTCCTGGCTGGGTGTGAGGGTGTGATTGAATATCACCAGATCTGCGTGCTCGGCCTTGACCTGGTCACGCAGCTCCTCGACCTTGCCGCTGCCGATCAGAAATTTGGCACTGGGCCGATGACGGGCGACATTGACGAATGCGACAGTTTCGGCGCCGGCCGAGATGGCCAGCTCCTGAAACTCCTGCGGGTCTTCGCGCGCCTCAGGGTCCTGACCATCCAGATGAACGAGGATCGCTCGCTCACCACCACCGTGGCGCTCAAAGAACAAGGCAGACTCCTATCAAGCGTTACCTGGGTCGGTGTCGCCCTGCTCGGATTCGGTCGCACTTGGCAGACGAATCGGACGCACCGGTACAACCGTGGAAATAGCGTGTTTGTAGACCATCTGGCTGACCGTGTTCTTCAGCAAAATGACGAACTGGTCGAACGATTCGATCTGGCCCTGCAACTTGATACCGTTCACCAGATAGATCGAGACGCCGACCTTCTCTTTACGCAAGGTGTTCAAGTAAGGGTCTTGTAGCGAATGCCCTTTTGACATGTGCCGCACTCCTTTAAGGATCAATAGTGGAAAAGCTTTGAAAAGATGAAGGCTCTGACCGTCAGACCCAAGGATAGACGGCAATTGCGGGACTCAGCTCAATATGGAGGCCGAACCCAGGTATTTCAAGGTGCGAGGCAGATTGTCGATGGCCAGGCTGTCGAGCCAGTGCAGATCGGCCCAACTGCGCAACCAGGTAAACTGTCGCTTGGCCAATTGGCGCGTGGCGATGATGCCGCGTTCGCGCATCTGCACCTCGGTCAGCTGGCCATCCAGATGATCCCAGACTTGCCGATAGCCCACCGCTCGTATAGACGCAAGCCCAGCATGCAAGTCACTTCGAGCACGCAAGGCAGTGACCTCGTCGACGAAGCCTTGTTCCAGCATTTGTCCGAAACGCAAGGCAATTCGCTCATGCAGCACCGAGCGATCGGCGGGTGCGATTGCCAAGTGGGCCACAGTATAGGGCAATTGCCCGCTTGCCAATGCGCCTGCCTCGGTACTTTGCGCAGATTGTCGCGCGCGCAGCTCGGTCATGCTCGAACCACTCACGCGGTAGACCTCCAACGCTCGGATCAGCCGTTGCGGATCGTTGGGATGAATGCGCGCGGCAGAAACCGGATCGACCGCCGCAAGCTGGTCATGCAGTGCCTGCCAGCCGTGCAGCGCGGCCTGCGCCTCGAGATCGGCGCGCACCTGGGCATCGGCGCCCGGCATGTCCGCCAACCCCTCGAGCAAAGCCTTGAAATACAGCATGGTGCCGCCAACCAGCAGCGGGATGTTGCCCCGCGCGGTGATCTGCGCCATGGCTTGCAAGGCGTCGCGGCGAAAGTCGGCGGCGCTGTAGCTTTGCGCCGGATCGAGGATGTCGATCAGTGCGTGCGGATGGGCGTCGAGCACCGCCCGCGACGGCTTGGCGGTGCCGATGTCCATGCCGCGGTAGACCAGGGCCGAGTCGACGCTGATCAGCTCGCACGGCAGCACCTTGCTCAGCTCGATGGCCAGGTCGGTCTTGCCGGCAGCCGTGGGCCCCATGAGGAAGATCGCCGGAGGTAGGCCACTCATGTTCAACGCCCGCGCAGGAAGAGTTTATCCAGGTCGTCCAGGCCCATCTGGGTCCAGGTCGGTCGACCATGGTTGCACTGGCCACTGCGCTCGGTGTTTTCCATATCGCGCAGCAGGCCGTTCATTTCCGGAATGGCCAGGCGCCGGTTGGCACGAATGGCACCGTGGCAGGCCATGGTGCCCAGCAATTCGTTCAAGTGGGCCTGGATACGGTCGCTGGTACCGTACTCCATCAGGTCGGCCAGGACATCGCCGACCAGGCGATTGGCCTCGGCCTGCTTGAGCAGGGCTGGAATCTGGCGTATGGCCAGGGTTTCCGGGCCCAGGCGCTGCAGCTCGAAGCCCAGGCGCTGGAACCACGCCGCGTGCTCCTCGGCACAGTCCGCCTCGCGTTGGCTCATGGCCAGCGATTCGGGCACCAGCAAGGGCTGCCCGCTCAGACCTTCGCTGGCCATGGCGATCTTCAGGCGCTCGTACATGATGCGCTCGTGCGCCGCATGCATGTCCACCAGAACCAGCCCCTGGGCGTTTTCGGCCAGGATATAGATACCCTTGAGCTGTGCCAGCGCGTAGCCCAGCGGGGGGATGTCGCCCTGGCTTGGTGGCAGACTGGGAATCGGCGCGGTGCTGCTGCCGGCGGTAGGCAGTGGTGCGAAGAACTCCCGGTAGGCGCTCTGCGCCTCGGCCAACGGCAGGGCAGCGGTCGGCCGTGGCGTGTATGAATACCCGCCGCTGGAACCCCCACTTGACTGCGGCTGGGCCATCGATGAGTGCAGCAGGTTGGCCGCCAGGCCCATTTCACCCTGGGGGCCGAACTCGCCTGCCTGGGCCCCGCTCGGCCGCAACGGGTGGGCCTGCGCCGGCGCGCTCGCCAACTGATCTTCCGGGCGAACATCGGCCAGCGCCCGGTGCAATGTGCCGTAGAGAAAGTCGTGCACCATGCGCCCGTCGCGAAAGCGCACTTCATGCTTGGTCGGGTGCACGTTGACGTCGACCACCGCTGGGTCCACTTCCAGAAACAGGACGAAGGTCGGATGACGGCCGTTGAACAGCACGTCGCGATAAGCCTGGCGTACCGCGTGGGCCACCAGCTTGTCGCGCACCGCTCGGCCGTTGACGAAGAAGTATTGAAGGTCGGCCTGGCTGCGCGAGAACGTCGGCAAGCCAACCCAGCCCCACAGCCGCAGGCCGTTGCGCTCGACTTCTATAGGCATCGCCTGTTCAAGGAACGCCGGCCCGCAGACCGCAGCGACCCGCCGTGCGCGGGCGGTTTCGTCATGGGCTTCATGCAAGCCGAGGATGCTCTTGCCGTTGTGCCGCAGGTGGAAGCCTACGTCGAAGCGCGCCAGCGCCAGGCGCTTGATGACTTCCTGCAGGTGGTCGAACTCGGTTTTTTCGGTCTTGAGAAACTTGCGCCGCGCCGGCGTATTGAAGAACAGGTCGCGCACCTCTACCGAGGTGCCGACGGGGTGCGCCGCAGGCTGCACGCGGGCGTCCATGTCGCGGCCTTCGGTTTCTACCTGCCAGGCCTGATCGGCCGCCGCGGTGCGCGAGGTCAGGGTGAGCCGCGCCACCGAACTGATCGAGGCCAGCGCTTCGCCGCGAAAACCCAGGCTCATGACGCGCTCGAGGTCCTGCAGGTCGCGGATCTTGCTGGTGGCATGGCGCGCCAGGGCCAGCGGCAGGTCGTCTGCCGAGATGCCGCTGCCGTCGTCGCGCACGCGCAGTAGCTTGACGCCACCCTGCTCGACCTCGATGTCGATGCGCCGGGCGCCGGAGTCCAGGCTGTTTTCCAGCAGCTCCTTGATCACCGAAGCCGGTCGTTCGACCACCTCGCCAGCCGCGATCTGATTGGCGAGCCGCGGACTGAGCAGCTCGATACGCGCCGATTCAACCATTACTGGGACGCCAGGGCAGTGCTGGGAATGGTGACTTCCTGACCAATCTTCAATTCATCGGTTTTCAAGTCATTGGCGCTGCGCAAGGTGGCGATGCCCAAGTCGTAGCGCGCCGCGAGCATGGCCAGGGTCTCGCCGGGACGCACCACGTGAGTGCTGGGGCCGCGGGCAATCTTGCCGGTGTCGCGCAACCACGCCATGTAGGTACCTGGCGGCGGGTTCTGCTGGAAGAACTGCTTCACGCCGGTACGGATGGATCGCGCCAGCGCCTGCTGGTGACCCGAGCTTTGCAGCTTGTTGGCTTCGTTGGAGTTGGAGATGAACCCGGTTTCCACGAGGATCGAAGGGATGTCCGGCGATTTCAACACCATGAACCCGGCCTGCTCGACCCGACGCTTGTGCAGCGGTGTCACCTGGCCAATGTTGCTCAACACTTTCTGACCCACATTGAGGCTGGAAGTCAGCGAAGCGGTCATCGACAGGTCCAGCAACACGCCGGCCAGCATGCGGTCCTTGTCATCCAGGCTGACGTTGCCAGCGCCACCGATCAAGTCCGAACGGTTCTCGGTATCGGCCAGCCAGCGTGCGGTTTCCGACGTGGCGCCGCGCTCGGAAAGGGCGAATACCGAGGCGCCGAAAGCCGCCGAGGAGGGCGCGGCGTCGGCGTGAATGGACACGAACAGGTCTGCGCCCTTCTTGCGGGCGATTTCGGTACGCCCGCGCAGCGGAATGAAGTAGTCACCGGTGCGCGTCAGCTCGGCGCGAAAGCCTTGTTCGGCGTTGATCTGGCGTTGCAATTCCTTGGCGATCTGCAACACCACGTCTTTTTCGTGCTGCCCGCGCGGCCCCGAGGCGCCTGGGTCTTCGCCGCCGTGGCCGGCATCGATGGCAATGACGATATCGCGCTTGCCATTGGGCACCGGGGTCAGCTTGATGGCCGGACGCGTCGGCGTCACCGGCACCGCCGGCGTGATGGCCACGGCCGGCTGGGGTGGCGTGGGCTCGGCATCGGCCGCGGAGTCGAACAGGTCGACCACCAGGCGGTTGCCATATTGCTGGTTGGGCGCAAGCGTGAAGCTTTTCGGGGTGATGGCCTTTTTCAGGTCCACCACCACGCGCAGATCGGTGGGGGTACGCTGTGCCGAGCGCACGCTGGTGACGGGCGAGTCGCCAGGCGCCACGCTCAACGGACCGGCCGCAGTGGCGCCGTTGATGTCGATGACCAGTCGATCGGGCGAGGACAGCGTGAAAACGCTGTGCTGGACGGGACCTGTGAGGTCGAAGACCAGCCGGGTGTTATCCGGCGCTCGCCACAAGCGCACGCTCTTGACTTGTGTAGCGGCCACGGCATTGACGACAAAACCCGTCAACATCAGACCAACGACCGCGACCAGCGCGCGAATGCGCATACCTAACCCCATCAAATTATTTGGATTTCTGTGCCACAGCGGCACACCAGGACACACCGCGCGGGCCCTGTGGCGATAACTTCAACAGCCTTCCGGCCGCTTGCGGGCTTATGGTAATGGTCAGGTCCGGCTTTGGCAAAAAGCCTGCGCCCTGCTGGGGCCACTCGATCAGGCACAAGGCGTCCTCTTCAAAGTAGTCGCGGATGCCCAAATACTCCAATTCCTCTGGATCAACAAGACGATAGAGGTCGAAGTGAAAGGCTTTTATAACTCCGATCTCGTAGGGTTCGACCAGGGTGAAGGTCGGGCTCTTGACCGCTCCGAGGTGGCCCAGGCCGCGGATCAGGCCTCGGGAAAAGGTGGTCTTGCCAGCGCCCAGATCACCCTCCAGGAAGATCAATCCGTGGCCCTGGGTCACCTCTGCCATGCGCGCACCGAATGCAAGCATGGCCGCTTCGCCTTCCAGGTAGATTTCTACTTCAGACACGGATAATGCTCCTCGAGCAACTGACGAATGGCAGGTATCAGGTCGCTGGCCGCCAAACCACGACCAAGCTTGCCCAGCCGTTCTCCGGCGCCGGCATGCAGCCACACACCCAGGCACGCCGCATCGAAGCCATCCAGGCCTTGGGCACGCAGGGCGCCGACCAGCCCGGCGAGCACGTCGCCCAGGCCTCCGGTGGCCATGGCGGGATGACCCTGATCGCAGATCGCCAGGCGCCCATCGGGCGCAGCGATCAGACTGCCCGCCCCTTTGAGCACGCACACTGCCGAATACTGACGCGCCAGGCGCAGGGCCGCCGCGGGGCGATCGGCCTGCACCTGCGCGGTGGAAATACCCAGCAGCCTGGCCGCTTCCCCTGGGTGCGGGGTCAGCACGGCATCGGCCGGCAGCGCGACGGCGCCCTGCGCCAACTGATTCAGTGCATCGGCGTCCCACACCTGTGGCTTGTCCTGGCTGGCCGCCACCGACAGCAAGCTTCGGCCCCAGCTGGCCTGCCCCAGCCCGGGCCCGACCACCAGCACCGTGGCCGCTTCGGCCAGCGCCAGCAGCTGGTTGGCCGAAGCGATATCGGCAACCATCACTTCCGGCATGCGCGCCAGCGCCGGCGCCACGTGCTCGCCGCGGGTAGCCAGCGTTACCATGCCGGCCCCGCTGCGCAGGGCACTTTGCGCGCTGAGCAAGGCCGCACCGCCGGTGCCATGGTCGCCACCGATCACCAGTACACGGCCGTACATGCCCTTGTGCGCATCCATCGGCCGCGCGGCCAGAACCGGCAAGGTGGTGGGGTCGAGCTGCACAGCGGCCGAAGGCTGGCGCTGCCCCGCGTCGGGAATTTGCGTGTCTGGCGGCATGCTTGAACCTTTACTGTCGATGTCTGGCAGAATTATACCCACCTCCGCACAGGTTTCCTCGCTCGCATGTCTGCTCCCACCATCGACCTTCCCGCCCTGGCGCTCTCCATCAAGCAATGGGGACGCGAACTGGGTTTCCAGCAAGTCGGCATCGCAGGCCTGGACCTGGGCGAGCATGAACAGCACCTGCAGCGCTGGCTCGATTCTGGCTATCACGGCGAAATGGACTACATGGCTGCCCATGGCAGCAAGCGCTCACACCCCGAGCAACTGGTGCCAGGCACCCTGCGGGTCGTTTCGCTGCGCATGGACTACCTGCCCGGCGACACCCAGATGGCGCAACGCCTGGCGCAGCCTGAAAAAGCCTACGTCTCGCGCTATGCCTTGGGCCGCGACTACCACAAGCTGATCCGCAAACGCGTGCAGCACCTGGCCGAACGCATCCAGCAGGACATCGGCCCGTTCGGCTTCCGCGCCTTCGTCGACAGCGCGCCGGTGCTGGAAAAAGCCATTGCCCAGGAAGCGGGGCTGGGCTGGATCGGCAAGAACACCTTGGTACTCAACCGCAAGGCCGGCAGCTACTTCTTCCTCGCCGAACTGTTCGTCGATCTGCCGTTGCCGGTCGACGAGCCCCACGCCAGCGAGCACTGCGGGCGCTGCACGGCCTGCCTGGACATCTGCCCTACCGCCGCCTTCGTCGGGCCCTACGTGCTGGATGCTCGTCGCTGCATTTCCTATCTGACCATCGAGCTCAAGGGCCCCATTCCCACCGAGCTGCGTCCGCTGATCGGCAACCGTGTGTTCGGTTGCGACGACTGCCAGATCGTTTGCCCATGGAACCGCTTCGCCCGCCCTTCGGGCGAAGGCGATTTCCAGCCGCGGCATCAACTGGACAATGCCGAACTGGCGCAGCTGTTTTTGTGGGATGAAGACCGGTTTCTGAGCAGCACCGAAGGCTCGCCCCTGCGCCGCGCCGGTTACGAGCGCTTTCTGCGCAACCTGGCGGTTGGGCTGGGCAACGCACCGTCGAGCATCCCGGTGCTCGAAGCCTTGAAGGCACGCCGCGAACACCCCAGCGAACTGGTCCGTGAACACGTCGAATGGGCCCTGGCGGCCCACGCTCAACGGTCGTCGTAGACGAACTTGGGCATTTCCCAGTGGAAACGGATAGCCAACAGGCGCAGCAGAAAACCGCCGAACAGGGTGATGGACAGCGCCTGAATCGGCACCAGCTCCAGGTAGGTGCAACCCAGAAAGCACCACGCCGCAGCGAATGAGACGCTGGCATACAGCTCGCGGCGGAACACCAGGGGAATGTCGTTGCAGAGGATATCGCGCAGGATGCCGCCGAAGACCCCGGTGATCATGCCGCTGATGGACGCCACCAGATAATCGTGACCCAGCTCCAGCGCGGTCATGGTGCCGATCAACGTGAATGCCACCAGCCCCAACGCATCGAGCACCAGAAACAGCGAGCGCAGACGGCGCATGAGTGGCGCGATGAAAATTGTCACCAGCGCCGCCACGCTGGTCAGCACCAGGTATTCGGGGTGCTTGACCCACGTCAGCGGATAGTTGCCGAGCAACACGTCGCGCATCGACCCACCGCCCAATGCAGTCACACAGGCAATCAGCACCACACCGAACCAGTCCATACCGCGCCGCCCTGCGGACAAGGCACCGGTCATGGCTTCAGCGGTGATGGCGATGAGGTAGAGGGTCAGCAGCATGGGAACCTGGAGCCAAAAGACGAGCAGTGTGATGGGCGCGGTATCGACTGCAACATGGGCGCCGCGATGATCCCTCATGATACCGGGCACGCACTGGCGTTGTCCGCTTCACGGGGTCCGGAGACACAGCGTGAGTTCATCGCCCACAGGATAGCTGCAACACGCCAATGCGTACCCAGCCGCGCGCTCCTGTACGCCCAGTGCAAAATCGGCCTCGCTGCGACATTCCCCTTTCAGGACTTTGATCTTGCACGCACCACAAATTCCAGCACGACACTGACTGCGCACTTTCAGGCCCTGGGATTCCAACTGCGCAAGCAGGGTCAGCGAATGAACCGCTTCGAACTCGACCCCCGACGCGGGGATCTTCAAACGCACCGTTCCAGTGTCGGCCTGCTTGGCGGGCAACGGCGAATCGGCCGAGCTGAATGCTTCGATAAAGTACTGGGCCCCACCATGCCGAACCTGCATGGCCCGGTGTATTTCTACAGCGAATGCCTGGCTTCCGCAGATCACGATGCCTTGCGACGCCTCCAGGGCGTCCAGTACCCCCTGGTTTGGACGCCCCCTCCACAAGCAGCCGTTGTCTTGGTACAACGACTGCCGGGTGACATGGATGCGCAGAGTGAACCAGCGTTCGGCAAGCTCCAGGGTCATCAACTCGGCGAAGCATGGCACGGCTTCCAGAGAGGGCGTGCACAACAGCAATGTGATCCGTGGCACTCGGCGGCCTTGCCGTGCCCATTGCCTGAATTCGCGTATCAATGCCCAAGGCAAGGTAAACCCGATACCACCAGCCAACAGCGCCACGCTATCCAAACCAGAAAGTTGTTGCGCCGTGATATCTCCTGCAACGCCCACACAGCGCACCAAGGCGCCGACCATCAGATGATTGAACATCGTCTCTGACAACCCTTTGGAAGGCACGCGCTGGACGATGATCTCAACCTGCCAGCGCGTGGGGCAGGCCACTATCGAATAGCAGGCCGTGCGAACTTGACCGGTAGCACCTGCGTATTCAAGTATCAGGTAACGGCCTGGGACATATTCTTCTTCACGCTGTTCATCGAGCACCGTGAAGACAAATCTTCTCGCGTTCTCGGCAACGTCGCATGCCACATCACACCGTAGAAAACCTGGCCCAACTGGCTCTACTGCAGATGAATTATTCTTGGCCGAAAGCACCATCTATTCCAGACCTATACGTGCAAGGAGACTGAAAACCGACTCGGTGTAGACCTCTACTTCGCTCGATTGAGAACACTCCAGAAGCATTGCCTCATACCCTTGGAATCCCGCTAGAGAAAGCGCCCGAGCCCACGCACCCAGTTCGTTATCGGCAAACATCTCTACCGTCCTGGCAATCACAGCCTGCAAGTACGTTCGTTCGCCGACACTTAGCGTGTGGACGATATCGCACGCTACAAAACTGAAAACACTTGAATGGCTCCACTCATCCACTGCGTGAGTACGAGTCACCTCATGGCACACCTGCTGGATGGAGTCATCCTCGGACAAGGTTTTCAGGTAGTCAGTGATCAAGGTTTCACTGGCACAGGCAATACCGAATCGAGTGAGCCGCCGCTGCCACTCAGCCTTACATGTGGACAATATCTGGTCCCGCCAGCGGATGAGATTGAAGTCGCTGAAATCGAGGTAGGGCAGCTTGCGGTTCAGATAGATGTAATTGCATGCCGTGACTGACATTTTGGTATGGAGCGCTTCGTCAAGCAGCGCCTCAGATATCACTCGCTGCAGGATGTCGCGGTTGCGAGACTCAACAGGTGGCCTTTTGATGATGTCCTCGCAGGCAGGTGTCACAATGTCGCATTCGATATAAATGGTTTTGAGGTTATAGATAATCCAGCCATAGGACAGACATCTGGATTTCATTTCAGCCGTAGCTGCCTGCCAGGCTGGATGACTTCGAAACGGAACCAGCGACTCGCTAAAGTCCAACCTGCCGTGTTCGAAGAGCAATTCGCTGTACGGGGTCGCATCATTATTGACTGCTGCCCGTACGTTCCACAAAGAAGACAACTTCTCCAGCATGTTCCTGACGCCATCATGGCTTTCCGGACCAACTTCCATATTCACGTGCTGTGTACCTCTTTACCTGTAATGTTCAACCAATTGCGCCATTGATGGCATTCAAGTCTTTGCAAACATGCCCTGCGCATACAGCAACCGAATCCCGTCAGGCGTGGATTCCAACAACCGGCGCTCACCCGTTTTGCGTTGTATGTCGAGGGTGTAGCCCTCGCCTTCGGGGAAGCGGCGGACCACATCCGCCAATGCATGCTCGGCAGCGGCATGCTCTATATCGAACTGGCACCAGTACGCCCGGTGCAATTGAACGATGACGCGAAAGTGCTGCATGGTTTCTACTCTCCTGAAAGGGGACCCAGCACTCGGCTGGCCCAGTTCTCGATCTGCCCCGTTGTCAGGCGCCGCTCCACGAGTGAGCGCCAGGATGGTACGAGCGGCAGTTGCGCAAGTTGGCTCAACTCATCGAGGTCCAGCGGCCGTTCGTACAACAGCGCGATGACTCTGCGCAACGGCCATCGAGGGATGGGGCGGCCCTCGAGCACCATTGCGTCGCCTGCTCGCAGGACACCGCCCTCGAGGACCCGGTAATACCAGCCGGTCATTGCACTGGCCTGCATGCGCAAGGCCATATCGCTCACCTCGAAGCGGTCGCTGAGCTTCCAGCAAGGCTGGCGGGTCTGGCTGACTTCGAGGAGCACGTCGCCGCAGCGAAAGATGTCACCCAGGCAAACGGTGGTTTCGTCGAGACCGACAGTCGACAGGTTCTCACCGAATGCGCCTGGCCATGCAAGGCGTGGATGCTCGCCGATGAGCTGTGTCCACTCCTGATAGTGCTCGAACGGGTAGTGGTGAAGGGCTTTGTCGGGGCCTCCATGGATGCGGCGGTCCCCCTGCTCATCGCCTGTTATTCCCAGCGTTCCCACTTCAACCGGTCCGCACACCGACTCCTTGTCGATACCGGTGAAACTGCCTGGGCGCGTAAAACGGCGAGACTTGCCCGCGAGCACGTGCCGCAACTCGATGACGGACCGCGCCCCACTCATCGCAGGCGCGCCAGCCAGTCGATCAGGATCGTACTGGCTGCTTGTACGCCTGCAGAACCCAAGGCCTGAGCCTGGGCGCGCAGTTCGCGGGGGTCGATTCGCTGTTGATGCAGTTCGTTGGCGTGGCCGACCAGCCATGCTTCGAGTGCCTGCGGTGCCACCTCGAGATGAAATTGCAGCGCGAGCACCTGATCGCCCACGCTGAATGCCTGATGGGGGCAGGCGTCGGTACCGGCGAGTAGCGTGGCCTGCGCTGGAATGTCGAACTGATCGCCGTGCCAGTGCAGTACGGGTATTCCGTTCGCCAGGGGCGCCAGTACCGAGGTGCTTCCGGCTGCGGTCAGCGTGACGGGGCCGAAGCCGATTTCCTTATGGCTCATGGCGGCAACGTCGGCGCCCAGGGCGCGAGCGATCAGCTGAGCGCCCAGGCAGATGCCCAACAAGGGTTTACCGTTGTCCAGGCGTTGGCGGATGAGCTGGAGTTCGTCCAGCAGGAATGGGTACAGCCCTTCATCGAAAGCGCCAATGGGCCCGCCAAGGATGATCAGCAGGTCTGCCGAGCTCACATCAAGCGACGCCAGCGGATGCAGAGGCGCCTCTATCGTTTGGATTGCATAGCCTTCGGCTTCCAGCACCGCAGCCAGGCAACCGAGGTCTTCGAACGCGAGGTGACGCAGGACCAATGCTCTTTTCATTTTTGTACCAATACAATAATATGAATGTATGAATACATTATTGACGAATGCGTCCACTGCCGTCGAGATCGCCGACGCCATCGAGCGGCAGATCCGCCAGGGTGATTTGCTTCAAAACGCTTCGCTGCCTTCGGTCCGCAACCTGGCCATGCAGCTCGAGGTCAGCCCCAATACCGTCGCGGCGGCCTATGGAAGGCTGCGCGACAGCGGCCTGTTGATCACCGACGGGCGCCGCGGCACGCGCGTCAATGCACCAGGGTTGCAGGTCGCCGAACACGGCTTCGTTATCCCTCAGGGCCTCGACGACATGGCCAGCGGCAATCTGGATGCCGCGCTGTTGCCAGCCGCGGATCACGACTGGCTGCTGCGCAACTTCAAGCAGAATGGTTTCGACCAGTTCGGCGATGATCCACAGCTATCCGGCCTGGCACGCGACTGGCTCGTGAGCCAGCGATTGCCCAGCGAGCACGTGGGCGTATATTGCGGGGCGCTGGACGCTGTGGAGCGAGCACTGCGGGCGCGCTGCCGACCCGGCGCCACGGTGCTGATCGAAGACCCGTGCTGGCCACCGTTGCGCGATCTACTCGCCGGGCTGCAGCTCAAGCCGGTGACCCTGGCGATGGACGACCATGGCGCGCTGCCACCGGCGCCCGAGGTGCTGCGCGGTGCGGCGGCCGTGGTATTGACGCCTCGCGCGCAGAACCCGACCGGCTGTTCGTTCGACGCCCAGCGGTGGCGGCAGTGGTCGCAGGCCATGCAGGACCCGGTGCAGACCCTGTTGGTGATCGACGATCATTGGGGGCCGCTGAGCCAGGCCCCGACCATTGATTTGCAGCCGCTGCCACAGCAATGGGTCTACGTGCTGTCGACCAGCAAGTTTCTGGGCCCTGATCTGCGGGTGTCGATTGCCGGCGCCAGCGCGTCCCTGCACGCCGAGATGCAACGCCAGCAGCGGGTCGGCCCGCGCTGGGTCAGTCTGCTGCTGCAACGGCTGACCGCCCATCTGTGGAGCGCGATGCTGCAAGGGAATCGTTTGGCGGAAGTCGGTGCAGCCTATCGAAGCCGACGACGCTCGCTGGTCGAGGCGCTCGAACTCAACGGTGTGAGGCCGTCCAGTTCGGGTGAAGGCCTGCACCTGTGGCTGCCGGTTGTGGATGAAACCTCGACGGTGCAGGCCTTGGCCGCCGCGGGTTGGGCGGTCCAGGCAGGGAGCCCGTTTCGGTTGCAGAGCGGGCAGGCGGTGCGTGTCAGTGTCGGCAACCTGGCTCATGCCGATATCGCGCGGTTGGCCGGCGACATTGCCAGTGCCATGCAGGCACCGCGGCGTCGGGTGTATTGAGAGAGGTAGGCTTGAGGGGCTCTTCGCGGGCAGAGGGATCGCCGCCCGCTTCGCTCCCGCAGCAGAGGTTTCCGGGCTTCAGAACTTGATGAAATGCTTGCGGTAGTGTTGCAGCTCGGCGATGGATTCGCGGATGTCGTCCAGGGCCAGGTGGGTGCTGCCCTTCTGGAAACTGTCCTTGACCTCCGGGGCCCAGCGCGCGGCCAGCTCCTTGAGGGTCGAGACGTCGAGGTTGCGGTAGTGGAAGTAGTTTTCCAGTTCGCGCATATGGCGGTAGAGGAAGCGGCGATCCTGGCAGATGCTGTTGCCGCAGATCGGCGACTTGCCCTTGGGCACCCATTTCTCGAGGAACGCAAGGGTCTGCGCCTGCGCATCGGCCATGCTGACGGTGCTCTCGCGCACCCGCTGGGTCAGGCCGGAGCCGCCGTGCTGACGGGTGTTCCACTCGTCCATGCCGGCGAGGATCTCGTCGCTCTGGTGGATGGCGATGACCGGCCCTTCGGCCAGGGTATTGAGGTCGCTGTCGGTGACGATGGTGGCCATTTCGATGATGACATCGTGATCCGGGTCCAGGCCGGTCATTTCCAGGTCGATCCAGATCAGGTTCTGTGGGTTCTGCATGAAAGTCTCCTCGGCGTAGCTGCGCAGTTTAGCCTAGCCGGCCGTGCTAGTATCCCGCCTTCGTCAACACCTGCATTCATTTACACGGAACACACATGGCCAAACGCCAACTGAACCGCCGCCAGAACTGGCGTATCGAAAAAATCCAGGGCGAGCGCGGTGCCCGCGCCGCCAAGCGTGAGTCCCAGGCCCTGGAGACGCTGGAAGGCGGTGACCTGGGCCCCGAGCAGACAGGGCTGGTAATCGCGCACTTCGGTGTTCAGGTGGAAGTCGAGGCGCTGGAAGGCGAACAGACCGGTCAGGTTTGCCGCTGCTACCTGCGCGCCAACCTGCCGGCGCTGGTCACTGGCGACAAGGTGGTCTGGCGCGCGGGCAATCAGGGCATCGGTGTCATCGTTGCCCAACTGCCGCGCAGCACCGAGCTGTGCCGCCCCGACAGCCGCGGGCAGCTCAAGCCGGTCGCGGCCAACGTCGACCTGATCGTCATCGTGTTCGCGCCCATGCCCGAACCCCATGCCAACCTGATCGACCGCTACCTGGTAGCCGCCGAACACGCGGGCATCCATCCCCTGCTGCTGCTGAACAAGGCCGACCTGATCGACGAGCAAAATGCGCCGGCGCTCAACGCGCTGCTGGCGGTGTATCGCCAGCTGGGTTACCCACTGCTCGAGGTCTCGGCTCATCAGGGCGATGGCATGCAGCAGTTGCAGGCACGCCTGGATGGTCACATCAGCGTATTCGTCGGCCAGTCCGGCGTAGGCAAGTCATCGCTGGTCAACAGCCTGCTGCCTGAAGTGCAGGCCCGTGTGGGTGCGCTGTCGGAATGGTCCGGCCAGGGCACGCACACCACCACCACCGCACGGTTGTTCCACTTCCCCGGCGGCGGTGAGCTGATCGACTCCCCCGGTATCCGCGAGTTCGGCCTGGGCCATGTCAGCCGCGCCGACGTCGAAGCCGGCTTCATCGAGTTCGCCGACCTGCTCGGCACCTGTCGCTTCCGCGACTGCAAGCACGACCGCGAACCCGGCTGCGCCTTGCTCGCAGCACTGGACGATGGCCGTGTGCAGCAGCAGCGCATGAACAGCTACCGCTCGATCATCGCCAGCCTGACCCAAGACACCTACTGATCCAGGGTATCTGCTGACCCTGAGGCGGGCTGCGGCCCCAAGGTCTGGACGATGTAGTCCACGAATGCGCGCAGCTTCGGCGAACGGTAGCGCGCCTGTGGATAAAGCAGGTGCATGGGTCTGCCGGGCAACGCGTATCGAGCCAGTACCTGGACCAGCTTGCCTTCCTCGAGATCGCCACGCACCAGCACGTCGGGAAGCATCACCAGGCCCATGCCCGCCAGGGCGGCCTGACGCAGCCCGGCGCTGCTGTTGGTGACCAGACGCCCTCGAACATCGACGCCGATCGAGCCATTGGGCCCCTGCATGGACCACCGCTTTTGCGTGCCGCGCCACTCATCGCCTGGGTTGTACATGAACTGCAGGCACTCGTGGGCAGCCAGCTCTTCGGGGTGGCCAGGCGTGCCATGGCGACGCAGGTAGTCCGGGGACGCACAGATGCTCAGCCGATAGTCGTCCAGGGGACGTGCGATCAAGGTCGAGGGCTCCAGATTACCCAGGCGCAGGGCGGCGTCGTACCGGCCGTCGAGCATGTCCTGTACCTGATCGCCGAGGCTGAGGCTGACGCTGATCTGTGGATAACGCTGAAGAAACCCCGCCAGTGCCGGCGCCAGGCACTCGGCGCCGAAGGTAGGCGGCGCGGTGATCCGTAACAGGCCCTGCGGGGTGCCTTGGGTGTGTTCGGCCCAGCGCTCGGAATCGGCGACCAGCCCCAGCACCTCCAGGCAGCGCTGGTAGTAGGCCTGGCCCGCGTCGGTCACCTGCTGACGGCGCGTGGTGCGCAGCAACAGGGTAACGCCCAGACGCCGCTCCAATGCCTGCAGATGGTTGCTGACCATGGTCGTGGACAGGTCGCAGGCGTTGGCGGCTGCCGTCATGGTGCCTAGCTCCACGACTTTGACGTACACCTGCATGGCTTGGAACAGATCCATTATCAACTCCAAGTGAAAAGTGCATCCAGTCTAGCGGCGTTTATCCATCTGAGCTTGAAGGGAATACTGCAGATTCATTTCCTCCCGAGAGATTCGCGATGAGCGCCAGCCACTTGATGCCGACCTATCAACCCCTGCCCCTGACGTTCACCCGCGGCCTCGGCACCCGCCTGTGGGACGACAACGGCCGCGAATACCTGGATGCACTGGCTGGCGTAGCGGTGACCAACGTGGGCCATAGCCATCCCGACGTGGTAGCCGCCATTGCCGAACAAGCCGGGCTGTTGCTGCACACGTCCAACCTGTATGCCATCGACTGGCAGCAACGATTGGGCGCGAAGCTGGCTGAAAAATCCGGCCTGGCCCTGGCGTTCTTCAATAATTCGGGGGCCGAGGCAAACGAGACCGCATTGAAGCTGGCCCGCCTGCATGGCCATGCCCGCGGCATCGCCCGGCCTTTGGTGGTGGTCATGAACAACGCCTTTCACGGGCGCACCCTGGCCACCCTGGCAGCCAGCGACGGCGCGCACCTGAGCGCCGGACTGGGCCAACTGCCGGGCGATTGCGTTAGGATCCCCTTCGCCGACCTCGACGCGCTGGCCAGCGTCACCCAGGCGTTCGGACAGCGCATTGCGGCAGTGTTGCTCGAACCGATTCAGGGCGAAAGCGGTGTGCATGTCGCTTCCGCCGCCTACCTGCGCGCCCTGCGTGAGCACTGCGACAACCATGGCTGGTTGCTGATGCTCGATGAGATCCAGAGTGGCATCGGTCGCACCGGCCAGTGGTTCGCCTACCAGCATGCGGGCATCCAGCCAGATGTGCTCACGCTGGCCAAGGCCCTGGGCAATGGCATTCCGATCGGCGCCTGCCTGGCCAGCGCGGCAGTAGGCCGCCTGTTCACGCCCGGCAGCCATGGCAGCACGTTCGGCGGCAACCCGCTGGCCTGCCGGGTTGGCTGCACGGTGCTAGACATCATCGAGCGCGAGGGGCTGCTGGACAACGCCGCGCGCCAGGGACAGGCGCTGCTCGAACGCTTGCGCAGCGAAGTGGGCGTCTTGCCCGGAGTCAAGGCTGTGCGCGGCGTGGGCCTGATGATCGGCGTGGAGCTGGACCGGCCCTGTCGCGAACTGATGCAGCGGGCGGCGCAAGAGCATGCCCTGCTGATCAACGTGACCCGTGGCACCACCCTGCGCCTGCTGCCGCCCTTGATCCTGAGTGCGGCTGAGGTGGAGCGTATTGCCGATGCCCTGTACGCCTTGGTCCATGCGCCGCAAGGGTTTTGCACAGGTGCCGGCTAGAGGAATTGGCCGTAGGAGAAGTTACTTTCCTAGGTAAGGAATGTCTCTTTTGAATGACATACCTTGCCGCTTAAACGGCATTGAACAATCTTTCAACCTTCAACACTCACGATGAAGGTTTTCCATGCTCGACCTGCCCGTTGCCTGCCTGCGCCTCGTTCGACCGACTGCTGGCGGGAGTCGGCGATGAGCGTGTTCATCGGCTACCAGCATGCCGATCATCCACACGCGCTGCGGGTCCGCAAGCAACTGCGCAGGGCCGGGATCGAGGTGCGCATGGACGTGATGGACTTCGAATCGCTGACCACCCTGCATGTCACTGAGACGATCACCGCGCACATCCGTGACTGCACCCACGTGATCCTGATGATGTCCCACAGCAGCGCGCGGCGTTGGTGGATACCCTTCTCCATCGGCGAGGCGACCTCGTGGGACCGACGCATCTGCGTGTATCGAATGGGTGACCAGGCGCTGCCCGAATACCTGGCCCATTGGCCGACCCTGACGCGCACGCAGCAATTGGACTTCGTCATCGAGGCCTACCACCGCGAGGCGGCCCTGCGCATGCCGGCCAGTCAGCGCGAGACGCCGCTGCAGCTGTGCGCGCGCGATATCCACAGGGGCCTGCGAGAACGCATCGGGCGTGGATTCTAGCTCGGCCGCAAGGCTGGGAAGGCGGTGCGGCCCATCAGGGCGCGGGTTTGCCCGGCTCGACCATCTTCGTCGAGCCGTCCTCGAAGAGGTTCAGCCGCTGGCGCAGCTCGCGCGGCTGCACCGGCGCATCGGGATCACCGATCGACGCGCCAGGAGGACTGGCAGCTGGGGGCGCGCCGGGGGCCGGAGTTTCCAGGGCCGGTTGCTCGCCTTCGATATCGCGCTGGGCCTTCTTGGTCAGCACCACGATATCGATACGGCGATTGATGGAGTTCAGCGGATCCTTGCGGTCGAACAGCGAGGAGGAGCCATAGCCAACCACGCGCGCGATCTGGTCTTCCGGGTAGCTGCCGGCTACCAGCGCGCGGCGCGCGGCATTGGCACGGTTGGACGACAGCTCCCAATTGCCGAAGCCGCCCGCCGCACTGCCGGCGTAGGGCTTGGCATCGGTATGACCGCTGACGCTGATCTTGTTCGGCACCGCCTTTATGGTGTCCGCCATGGCCAGCAGGATGTCCTCGAAATAGGGTTTGAGCCGCGCACTGCCCAGGTCGAACATCGGCCGATTCTCGGCGTCGGTTATCTGGATGCGCAAACCGTCCTGAGTGATCTCGAAAAGGATCTGGTCCTTGAATTTCTGCAGCTGGGGGTTTTCGTCGACCTTGTTCTGCAGTTCCTGCAGCAACAATTCGAGGCGTTCCTTTTCAACCTGCTGGGCCACTTGCTCGGCCTGCTCGGCCGCGACCTGGGTCGAGGTTTCGGGCTTGGGCGGCGACACCTCGACGTCCGGATTCAGCGTCTTCTCGGGCGATAGCTGGGGCGAGCCGCCCAGGTCGATGACATAGGGCGTGCCGCTTTCGGAGAAGCCGATCGGGTCCTTGAAGTAGCCAGCGATGGCGATCTTCTGTTCAGGCGTGGCTTCGGACAACAGCCACAATACCAGGAAGAACGCCATCATCGCCGTCGCGAAGTCGGCGAATGCGATCTTCCAGGCGCCGCCATGATGGCCGCCGCCAAAGCGCTTGACCCGCTTGACGATGATGGGCTGGTTGTTTTCCATGACTCAGCGACCGCGTACGGCTTGTTCGAGTTCGGCGAAGCTGGGCCGGTGCGCCGGGTACAGCACCTTGCGCCCGAACTCCACGGCCAGCGACGGCGGCATGCCCGAGGCCGAAGCCACCAGCGACGCCTTGATGGCCTCGTAGACGTTCAGTTCTTCCTTGGCATCATGGGCCAGGCAGGTCGCCAAGGGGCCAAAGAAACCGTAGGCCGCCAGGATACCCAGGAACGTACCGACCAGGGCGGCACCGACGTGACCGCCGATCGCTGCCTTGTCGCCATCACCCAGCGAGGCCATGGTCACGACGATACCCAGCACCGCCGCAACGATACCGAAACCGGGCAAAGCATCGGCGATGCCGGTGACGGCGTGGGACGGGTGCTCGAGCTCTTCCTTCATGCTCAGCAGCTCCATGTCGAACAAGCCTTCGAGTTCGTGTGGGGCCATGTTGCCCGAAGACATGATGCGCAGGTAATCGCAGATGAACGCCATCATCTGCTCGTCCTTGAGGAGGGCTGGGTACTTGGCGAAGATCGGGCTGGCGGCGACGTCCTCGATGTCGGCCTCGATGGACATCATGCCCTCGCGACGGCTCTTGTTGAGGATCTCGAACAGCAGGCTCAGCACTTCCAGATAGAAGGCATGACTGAAGCGCGACTTGAACATCTTCAGCGACTTCTTCAGTACGATCATGGTGGTGCTGCCGGGGTTGGCCTGCAGGAACGCGCCCAGTGCGGCGCCACCGATGATCAGCACCTCGAAGGGCTGCACCAGAGCAGCCAACTGACCATGGGAAAGAACGTATCCGCCGAGCACGCTCGCGAACACGACAATGATGCCGATAATTTTAGCCATGGATAAAAAACACTTCAGAAGTCGGGTTCATGGACGAAAAAGGTGATGTTGAATCTGTTGTTCTCCTTATCGGCAGAACTGCGCCAGACTATAGGCAGCGGTTTTCAAAAGCCAGTTTGGTCCGTTCGTGTAGTCGGCCTGCATTCAGGCATGCATCAGGATAAGCATAGTGTCCAACGCCAAGCCTCAAACCCTCGACACCTGGCTCGCATTGCTCGATGGCGTGCGCCTGCCGATCCCCAGGCTCTACCACGACAAGGTTCGCGCGGCGATCAAGGACCGACGCCGCTCGCTGCGCGACATCGCTGACCTGATGCAGCACAGCCCGGCGCTGGTGCTCAGCGTGATGCGCGAAGCCAACCGGCATGCCAGCAACAGCCTGGCGGAACCGGCGGAAAGCCTCGAAGTGGCCCTGAACCGGCTGGGCCTGTCGCGTGCCGAAGAGCTGCTGATGCGCCTGCCCGCGCTCGACCCGCAGCAGATGCCGCTGACCCTGCGTCAGTTGCAGATGATCAGCCAGCATGCCAGCCAGCAGGCCAATGGCCTGTTCGCGGCACGGCTGGCGCGGCTGTGGCAGGAGATCCACTGGGGCAGCCTGTTGTTCCTGTCGCCGCTCTGGCCACTGGCTGCCACCTACCCCGAACTGCTCGATGAATGGGAGCACCGGGTCATTGCCGAGGGCGAAGCGGCGGCCACGGTCGAGCAGGCGCTGTTCGGCGTACCGCTGCTGGTGCTCTGCCAGGCACTGGCGCAGAAATGGCGCTTGCCGGCCTGGGTGCTGCACGGCTATCGCCTGCTGCTGGGGGAACGGCGGGCGCTGGTGCAGGCGCTGCACATCGCCCGCGACAACCAGCACCGCCTGCGTCAGCAACAGCAGCTGGACGACGAGCCGGCGCTGCGCCGCTGGCTGAACCAGCCGGCCAATACCATCCTGATGGCCAATGGTCTGGCCCTGGCGGCGCAGCACGGCTGGTTCACCCCCCACCTGCAGCGCTGGCAGTACCTGAGCTGCCTGTACCTGCAAGTGCCGCTGGAGCAGGTGCAGCAACAGGTTCATCAACATGCGGTGCACAGCGCCCGTGTGCACTGGGCTACCGACCTGTGGCACCCGGCGCGCAGCCTGCCGTGGCCGCCGCAGCACGCGCCCGCGACGCAGGACAGCGAACCGGCGCCGGCACCCAGCGAAGCGGCACTGGCGGGCTGGCGGCACCTGTGCACGCAGCTGCTGGCCACGCCAACGCCGTTCAACAATGCCTTGCACCTGACCACCTGCGCGCGCGATGCACTGCTGGCATGCGGCATGCAGCGGGTCATGCTGCTGATGGTCGACCGCAGCCATGGCAGCCTGCGCGTGCACCAGAGCGCGGGGCTGCCCAAGGAGGCGGCCGCGCTGAGCCTGGGCATCGAGCACAGCAGCCTGTTGCAGCGGCTGCTCGCCCAACCGACGCAGTTGCGCATGGGCAGCGCCAACAGCGCGCAGCTGCAGGCACTGCTGCCGGCGACCCTGCGCGCGCTGTTCCGCGGTGAACACGTGCTGCTGCGCTCGCTGGGCGTCGAAGGCCGCGTGCACACGTTGCTGGTCGCCGACCAGGGCGGACGCCCGTTTTCCGAGATCAGTGTGCAGGGCTTCGGCAAGACCGCACAGTGCATCGAGCGCGCGCTGGACACCTTTACCAACCGCAGCCGGTAAGGCTTGCGCTACAATCGTCGTTCCGTTTCGTCTGGAGACCCGAATGCCTGACTTCGCTGGCCTGCCCCTGGTGATCGAGCCCGATGAGCTGGACACCCGGCTCGATGCCGCCAACCTGATCGTGGTCGACCTGACCAGCGCCGCACGTTATGCGTCCGGGCACATCCGCGGGGCGCGTTTCGTCGATCCCAAGCGTACCCAATTGGGTCAGCCGCCTGCACCGGGGCTGTTGCCCGGGCTGGCGTCACTGGAGCAGCTGTTCGGCGAGCTGGGTCACCACCCGCAGGCGACCTACGTGGTCTACGACGACGAGGGCGGCGGCTGGGCCGGACGCTTCATCTGGCTGCTCGACGTGATCGGCCATTCTCGCTATCACTACCTCGATGGCGGCATCCTGGCCTGGGAGGCCGCCGGCCTGCCGCTGAGCCAGGACACGCCAGCCAGCGCCGGCGGCCCGGTGTCGCTGACCCTGCATGACGAGCCCACCGCAACCCGCGAGTACCTGCAAAGCCGCCTGGGCGCCAGCGACCTGGCCATCTGGGATGCCCGCGGCCCGCTGGAATACTCGGGCGAAAAAGTGCTGGCAGCCAAGGCGGGGCACATTCCCGGTGCGATCAACCTGGAGTGGACCGCCGCCATGGATCCGGCGCGCCAGCTGCGCATCCGCAGCGACGTCGCGCAGATGCTCGACGGCCTGGGCATCACCGCCGACAAGGAAATCATCACTCACTGCCAGACCCATCACCGCTCTGGCTTCACTTATCTCGTGGCCAAGGCGCTGGGCTATCCACGCGTCAAGGGCTATGCCGGTTCCTGGGGCGAATGGGGCAACCACCCCGACACCCCCACCGAAGTTTAAGGACACTCAATGAAAGATCGCCTGTTCATCATCAGCCAGTATCTGCTGCCCCATCACCTGCTCTCGCGCCTGGCCGGGTGCGTTGCCGAATGCCGCTCGCGCTGGTTCAAGAACGCCTTCACCCGCTGGTTCGCCGAGCGCTACAACGTCGACATGTCGCTGGCCCAGGTCGAAGACCTGAGTGCCTACGAGAACTTCAACGCCTTCTTCACCCGTGCCCTGAAGCCCGATGCGCGTCCGCTGGACCCGACCCCCGGTGCAATCCTCTCGCCGGCCGACGGCGCCGTCAGCCAGCTGGGCACCATCGAACACGGTCGCATTTTCCAGGCCAAGGGTCACAGCTTCAGCGTGCTCGAACTGCTGGGCGGCGATCCAGACAACGCCGCTCCTTTCATGGGTGGCAAGTTCGCTACCATCTACCTGTCACCGCGCGACTACCATCGGGTGCACATGCCACTGGCGGGTACCCTGCGTGAAATGATCTATGTGCCGGGGCGCATCTTCTCGGTCAACCAGACCACCGCCGAGAACGTGCCTGAACTGTTCGCGCGCAACGAACGGGTGGTGTGCATCTTCGACACCGAACGCGGGCCGATGGCCATGGTGCTGGTGGGCGCGATGATCGTCGCTTCGATTGAAACCGTCTGGGCGGGCCTGGTGACGCCGCCCAAGCGCGAACTCAAGACCTTTCGCTACGACGAAGCCGCTCGCGCGCCGATCCATCTGGAGAAGGGTGCCGAGATGGGCCGCTTCAAGCTGGGCTCGACCGTGGTCATGCTGTTTGGCCCGGAGCAAGTCAAATGGGCCCATCATCTGGCCAACTTGTCACCGGTGAACATGGGCCAGGGCATCGGGCTGGCGGCCAGCGCGGACGACGTGGCGCCGGCGCCGGCTTCCACCGTAATCTGAACCGCCTGCGGCGTGCGCGGCGCAGCCTCGGCGACATCTAGGCTGCGACCGTTATCCAATGCTGTTAGAGTCCTTGCATACGGCCAAATGAATGGCCTGTCTTTTCTCGTCGTTCAAGCCCTCGAGCGACGACCTGAGTTGAACCAGGAAACGACCGATGTCGCCACGCCCCCATCTGTTGTTGCGCGCACCGACGCCATCGCAGTTGAGCCTGACCTTCTGCGAAGCGACCCCGCGCGACCTCAAGCGCTGGATTGCCAAGCTGCCCAAGGCCAATCTGGGGGAAACCGCCCGGTTGCTGTACCAGGGCCTCGGCGAGCTCAACCAGCTGCTCACGCCCAGCGAAAACCGCCTGCAACTGCTCGAGCTGCTGCGGCCCGAGGTGTATTTCGTCTGCAAGCATCTGGAACGACACTTCCTCAACCAGTCTATCGTTCTCGACGAACGCTCGCGCAAGGTCGCTAACCTGTGCCAGGCCCTGCAGAACCACCTGGCGATCGGCTACAAGCAGATCGTGCTGCGCATGCGCGCCACCTACTCCAAAGACCGCGCCTCCAAGGATCGCGCCACGCTCCTGGCCACCGCTGCGCAGCGCGCCCTGCACTGCCTGAATGGGCCAGTGATGCGCGCCAGCCTGCTGTACTGCCCGGTGCCCGACGGAGTCTGGCTGGAACTGCACCAGCTGTACCAGGCGGCCCTGGCGCATCAGTTGCAGAACGTTCCGATCAATGACCCGCTGGCCGCGCATGGCACGACCCTGAGCGTGCAGCAAAGCTACACCGCCGCCTTGTTGCTGGGCAGTTCACGCTGCAACCAGATGCGCCAGCAGGCGATCCTGCGTCTGGCCGAAGTGCTCGAGGCCTGGAGCCTGCTGGTGCGTGTGCAGCCTGCCACCCTGGCTTCGAGCCTGTTCGCCATGGCGCCCGACGAAGACAGCCCGCCGCGCTACAAGACGCTGTATGAAGAGGACCAGTTGCCACTGCTGGTCGGGCTCGACCCCGCCGATCTGGTCGAGGCGATCAAGACGCACCTGGAAATGCCGGTCGAGCAGCGTGCTCAGTCGCGCCTGATTCCCAGCAATTTCAGCATCGATCTGCTGCAACACGTGGCGGCCGCCTGGGGCGATGTGGCGGAACGCACCTTTACCCGCACCCCCGGTCAGGGCAACCTGACGGTGTGCATCGGCATGAGCGCGCTGCATTACTACATTGGCGGCGAGCGTTCCTTCAGCGAGATCCTCAAGCGCCCGGCCCTTTCCCAGAGCGCGCAGTTCGTGCCGGGCGCCGCCACCCAGTCCTGGAGCAGGCCGAGCGAAACCGATCGGCACGGCGACTACGAAGAAATCCAGTACGACCTGCCGAGCGGCGAAGGCAGCGGCGCCGCCAGCGCGTCCAACAATGACCAGCACTTCCCTACCTACGCTCTGCAGATCGTCAACCACAGCCCCGGCGGCTATTGCCTGGCATGGCCAAGGGAAGTCCCGCCGCAGCTGCAGGCCGGAGAAATGATCGGTATTCAGGACACTCAGGCCCAGGGCTGGAGCGTGGCGGTGGTGCGCTGGATCCGTCAGGTGCGCAGTGGCGGCACGCAGATGGGCATCGAGCTGGTGGCACCGCACGCGCAGCCATGCGGTCTGCAACTGGTGCGCGTCAGCGAGCAGAACAGCCAGTTCCTCCGCGGCCTGTTGCTGCCGGAGATCCGCGCCATCGACATACCCGCCTCCCTGCTGGCCCCACGCATGCCGTTCCTGGAAGGCAACAAGGTGATCATCAACACCCAAGGTGAAGAACGCCCGGCCGGCCTTGGGCAGCGCATGACCGGCACCGGCAGCTTCAACCAGTTCGAATACCACCTGTTGGAAGTGGCCAAACCAGCGCCGGCCGGTGCCGACGATGCGGCGCCCGAAGAAGACTTCGATTCGCTGTGGAAAGACCTCTGAGCCAGCCTGCGTTCAGTCGCGGCGGCCCAGCAGGTACAGCACGGCGTCCAGCCCCAGCACGCTGATGGCCTGACGCGCCGACTGGCGTACCAGCGGCTTGGCACGGAACGCCACGCCCAGACCTGCAATCGCCAGCATGGCCAGGTCGTTGGCACCATCGCCCACGGCGAGGGTCTCGCTCAACTCCACACCCTGCTCACGGGCCAGCTGCTGCAGCAGGTCGGCCTTGCGCTGGGCGTCGACGATCGGCTCGACTGCCACGCCGGTGCATTTGCCGTCGACCACCTGCAGTTCGTTGGCGAACACATGGGTGATGCCCAGGCGCTCCTGCAACTGCCTGGCGAAATACGTGAAGCCACCGGACAGAATGGCCGTCTTCACGCCCATGCGGTTGAGTTCGGCGAACAGGCGCTCGGCCCCTTCACTCAGGCGCAGTTGGGCGCCGATGTCATCGAGGACCGCAACGTCGAGGCCGTCGAGCAGGGCCAGGCGTGCCTTGAAGCTGGCGCGAAAGTCGATTTCGCCGCGCATGGCCTGCTCGGTGATGGCCGCAACACGTTCGCCGATGCCAGCGGCCTTGGCCAGTTCGTCGATCACCTCGGCCTCGATCAGGGTCGAATCCATGTCGAACACCGCCAGGCGTGGCTGTCGGCGCTGAGGGGATTCGGGCTGGTAGACGATGTCCAGACCCAGCGCGGCGCTGAGCTCAAGCACTTGCCCGCGCAATTGCAGCGGCTGCTCCAGCGTGCCGAGCAGGCCCAGCTCGAAACAGGCGTTGCCGCCCGCCGCCGCAGACAGGCGCTCGATGCTCGCCAACGCCAAGCCATGCTCGCTCAGCAGGCTGATAACCTGCTGCAAGGCAGGGTAACCGACCTGGCGCCCCATCACGCTGACCACATGTTCAGCCGGCGTGGCGGACTGGGCGGCGCTGAACGTGGTATCGGCGGCCAGAGCGGCGCGCAAGGCATCGGCGATGCCCGACTGCTCCTGAGCGGTGATGTTGATCAGGACGATTTCGCGCAAGAGGCACCCCGTTTCATGAAAAAAAACGCATTCTAACCACTTTCAGTGACCATCGGGCACAGGCAGCGCTTTGCCGCTCGGAGGGTGCTCGTTATACTGCGCGCCAACTTCACGGACAAAGAGCCGCGCTCAGTGAACCGGCCTACGCCAGTCAAAACCGACAACTTCTTCCTGCTGATCTTCCGAGCCGTGCGCCACCGTCGAGTGCCCCTGGCTTTGCGCATCGCGTTCACCAACATCGTGCTGGTTGCCATTGCCCTGGTGATCTACGCCTGTGTCATGGGTCTGCAGTTCAAGCAGGCCATGCACGAGCAAGCCGACGCGGTGGGGCAGAGCCTGACCACGCAAACGGCCACGTCCGCCACCGAGTTGCTGGTGTCCAACGACATTCTCAGCCTCAACGTGCTGCTCAACAACCTGGTGAAGAACCCGCTGGTCGCCCACGCGGCGATCTTCAGCCCGGACAACCGCATTCTCGCCGAAGCCGGACAGCGCCCCAAAAGCGGCCTGCTGGGGCAGAGCCAGGGGCTGTACGAAACCAAGATCAACTTCCAGGATGCGCTGGCCGGGCAACTGCGCATCAGCCTGGACATGAATCAGTTCCAGCAGCCGTTGACCATCAGCCTGCAAAGCATGGGCGTTCTGGCCGGTATCCTGTTGGTGCTGGCACTGGCGTTGAGCCTGCGGCTGGGTCGCTACATTTCCACGCCGCTGCTGCAACTGCGGGTCTGGTTGCGCAACCCCGACGAGTTCACCCCGGCCACCCAGCGCACCGACGAGATCGGCGACCTGGCCCGGCAGCTGCACGCACAGCTGGCGCCAGAGCCGCGCGAGCCCGAGGTCGAACCCGAAGACACCGACGAAGACGAGGTGCCGCACGCAGCGCCACCCGTGCGCACGGCAACCGCCAAGCCGGGCCCCTTCCCGCCCGTGGCAGCCAAGCCGGTAAAACCGGTCATGCGCCAGATTCAGGCTGACGAAGACGAAGAAGACTTCGGTGACGACCCGTTCGCCGACCTGCGCGAAACCCCGGTGGCCGTGATCAAGCAGCCGACCACTGCCGTGGCTCGGGTGCACACCGACAGCGCCGTGCTGGCCGTGCAACTGGGTGCACAGGAACAACTGCGTCGCCTGCCCAAGGCGCGTCTGGCCGAGCTGCTGGAGCGCTATCACGACTGCCTGCAACAGGCCGCCTCGCTGTACGAGAGCGAAGTGCACATGCTCAACGACGGCAGCACGCTGATGCTGTTCCACAGTGAACACAGCGGTGATGACTACCTGACCAACGCGATCTGCTGCGGCGAACTGTTGCGTGCCCTGGGCCATGCCTTGCAGATCGAGGTCGCCGACAGCGGCATCACCCTGCAACTGCAGTTGGGTCTGGTGCTCAGCGACGAAGTTCACGGCTTGAACTCCATCGACCTGCTGCTGACCGAATCGGCCCAGGATGCACTGGCGCTTTCGCAGCACAGCCGCAACCTGTTGCTGGTCGTGCGCGAGATCGGCGAAGACCCGCTGATCCGTCAACGCGCGCGCATTCGCTCGATCGCCAGCCCCGAAGGGGCCTGCTGCGTCGAGCGTCTGCTGGAGCCCTACCCGTCCCTGCTGGAACGCCAACTGGCACGAATCAGCTGATTGGTTGAGCGTTTGCCCATAAAAAAAGCCCGCAATGCGGGCTTTTTTGTGGGCGCCGTTCTAGAAGCGGAACACTTCCAGATCGGTGCGGATGGGCGTAGCCAGAGGAATCCGCGACTTTTCTTGCTCGCGGCGCACCTGCGCCGGCGCGGACTTGCGCTCCTCGACCAGCGCCGGCTGGTTGGCCAACGGCTTGAGCGCTGCAGTCAGCTGCGCGGCCAGGCGCTGCAGCAGTACGCCCTGGGCCTGGACTTGATCCGCGGTGCCGCCGTCATGCTTTTCCTCGAGATGGACGATGCGGTTGTCACGCACTTGCCCACGGCGGTCGAGGACACGCCACTGGGCATCCAGGACGGCAGGCTGGCCGCTGCCTGAATCGAGTCGAGTGATCGACAACAGCACCTGGGCGTCAGGCGTGAAGTTGGCGGGCGTAGGCGCCAACACCACGCGCTGGCTGTCCAGGCGCCAGGCCATCTGGCGCAACAGCAACTGGTCGATGTCGGCAGAAAGGCTGCCGGCCCAGCGACCGTCGGTGGACGCTCTCAGGCTGCCGTCGGACTGGCGCTGCAGCAGCGTTTCGCGCTGCAGGTAGTCGGCCACGGATACTGGCCCCAGCAGCACGGCCATACCCCGACTTTCCTTGGGCAGCCCGGGGTTGCCGCTGTCGAGCTGGTACAGGGCCACCGGTTGATGCGTGCTGCATCCGGCCAGTCCCAGCACGCCGCTGAGCAATAAAATCACGGGAAGGCGCAACAGTTTCATCATTTCATCCAGGCGGCTGCCACACGGCAACCGCAGCAATACTTGACCGAGTCGTCTGGACGCTGCCGCTTGGCAGCGCCGCGAAAGGGCCTATCATCCGTGAATCCGCGCCCTGACTCCAGTGCTTGTCCGTCGAACGGCAGCACGGCCACCGTCCAGGCGCGGGCGTCGATCAGAGGTTTTCCACGACCAGGGCGTCGACACGCTGGAAACCGCGGGGCAGCTTGTTGCCGCGCCGCCCACGCTCGCCACGGTAGTGCTCCAGGTCATCGGGTTTGAGCGACAGCGTGCGTTTACCCGCGTGCAGCACCAGCGTCGAGCCTTCGGCGACCACCGCAAGGTCAGTGACGAATTCTTCACGACTGGCCACGCGATCACCGGGAATGCCGATGATCTTGTTGCCTTTGCCCTTGCCCAGTTGCGGCAGGTCGCTGATCTTGAACACCAGCAGGCGGCCCTCGGTGGTCACCGCGGCCAGCCAGTTCCGTTCCCGATCGGGTACGGCACGCGGGTTGATCACCTTGGCCCCTTTGGGCAGGCTGAGCAGTGCCTTGCCAGCCTTGTTCTTGGCCTGCAGGTCTTCGCCCTTGACCACGAAGCCGTAGCCGGCGTCCGACGCGATGACGTACAACGCGTCGTCGTCGGGCAGCATCACGCACTCGAAGCTTGCGCCGGGTGGCGGCGTCAGGCGGCCGGTCAGCGGCTCGCCCTGGCCACGGGCCGAAGGCAGGGTGTGCGCGGCCACCGAATAGCTGCGCCCGGTCGAGTCGATGAATACCGCGAACTGGTTCGAACGCCCGATGGCTGCGGTCTTGTAGCCGTCACCGGCCTTGTAGGAGAGACCCGTGGCGTCGATATCGTGACCTTTGCCACAGCGCACCCAGCCTTTTTCCGACAGCACTACCGTCACCGGCTCGGTCGGCATCAGCTCGTTCTCCGACAGCGCGCGTGCTTCGCTGCGCGCAACGATCGGCGAACGACGCTCGTCGCCATAGGTTTCGGCGTCCTTGATCAGCTCGGCGCGCACCAGCTTCTTCAGCTTGCTTTCGCTGCCCAGCAGCGCCTGCAGCTTGGCGCGTTCCTTGGCCAGTTCTTCCTGCTCGCCGCGGATCTTCATTTCCTCAAGGCGCGCGAGCTGACGCAGGCGCGTGTCGAGAATGTAGTCGGCCTGGATCTCGGTGAGGGCAAAGCGTTCGATCAGGCGCGCCTTGGGATGCTCCTCGGTGCGGATGATGTGGATCACTTCATCCAGGTTGAGGAAGGCGATCAGCAAGCCGTCCAACAGGTGCAGGCGACGTTCGACCTTGTCCAGGCGGAACTGCAGGCGACGGCGCACGGTGTTGACACGGAACTCCAGCCATTCGACCAGCAACGCGCGCAGGTTCTTCAACTGCGGGCGGCCGTCCAGGCCGATGATGTTGACGTTGACCCGGTAGGTCGACTCCAGATCGGTGGTGGCGAACAGATGCTGCATCAGGTCGTCGACTTCGACGCGATTGGAGCGTGGAATGATGACGATGCGACACGGATGCTCGTGGTCGGATTCGTCACGCAGATCGGCCACCATCGGCAGCTTCTTGGCCTGCATCTGCGCCGCGATCTGTTCCAGCACTTTGGCGCCGGACACTTGGTGCGGCAAGGCGGTGACGACTACGTCGCCGTCTTCCAGGCGATACACCGCGCGCATGCGCACCGAGCCGCGGCCGGTCTGGTAGATTTTCAGCAGATCGGCGCGCGGGGTGATGATTTCCGCTTCGGTCGGGTAGTCGGGGCCCTGGATGTGTTCGCAGAGCTGCTCGATCGTCGCCTTGGGCTCGTCGAGCAGGCGCACACAGGCGCTGGCCACTTCGCGCAGGTTGTGCGGTGGAACGTCGGTGGCCATGCCTACGGCAATGCCGGTGGTGCCGTTGAGCAGGATATTGGGCAGCCGTGCCGGCAGCACCGACGGCTCGTCGAGGGTACCGTCGAAGTTCGGCACCCAGTCCGCCGTGCCCTGGCCCAGCTCGGTGAGCAGCACCTCGGAATAGCGCGACAGACGCGCCTCGGTGTAGCGCATGGCGGCGAACGACTTGGGATCGTCCGGTGCGCCCCAGTTGCCCTGGCCATCGACCAGCGTGTAGCGATAGCTGAACGGCTGGGCCATCAGGACCATGGCCTCGTAGCAGGCCGAGTCGCCGTGGGGGTGGAACTTGCCGAGTACATCGCCCACGGTACGTGCGGACTTCTTGTGCTTGGCGTCGGCGTCCAGGCCCAACTCGCTCATGGCATAGACGATGCGTCGCTGGACCGGCTTGAGGCCATCACCGATATGCGGCAAGGCGCGGTCCATGATCACGTACATGGAGTAGTTGAGGTAGGCCTGTTCGGTGAAGTCAGCCAGGGACCGGCGTTCTACGCCGTCAAGACTGAGATCGAGGGAATCGCTCATGCAAGCCTCATCGTTTCGTGGTCTGGCGCAGCAGCAAGTTGCCGCCGCGCTGAGTGAATTCAAGTTGTTTCAGGGCGCTCATGCCCAGCAGCACCTGGTCGCCGTCGAAGCCCGGCACCACCAGGGCGCGGACATTGCTCAGGCGTATATCGCCCAGCTGCAGAGTGGCGATCTCGGTGCGATAGCCTTGGGTCTTGCCATTGGCAGTGGTCAGCAGCACCGGCGCACCGCGGGCCAGATCGAGCTTGCGCGCGACCGCTTCGGGCATGGCCACATCGGTGGCGCCGGTGTCGAGCATGAATTGCACCGGCTGCCCATTGATGAAGCCGCCGCTGACGAAGTGCCCCTGGCCATTGCCGGCCAGTTGCACTTCCACGTAGCCGTCGCCGTGCTGGGAAACCGGCACCGCATTGGGATTTTCTCGACGCTGTTCCCAGTCACCGAAGAACTGCGTGGCCAGGTACAACGCCGCGGCCCAGGCCAGCAGCATCAACACCTTGCCAACACGCCTGCCCGGTGCGGCCTGGCTCATGGCGCGGCGCTCCAGCCGCCGGCGGGGGCCGCGAAGCGCCAGACCACCGGACGCCGCTCGCCATCGGCGCGGGCCCACTGGTTATTGTCGGTGCCCACCCATGCCCCCTCGGCATCGACGCTCAGCGCTTCGGTCAGACCGTAGGGAGCATCATAGCGGCGAGCCGGCAACAGCGCCTCGGCGGCGAACGACCAGCATCGCTCCACGGCAGCCGTGTCCGCGTCGCGACGACAGATGCGATAGGCATTGCGTTCCAGCGTGAACAGCTTGCCATCGAACCAGGCCAGATCGGCAAAATCGCGCGGCATGTGCCTGGCCCGGGGAATCTGCACCGGCAGGGCTTCCGCACCGCCTTCGGCAAGCAATACGCAACGCCCCTCACAGCTCCAGCTCAATGGCCGCTTGCGAACGGCCAGCAGGCCGCGCTGCTGACGTTCGGCAGCCAGCCACAGGCGGTCGCCGGCCAGATTGACGGTCAGCCCTTCGAACAGGGCATTGAAATGCAACAGCAGGTGGCTGGCACGTGCCTGACTGACCAGGGTCGGGTCCAGGGGCAACCATTTCGGCTCGCCTGACACGGGAATCTGCAGCACCGCGACGTGGGATTCACTGACCAGGTATTGGTTGCCTCGGGCATCGCAGCTGATGCCTTCGAAATCCAGGTCGCCGCCACGCACGAAGGCCGCCGCCCAACTGCTCATGCGCAGACGAACGGGCAGCCCGCTGGGCGGTACCGGCGGCGCCTTGAAGGTTACGGCCGTGGCCTGCCAGTTGGGAGTCGAGGTATCGAGCCGATAGACCGTACCGTCCTCCCGGTCCGAAACGGCCCACAAGGTCTTGCGGCACAGCGCCAGGCCGGACAGGTTTCCGGTGGGCATACCGTCCACCACGTGCTCGCCGACCAGGGTCAGCTCGGGCACGGGTGGTTGCACCGACGCCACGGCCAGCGTCGGCAGGGCCAGGGCGAACAGGGCTGTCAGCAGCGCTGCGATCAAGCCAGCACCTCGGCCAGGTTGCCCTTGGACTCGAGCCACGCCTTGCGGTCGCCCGCACGTTTCTTGGCCAGCAGCATGTCCATGATCTCGGTGGTCCCGGCGAAATCGTCCAGGGTCAGTTGCACCAGGCGGCGGGTGTTGGGGTCCATGGTGGTTTCGCGCAGCTGCGGCGGGTTCATTTCGCCCAAACCCTTGAAGCGCGTGACCTGCGGCTTACCGCGTTTCTTTTCGGCAACCAGGCGGTCGAGAATGCCGTCGCGCTCTGCCTCGTCCAGGGCGTAGAAGATCTCCTTGCCCAGGTCGATGCGGTACAGCGGCGGCATGGCGACGTAGACGTGACCGGCGTCCACCAAGGGTCGGAAGTGCTGGACGAACAGCGCGCACAGCAGGGTCGCGATGTGCAGGCCGTCGGAGTCGGCGTCGGCCAGGATGCACACCTTGCCGTAGCGCAGCTGGCTGATATCGGCGGCACCGGGATCGACGCCGATGGCCACGGCAATGTTGTGGACTTCCTGGCTGGCGAGTACTTCGCTGCCGTCCACCTCCCAGGTGTTGAGGATCTTGCCGCGCAACGGCAGGATCGCCTGGAACTCCTTGTCTCGCGCCTGTTTGGCCGAGCCGCCTGCCGAGTCGCCTTCGACCAGGAACAGCTCGGAGCGGGCTGGGTCCTGGCCGGCGCAGTCAGCCAGCTTGCCGGGCAATGCGGGGCCCTGGGTGATGCGCTTGCGCTCGACCTTCTTGCTCGCCTTGAGGCGACGCCCGGCGTTGCTGATCGCCAGTTCGGCCAACTGCATGCCCAATTCGGGATGGGCGTTGAGCCACAGGCTGAAGGCGTCCTTGACCACGCCGGAGACGAACGCGGCCGCCTCGCGCGAGGACAGCCGCTCCTTGGTCTGGCCCGAGAACTGCGCATCCTGCATCTTCATCGACAGCACGAAGGCGATGCGTTCCCAGATATCTTCGGGCGCCAGTTTCAAGCCGCGTGGCAGCAGGTTGCGGAACTCGCAGAACTCGCGCATTGCATCCAGCAGACCCTGGCGCAGCCCGTTGACGTGGGTACCGCCCTGAGCCGTCGGGATCAGGTTGACGTAGCTTTCCTGAACGCTGTCGCCGCCTTCGGGCAACCACAGCAGTGCCCAGTCCACGGCTTCCTTGTTGCCCGCCAGGCTGCCGCAGAACGGCTCGTCGGGCAGGCGAGCGAATTCGGTGACCGCATCGATCAGGTACGAACGCAGCCCGTCTTCATAATGCCACTCGACCTTCTCGCCGCTGCCCTTGTCTTCGAAGCTGACCAGCAGGCCGGGACACAACACCGCCTTGGCCTTGAGCACATGCTTGAGGCGGCTGACGGAAAACTTCGGCGAATCGAAGTATTTCGGGTCCGGGGCGAAGTACACGCTGGTGCCGGTGTTGCGCTTGCCGACGGTGCCGATGACTTCCAGATCGGTGGCCTTGAAGCCATCGGCGAAGGTCATCTGGTACTCGTTGCCGTCGCGCTTGACCCTGACCCGCACCTGATTGGACAAGGCGTTGACCACCGAGATGCCCACCCCGTGCAGGCCGCCGGAAAACTGGTAGTTCTTGTTGGAAAACTTGCCGCCCGCGTGCAGCTTGGTAAGGATCAGCTCGACGCCGCTGACGCCTTCCTCGGGGTGGATATCCACGGGCATGCCACGGCCATCGTCGGACACTTCAAGAGAGTGATCGGCGTGCAGGATGACCTGGATAGAACGTGCATGGCCCGCCAGGGCTTCGTCGACACTGTTGTCGATGACTTCCTGGGCCAGGTGGTTGGGCCGACTGGTGTCGGTGTACATGCCCGGGCGCTTGCGCACCGGGTCGAGGCCCGAGAGGACTTCGATGGCGTCTGCGTTATAGGAGCTAGCGCTGGGATTGGCCATGGGGTCTCGTCGTCAGTCGTTCGTGAAAAGAGTGATCAAAGCTGGGCAAAATCGACGGCCTGGTAACGCGCCGCGTCGATGCCGGCGAATGCCAGCAGCGCTGGCAACTTTTGCGCAAAGCCTTGGAAGCCGTGGTCGCCGCCGTTTTCGATGTGTACGCTGCAGGCTTGGTAGAAGGCCGCAGCCTGGCGATAGTCGAGGGTTTCGTCGCCGGTCTGCAGCCACACCTGAAGCCGCTCGGGGTCGGTGGGCGCCGGCACTTCCAGCTCGGCAAGGGCCGTGACGTGGTCGCGGGTCAACTGCCAGCGTTCGCCCGTATAGTGGTTGGTCTGCATTCCCAGGTAGCCATCGAACAGGTGGTGCGGATTGACCACCGGGTTGATCAACAATGCCTTGAGGCCGAAGCGCTTTGCCAGGTGCGTCGCATAGTAGCCGCCGAGGGAGCTTCCCACCAGCAATGGTGCGTCGAGCTGCGCCAGCGCGGCTTCCAGTTGGGCAATGGCCTGGCGCGGATGGTGGTGCAGCGCCGGCGCGCGTAGCTGGTCGGCCAGGCCGATGCGTTGCATCAGCGCGCTCAGCTGGCGGGCTTTCTGCGAATCCGGCGAACTGTTCAGACCGTGAATGTAGAGGATCGAACCGGGCATGGGGGCCTCCGGGCATAGAGATGGCGCGCAGTTTACCTTGTCGGGGGTGCAGTTGGGGTGTTGCTGCGTCGGTATATGGGCAAGCCGCAATCCTGGCGCGAAACCCTGCGGGAGCGGGCTCTGGCCGCGAAGGCCGCACTACCGCCTCTGATTCAATAACCCGCCGCGTCCAGGTCCGGGGTGAAGGTGAAGTTCGCCAGCCGCGACACGCCGGTCTCGATCTGCCCGTCCGGCATCAGGCGCAGCCAGCGGTAGCCCGGCGCGCGGTTGTCCAGGGCGAAATCCTCACTGCCGGGCAGAAACTGAATGCCCGTGGACGGCGACGCCAGCAGGCGCAAGCCATGGGCGTGCCGGTCGATCTCCTGATGCACATGCCCCCAGAGCACACCACGCGCCTGCGGGAAACGCCCGAGCAGTTCGAACAGGGCCCCGGCGTTGCGCAGCCCGATGGGCTCTATCCAATGGCTGCCGATCGCAACCGGATGGTGATGCAGGCACACCAGATGATGCTTGTGCGGTGGTTCAGCGAGCGCACGCTCGAGCAACTGCAACTGATCGTCGGCCAGATGGCCGGCTGCCGAACCGGCGATGGTCGAATCGAGCAGCGTCACCCGCCAGGCACCCACATCCGCCACAGGCTCCAGCCACTGGGTGCCTTCTGCGGCTTGCCGCATGAGCGCCGGCTCGTCGTGGTTGCCGGGCAGCCAGCGCGTGGGTGCGCAAATGACTTGGGTGGCCTGCGCGAACGCCTGGTAAGACGCCAGCGTGCCGTCCTGGGACAGGTCACCGGTGGCGACCAGCAGGTCGATGCGCGGCTGCTCCTCGAGCACCTGCGCGACCACCTGCGCCAGGCTCCGTCGCGTGTTCAAGCCGAACATGGCACCGTCGGCTGCGGCCACCAGGTGGCTGTCGGAAAGCTGCACGAGCACTACCGGTGCATCGACAGCAGGATCAGATAGGCTCGACAAGACCGTCTCCAGGCAAAAGGGCGAACCGGCAAATTATGCGCAGCCTGGATGACAAGGGCAATGCGACCTGCGGCGCTCGTGCAGGCCGATGTTCAGCGTACCGCTTCGTACTCGTGGCCACAGGCCAGGCAATGACTCAGCCACTCACCCAGGAACAGATTGAGCTGGGCCTTTTCGTCAGGCTGGTGCATGGCCGCGTTGGGGTAGGGATAGACGCTGCGGAAACGCCGGGCGTGCTCGGCGCTGACGACTTCGGCCATGCGCGCGTCGTGGTACACCTGCACCTCCATCTGCGGCACCGGAAGCCATGGCAGGCTGTGCTCCTGGCGTACGCGCAGGGTGGTGGTGTACGGACAGGCAAGTAGCACCTCCAGCGTCAGCACACCAAGCATCTGGTCGGCCTGGGTCATGGCGATGCGGCGTGACAACTGCTGGCTGCGCATGTCCGGCAGCAGGCGCATGAGCCGCGCGTAATTGGCTTCGCAGGCGACCTGCAGGCCGACCAGATCGACGCGGTAGCGCTCGCGCAACGGGCTCACGACCACAGCCCCCTGACTTCGTCGCGGTTCAGGGCCAGCCATTGGATGGCGATGATCGCTGCCGCGTTGATGATTCGACCATCGCGCACGGCCTGCAGGGCATCGTCGAATGCCCAGACCTTGACGCGAATGTCCTCGCCCTCTTCTTCCAGGCCATGCAGGCCACCAGCGCCCTCGCTGCTGCAGCGGCCCAGGTAGAGGTGCACGTACTCGTCGCTGCCGCCGGGTGACGGGAAGTACTTGCTGATCGGCCACAACGCTTCGATCTGCAGGCCCGCTTCCTCGTCGGCCTCGCGGTGCGCGACTTCCTCGGGCCGCTCGTCCTTGTCGATCAGCCCGGCGACCATTTCGATCAGCCAGGGGTTGTCGACCTTGCCCACCGCGCCGACCCGGAACTGCTCGATGAGCACCAGTTCGTCGCGAGCGGCGTCGTAGGGCAACACACACACGGCATCGTGGCGCACGAACAATTCGCGGCTGATCTGCTTGCTCATGCCACCGTTGAACAGCTCGTGGCGCAGGAACAGCTTGTCCAGTTTGTAGAAGCCCTGGAAGCAGAGCTCGCGCTTGTCGATTTCGACCGCCGAAGGCATTGATCGTGATGAATCTGGCATGGAAAAACCTCTTACTCGTGCATGCAGCATGGGGCCATCCTAACCGCGATGGGCCCGTATTGCAGCCCCTTTGAGGTGAAGCCGCGCGCCTCGGGATAGGCGGTTGGGCGAGCAGGCATTAAGATTGCGCAGCTGGCGAACCGACGGTTCGACCGACAGTCCAACCACGATAATTCCATTACCCGCCAAGGACCCTCATGTCGTTTCTCAAGTTCGCCTCCGTGGCCTGCGTCGCCCTGACCCTGGGCGCCTGCTCCAGCCTCTTCCAGCCCAACTACCGGGCGCCGCTGGACACCAAGCGCGAGGCTTTCGAGCACCTCAAGCCTGGCTGCGACAATCAGGATTGCCCGCTGGTGAACATCGACGTGGTGCACTTTCCCGACGAGCCGGGCCTGGATGCAGCCATCGACAAACGCTTGCGCGAGATGACCGTCAATACCCCGGACGCCCGCGTGCCCGCGACCCTGAAGGCTTACGAAGAGCAGTTCATGCGCGAGGCCCAGCCACGTTACAGCAGCTACCTGCAAGCCAAGGTACGCGAACAGCATGACGGCATTGTTGTGGTCGAGCTGTCCAGCTACGCCATGACCGGCGGCGCCCATGGCATGCCCGGGCGCGGCTTCATCAACTGGTCCCGCCGCGAACACCGCGAGCTGACCCTGCAGGACATGCTGGTCCCAGGCCAGGAACGTGCGTTCTGGCAGGCCGCCGAAGAAGCCCACCGTGGCTGGCTGGTCGCCAGCAAACTGGACAAGGACGCCGAGTTCATTCGCCAGTGGCCCTTCCAGCAAACGCCGAACATTGCCCTGACCTATGGGGGCGTGGTGCTCAAGTACAATGTGTACAGCATCGCCCCCTACGCCATGGGCCACCCGGAAGTGAAGATCGCCTACCCGCGCCTCAATGGCGTGATCAAGCCCGAGCTGTTCCCGGGTCGCGGTTGAGCACTCGCTCGATCAGGTAGTACAGCAACCCGGCCACCAGCAGCGCTGGCAGGGTTGCGCCGATCTGCGGGTACAGATTGGCCAGCACGTGGTACAGGCATACGCCGCCAAGCCAGGCCAGCAGCGCACTCCAGTGCACGGCGCGCGGTTCGACCTGCGCCGAACGCCTGCGCAGCACGAAGTGGTCCATCAGCACCACGCCGAACAGCGGCGCGAACACCGAGCCAATCAGCAGCAGGAAGTTCTGGTACTGCGCCAGCGGTGCCAGGCAGGCGATCAGCGTGCAGATGATACCGATGGCCAGAGCCAGGTGTTCGACCTTGAGCCCCGACAGCAAGCTGGTCGATACGGCTGCCGAATGGATATCGGCGAAGGCGTTCTCCGACTCGTCCAACAATATCAACAGCAGCGGTATGCCCAGGCCGGCCCCAGCCAACGCCAGCAGCAGCGCATTGACTTCGCCGCTTGGCGCGAACGCCAGGGTGTAGGCGACGCCCAGGCTCATCAACCAGAAGTTGCCGATGAAGAAACCCACGGCGGTTCCGCCGAACACGTTTCTGGCGCGCTTGCCGAAGCGTGAATAGTCGGCGATCAACGGCAGCCACGACAGGGGCATGGCGATGGCGATGTCGAAGCCCGTGGCCAGATCCATGGAACCGTCGCCAGCGGTGTTCCACAGGGTCGTCAGGTCGGCCTTGGCGAACAGGTTCCAGGTCAGCCACAGGCACGCCGCCAACAGCAGCCAGATACCCCATTTGCGCAGCACCTTGCGCACGAAGGTCAGCGGCCCGGTGACCGCCAGCAATGTCGCCAGGCCGCCGAAAAACACGGTCCACAGCCAGGGGTTGCTGCCCAGGCTGCCCTCACCGAACGCGCGCGTGCCCAGCAGGCTGGCGGCATCGCGCATGACGATGATCTCGAACGATCCCCAGCCAATCAGTTGCAGCAGGTTGAGCAAGGCCGGAACGCTGCCGGCGCCACGGCCCAGGGTCAGGCGCAGGGCCGCCATGGCGGACAGGCCGGTGTCGCTGCCGATGACGCCGACCGAGGCGAGCAGCAAAACACCCACCAGGGTGCCCAGGAAGATCGCCGCCAGTGCGCCGGCCAGGCCCAGGCCAGGCGCCAGCAGGGCGCCGGTCTGCAGCACCATGAGGCCCACGCCCAGGGAAAACCACAGGGAGAACAGGTCGCGCCCGCCCAGCACGCGCTGGGCGGCGGACACCGCAGTATCGGGAGAATAGGAGGTTTTCAATGGCTGGGCTCGAGTGGAAATGGGTCGAAGGTTGTTGGGGCATTGGCGGTGCCTGTTCGCGGCCGCTGACCGCTCCTACGGAGGAATCGTAGGAGCGGTCAGCGGCCGCGAAAGCCGCACCACCGAAGATACTGACTAGACCTTTTGGTACAGCTGGCTGCCTTCCTGCTTGAAGCGCTGCGCCTGTTCGCGCATGCCCTCCTCCACGCTCAGGTCGACGGCTTCGATCTTCTGGTTGGCCGCGTACTCGCGCACTTCCTGGGTGATTTTCATCGAGCAGAACTTCGGCCCGCACATCGAGCAGAAATGCGCGACCTTGGCCGAATCCTTGGGCAAGGTTTCGTCGTGGTAGGCGCGCGCGGTGTCCGGGTCCAGCCCCAGGTTGAACTGGTCTTCCCAGCGAAACTCGAAGCGCGCCTTGCTCAAGGCGTTGTCGCGGATCTGCGCGCCCGGATGTCCCTTGGCCAGGTCGGCGGCGTGGGCGGCGATCTTGTAGGTGATGATGCCGGTCTTCACGTCATCCTTGTTCGGCAACCCAAGATGCTCCTTGGGCGTCACGTAGCAGAGCATGGCGCAGCCGAACCAGCCGATCATCGCGGCACCGATGCCCGAGGTGATGTGGTCGTAACCCGGCGCAATGTCGGTGGTCAGTGGGCCCAGGGTGTAGAACGGCGCTTCGTCGCAGCATTCCAGCTGCTTGTCCATGTTCTCCTTGATCAGTTGCATCGGCACATGCCCCGGACCTTCGATCATGCACTGCACGTCGTGCTTCCAGGCGATCTTGGTCAGCTCGCCAAGGGTTTCCAGTTCGCCGAACTGGGCTTCGTCGTTGGCGTCGGCGATCGACCCCGGACGCAGGCCGTCGCCCAGGGAAAAGCTGACATCGTAGGCTTTCATGATTTCGCAGATGTCATCGAAATGCGTGTACAGGAAGTTTTCCTTGTGATGCGCCAGGCACCACTTGGCCATGATCGACCCGCCGCGACTGACTATGCCGGTGACCCGCTTGGCGGTCAGCGGCACATAGCGCAACAGCACACCGGCATGGATGGTGAAGTAGTCGACGCCCTGCTCGGCCTGTTCGATCAGGGTGTCGCGGAACAGCTCCCAGGTCAGGTCCTCAGCCGCGCCGCCGACCTTTTCCAGGGCCTGATAGATGGGTACGGTGCCGATCGGCACGGGCGAGTTGCGGATGATCCACTCGCGGGTTTCGTGGATGTGCTTGCCGGTGGACAGGTCCATCACCGTGTCCGAGCCCCAGCGAATGCCCCAGGTGAGCTTGGCCACTTCTTCCTCGATGGAGGAACCCAGCGCGCTGTTGCCGATGTTGCCGTTGATCTTCACCAGGAAGTTGCGGCCGATGATCATCGGCTCGAGTTCGGTGTGGTTGATGTTGGCCGGGATGATGGCGCGGCCGCGGGCGATCTCGTCGCGGACGAATTCGGCGGTGATCTCCTTTGGAATGCTGGCGCCGAAGCTGTGGCCCTTGTGCTGGTCCTTGAGCAGGCCGGCAGCGCGCGCCTCGGCCAGCTTCATGTTCTCGCGGATGGCGACGTATTCCATTTCGGCGGTAATGATGCCCTGGCGGGCATAGTGCATCTGGCTGACGTTGGCGCCGGCCTTGGCCCGGCGCGGGTTGCGCACATGGGCGAAGCGCAGTTTGGTCAGTTCGTCGTCGCTCAGGCGTTGCTGGCCGAAGCTCGAGCTCAGGCCGGCCAGGCGCTCGGTGTCGCCGCGGTCGTCGATCCACGCCGAGCGCACGTCGGCCAGGCCCTTGCGCACGTCGATGACGACGCTGGGGTCGGTGTACGGGCCAGACGTGTCGTAGACGGTCACCGGCGGGTTGATTTCACCTGCGCCGCTGCCGGTCGAGAAGTCGGTGGGCGTGACATCCAGGCTGATCTCGCGCATCGGCACGCGGATGTCCGCACGCGAGCCCTGGACGTAGATCTTGCGCGAACGGGTGAAGGGCTGCACGGAGCCCGAATCGACCTGGGCCGATTCGCTCAAATGCACGGTGTTTTTTGCTTTTGTATTCATCACAGGCTCTCCAGACGGCATCCATCACGGGAATGTCGGAGCGAACCTGAAAGGCACGGATGCACCCTGTGAACGGATGCTGTGCTTGTACGCGAGGTGCTGTGCAGAAAATGCGCGAGACCCCGGACGAAGCACAAGAGGACTCGCCGAAAGGACGAGAAATCTTGTTCCCTACGCAGGCGTTAACCTGATCAGGTTCAACGGGATCCGGATTATCCGATCTCAACCTCATAGCAAGGCACCCCGACAAGAACGTGCACAGCATAGACGGCCCGCACACGGAACGCCAACTCCGCCTGCAGGTCTTGATATTGGCCGTTGCGCCGGATTGTTGTGCGGCGCGTCGCGCTCTACACTCGCCCTGCCCCACGCCTATTTTCACAGCTGATGCCCAGACCCAGCTTTCAGACCAAGGATTGCCCCATGCTGCGCAGTAGATTTCCCTCGGCAACGGCCCTCGCCCTGGCCGTGTCCGGTGCCATTCCAGGCATGGCCCTGGCGCAGCAGGCACCGCTGGCGAGCATGACCGACCTGGTCAGCGTCTATCAGGAAGCGGTGCTGAACAACGCCGACCTGGCCGCGTCGCGGGCCGACTACGCCGCGCAAAGCGAAATCGTGCCGCAGGCGCGGGCCGGCTTGCTGCCCAACCTGTCGGCGGGCTACGACATCAACGATACCCGCACGGCGCTGGACCAACCGTCGGCGGTGTACAACCGCAGCGGCAATTCCTACCGGGCGCAGTTGAGCCAGCCGCTGTTCCGCGCCGACCGCTGGTTTCAGCTCAAGGCCGCCAAAGCGGTCGACGAGCAGGCGGCCGTGCAGCTGTCGGCCACCGAGCAGAACCTGATTCTGCAGAGTGCCCAGGCCTATTTCTCGGTGCTGCGCGCGCAGGACAACCTGGCCACCGCGCGTGCCGAAGAGAATGCTTTCCGGCGCCAGCTCGATCAGTCGCAGGAGCGTTTCAACGTCGGTCTGTCCGACAAGACCGACACCCTGCAATCCCAGGCCAGCTACGACACCGCCCGGGCCAATCGAATCATCGCCCAGCGTCAGGTCGACGACGCCTTCCAGGCCCTGATCACGCTGACCAACCGCGAATACAACTCGATCCAGGGCATCGTTCACACCTTGCCGGTGCTGGCGCCGATGCCCAACGACGCGAGTGCGTGGGTCGACACCGCTTCCCGGCAGAACCTCGATCTGCTGGCCAGCAACTACGCCGTGGAAGCTGCCGAGCAGACCTTGCGCCAGCGCAAGGCCGGGCATGCGCCCACGGTGGATGCGGTGGCGCAATACCAGAAGGGTGACAACGACAATCTGGGTTTCAGCAATCCTTCCAATCTGCCGGGCGTGAGCTATGGCAGCGACGTGTCGCAGCGCAGCATCGGGGTGCAGTTGAACATTCCGATCTACAGCGGCGGTTTGACCAGTTCGCAGGTCCGTGAGGCCTATGCGCGGCTCACGCAAAGTGAGCAGCAGCGTGAAAGCCTGCGCCGACAGGTGGTGGAGAACACCCGCAACCTGCACCGCGCGGTGAACACCGATGTCGAGCAGGTGCAGGCGCGCAAGCAGTCGATCATCTCCAACCAGAGCTCGGTGCTGGCCACGGAAATCGGCTATCAGGTGGGAACGCGCAACATCGTCGACGTGCTCGATGCGCAGCGCCAGCTGTACAGCTCGGTGCGCGACTACAACAACACCCGCTATGACTACATTCTCGACAACCTGCGGCTCAAGCAGGCGGCGGGCATTCTGAGCCCCGGCGACCTGCAGGACCTGACACGATTCCTCAAGGCCGATTACAACCCGGACCGGGATTTCCTCCCGCCAGACCTGGCCAAAGCGGCCGAAGCGCTGCTCAAGCCGCCAGCGAAACCATGACCTGACGCGCCGCTGCTACAGGGGGTGGGTGAGCCGCGTCCGGCGTCGAAGCGGGGTGTCAGGTGTATCGCGTCGCCAGTGACGCGGCTTGCGCCGCTGCTACACGGGTCGCGCAGCCCGTAATGAGCCCCACGCGTTCCTGTAGCAGCGGCGCGAGCCGCGTCCGACGTCGATGCGGAGTGTCAGGTGTATCGCGTCGCCAGTGACGCGGCTTGCGCCGCTGCTACACGGGTCGCGCAGCCCATAATGAGCCCCACGCGTTCCTGTAGCAGCGGCGCGAGCCGCGTCCGGCCTTGATGCAGTGGGTCAGGTGTACCGCGCAGTGGGTGACGCGGCTTGCGCCGCTGCTACAGGGGAAATTATTCGGGAGCGGAAAAAAGAAAACCCCGCCGAGGCGGGGTTTTGCAGACTGTTTCCCATGACATCCATTTCCGTCCGCCGTCCTGGCAGAAATCCTACGTGTCCCTGTTATATCTAGGCGCATCCTGCGCAACGTCCTTGGAGTGAAGATTAACTGTGGATCCAATCCGTGGATATAGCTCAAAGACACCACGTGATGTAAGCCAAAGCTTACATCGTCAGAATTGCTCCTCATCCAACAGAAACAGTGACGCGCTGCCGGCATCGACGGCAGCCGCCAGCGAGTGGATCCGCGGCAACAACCGGGCGAAATAAAAGCGCGCCGTGCCCAGTTTGCTGGCATAAAACGCCTCGTCCTGCCTGCCCAGCGCGGCCGCCGCCATTCTCGTCCACATGTAGGCGTAGGCGGTGTAACCAAAGGCCTGCAGGTACTCGACCGATGCGGCGCCGATCTCGCGCGGATCGTTCGCGGCGCGGTCCAGAACCCCTGCCGTCAAGGCGTCCAAGCGATCCAGCGCGTGAATCAGCGGCTGGGCGAACTCCTGCAACGCGGCATCGGCCTGGGCGGCGTAGGCACGCACTTCGTCGGAAAACAGCTGATAGAACGCACCACCGTTGCCCACCACCTTGCGGCCCATCAGGTCCAGTGCCTGGATGCCGTTGGTGCCCTCGTAGATCTGGGTAATGCGCACATCGCGGACCAACTGCTCCTGGCCCCATTCGCGGATATAGCCGTGGCCACCGAATACCTGCTGGCCATGCACCGTGGTTTCCAGGCCCAGGTCGGTGAGGAAGGCCTTGGCCACCGGAGTCAGCAAAGCCACCATGTCTTCGGCGCGCTTGCGCGTGGCCGGCTCTTCGCTGTACTTGGCGGTGTCCAACTGCAGCGCCACGTAGGTGGAGAACGCCCGCCCGCCTTCATTGCAGGCTTTCATGGTCAGCAGCATGCGCCGCACGTCCGGGTGGACGATGATCGGGTCGGCCATCTTGTCGGCCTGCATGGCCCCGGTGGGCGAACGGCTCTGCAGCCGGTCACGGGCGTACTCCACAGCGTTCTGATAGGAGCGCTCGGCCGACGCTAGGCCCTGAATGCCTACGCCCAGACGCTCGTAGTTCATCATGGTGAACATGGCCGCCAGGCCCTTGTTGGCCTCGCCGACCAGGTAACCGGTGGCGCCATCGAAGTTCATCACGCAGGTGGCCGACGCCTGGATGCCCATCTTGTGTTCGATGGAACCGCAGGACACCGCGTTGCGCGCGCCCAGGTTACCGTCGGCATCGACCATGAACTTGGGCACCAGCAGCAGCGAGATGCCCTTGGGGCCGGGCGGTGCGTCGGGAAGCTTGGCCAACACCAGATGAATGATGTTCTCGGTCAGGTCGTGTTCGCCGCCGGTGATGAAGATTTTCGTCCCGCTGACCTTGTAGCTGCCGTCTGCCTGCGGTTCGGCACGCGTGCGGATCAGGCCCAGATCGGTACCCGCATGGGCTTCGGTCAGGCACATGGAGCCGGCCCAGGTCCCGGCATACATCTTGGGCAGGTAGGTGCGTTTCAGCTCTTCACTGGCATGGGCGTTGATGGACAGGCAGGCACCGGCAGTCAGCATCGGGTACAGGCCGAACGCCAGGCTGGCCGAGTTGACCATTTCCTCGACCTGCGCCGAAATCACCTTGGGCATGCCCATGCCACCGTGGGCAGGTTCGCCACCCACGCCGACCCAGCCACCCTCGGCGTAGGTCCGATAGGCCTGGATGAACCCGGCCGGAGTGGTCACCGCGGTATCGCGCCAGTGGCAGCCCTCTTCATCGGCCGCCCGGCTCAAGGGCGCGATGGCCTGGGCGGTGACCTTGCCGGCCTCCTCGAGAATGGCCTCCATGGTGTCGACATCGACGCTGTCGGCCAGGCCCGGCAGCTGCGCCCAGTGGCTGGCAACGTCGAATACTTCGTTCAGAACAAAGCGCATATCGCGCAGGGGAGCTTTGTAATCCGCCATGGCTGACTCGCAGAAATTCGAGGGCTGAGGTTCGAAAGCCGGGTGGCGCGCTCGGCAAGACGCGCGCCGCCCGGCTGGTTGGCGTACCTGTCAGTAGGACAGGCCGAAGTGCGCTTCGTCCATGTCCATCAGGTTGGCCGCGCCCGAGAGCATGGCGGCAACGTGAGTGCGGGTGCGCGGCAGGATGCGCTGGAAGTAGAAGCGCGCCGTTTGCAGCTTGGCCGTGTAGAACGCGGCATCGCCCGTGCCTTCAGCCAGCTTCTGCGCTGCCACACGAGCCATGTCGGCCCAGAAATAGGCCAGGCAGGCGTAACCCGAATACATCACGTAATCGACCGAGGCTGCGCCGACTTCTTCGCGATCTTTCATGGCGGCCATGCCGACCTTCATGGTCAGCTCGCCCCACTCCTTGTTCAACTGCGCCAGGGGTGTAACGAACTCGGCGACGGCCTCGTTGCCTTCGTTGGCCTGGCAGAACTTGTGCACGATCCGGGTAAAGCCCTTGAGGGCCTCGCCCTGGGTCATGAGCACCTTGCGCCCCAGCAGGTCGAGTGCCTGGATGCCGGTGGTGCCTTCGTACAGCATGGAAATGCGGCTGTCGCGCACGTTCTGCTCCATGCCCCACTCGGCAATGAAGCCGTGCCCGCCGTAGATCTGCACGCCGTGGTTGGCGGCCTCGAAACCGACTTCGGTCATGAACGCCTTGGCGATCGGCGTCATGAACGCCAGCAGAGCATCGGCGCGCTTGCGCTCTTCCTCGTCCTGGCTGAACTTGAGCACGTCCACCAGCTTGGCGGTGAAATAGACCATGGCCCGCGTGCCTTCGGCGAAGGCCTTGATGGTCAACAGCATGCGCCGTACGTCCGGGTGCACGATGATCGGGTCGGCAGCCTTGTCGGGCGCCTTGGGGCCGGTCAGCGAGCGCATCTGCAGGCGATCGCGGGCATAGCGCAGGCCACCCTGGAACGCGACTTCGGCATGGGCCAGACCCTGCAGGGCAGTGCCCAGGCGTGCCGTGTTCATGAAGGTGAACATGCAGTTCAGGCCCTTGTTGGCAGGGCCGATCAGGTAGCCGGTGGCGCTGTCGAAGTTCATCACGCAGGTGGCGTTGCCGTGAATGCCCATCTTGTGTTCCAGCGAGCCACAGCTCACCGCATTGCGCGCGCCGATCGCGCCATCGCTGTCAGGCAGGAACTTGGGCACGATGAACAGCGAGATGCCCTTGGTGCCGGCCGGTGCATCGGGCAGGCGTGCCAGCACGATGTGCACGATGTTGTCAGCCATGTCGTGTTCGCCGGCAGAAATGAAGATCTTCGTGCCGCTGATTGCATAGCTGCCGTCGGCCTGGGGTTCGGCCTTGGTGCGCAGCATGCCCAGGTCGGTGCCGCAGTGTGGTTCGGTCAGGCACATGGTGCCGGTCCACTCGCCGGACACCAGCTTGGTCAGGTAGGCCTCTTGCTGCTCGGGCGTGCCGTGGGCGGAAATGGTGTTCATGGCGCCGTGGGACAGGCCGGGGTACATGCCCCATGACCAGTTGGCGCTGCCGATCATCTCGCTCACCGCCAGACCGAGGGATTCGGGCAGGCCCTGGCCACCGTGTTCGACGTCGTGGGCCAGGCTTGGCCAGCCGCCTTCGACGAACTGTTTGTAGGCCTGCTTGAAGCCGGTCGGCGTCTTCACGCCGTCTTCGCTCCAGGTGCAGCCTTCGATGTCGCCCACACGGTTCAGCGGAGCCAGTACCTGTTCGCAGAACTTGGCGCCTTCTTCGAGGATGGCATCGACCATGTCCGGGGTCGCATCCTGGCAGCCGGGCAGGCTTTGATAGTGCGCTTCGTAGCCGAGCAACTCGTCGCGGACGAAGCGAATATCACGCAAGGGGGCCTTGTACTCAGGCATAGCGATAAACCTCTGCTGATGAATTCCGATGGGTTCGACCTGCGACAGGTTGTCGCTATCAAACGGCTGTTTGAAACATACGTTTACGCCTGCGCAAAGTCAATACCCGCCCGGCGGCCGTCACGGTGCCGTGGCGGCTGCGGGCTGGCTCGCTGAAAAGGGGGATCAACAGGGTTCGGCGGGTATGGCGCGGGTTAGAGCGGAGTACCGAGTAGAACGTTGGCAGGATCGAGCCACACATTGACCGAGTCGCCCTCACGGATCGAGCAGTGCTCGGAAAGTGCGCACAGGGTCTGCCCATTCGCCAGGCCGATACGCATTTCGCAAGGCCCTCGAGCGTCCTTCAGGACCTGCTCCAACACACCCTGCAGGCAGCTGTGACCAGGCATGGCGGGAGCATCCAGTGGCAACACGCACAACCAACCCGCCTTGATCAAGGCCACCACACCAGCGCCGGGCACCAGCGTCAGGGTTTGCGTGCTGTCATGGGTGATCTGCGCACGCAGGCTCAGCCCCGCGCCCAGGTCCAGAGTGATTTCGTCGTTGCGCCCTTGAGCGTCGATGGCAGTCACGCGGCCGTGCAGTTGATTGCGGGCGCTGGTACGCAGCATGAGTCGGCCCAGCAGGTCGAGGTCGCCGACGTCCTCGGCGGCTTCGAGCACCTGCGCCTGCAAGGCCTGGAGCTTCTGGTAAAGGCGCAGCATGCGCTGCCCTTCCGCGGACAAGCACGCGCCACCACCGCCCTTGCCGCCCACGACCCGTTCGACCAGCGGCGTTTGGGCCAGGTTGTTGAGTTCGTCGATGGCGTCCCAGGCGCCCTTGTAGCTCAGGCCAGCCGCCTTGGCGGCACGGGTGATCGAACCCTGCTCGGCGATATGACGCAGCAGTTCGATGCGTTGCGGACGACGGGCGATGTACTGGGCCAGCAAAGGAGGCAAGGTCATGGCCCAAGGCTACTCGGGCTTGGCCGTGCGCGCCAGACAGTAGACGTCGACCCGCGCGGCGCCGCCCTCGCGAAGCAGCGTGGCCAGGGCCTGCGCGGTGGCGCCGGTGGTCATCACATCGTCGACCAAGGCGACGTGCACTCCGTCGAGCACCGCACCGGGCATCAAGGCAAAGGCTCGTTCCAGGTTGTGCAGCCGCGCCTTGGCGCCCAGTTCCTGCTGCGCCTGGGTCTCGCGCGGTCGTTGCACCAGGGTCGAATCGCAGTCGATGTGCAGTGCCTCGGACAACCACCGAGCGAGCATTTCAGCCTGGTTGAAACCGCGTCTGCGCAGGCGTTTGCGCCCCATGGGCACCGGGATCAGCAACTGCGGGCGTGGCAACCCTTCGTTGAAACGATGATCGAGCCAGTGACTGGTCAACTCGGCCAGCAAACGTCCATAGGGCCACTGGCTGTTGTGCTTGAAGCGGGTGATCAGGCTGTCGAGGGGAAAACCATAGTGCCAGGGGGTTTCCACCTTGCCGAATGCGGGTGGCCGACGCCGACAGGGCGCGCAGGTGAACCCACTCATCGCCAAGGGCAATGCGCACACCGTGCACTGCTCCTCCAGCCAGGGAAGGTCGCATTCGCAGGCCTCGCACAGGGCATAGGGATTGCCCGACGCTTCGTCGCACAGCAGGCAAATCTGATCATTTTCTAGCCACTTGTAGACCCTGGCAGCCGTAGAAGGTTGACAGTGCATGGAGCTTCCTTAATCATGCCCGCATTCAACTCAATAGCCGCGTTGCGCCCATGGACATTCCAGCGTCCCTGCGCGCGCCCAAGCATAAACAAGGAATCGCCGATGAGCGCCAGTACAACTGCAACCGTTCGTCACGACTGGACCCTGGCCGAGGTCAAGGCGCTGTTCGTGCAGCCGTTCAACGACCTGCTGTTCCAGGCGCAAAGCGTGCACCGGGCGCATTTCGACCCCAATCGGGTCCAGGTCTCGACCCTGCTGTCGATCAAGACCGGCGCCTGCCCCGAGGACTGCAAGTACTGCCCGCAATCGGGGCACTACAACACAGGGCTGGAAAAAGAAAAGCTGATGGAAGTGCAGAAGGTGCTCGAGGAAGCCGCCCGCGCCAAGGCCATCGGTTCGACGCGATTCTGCATGGGCGCGGCCTGGAAACACCCTTCGGCCAAGGACATGCCCTACGTGTTGCAAATGGTTGCCGGGGTCAAGGCGCTGGGCCTGGAAACCTGCATGACCCTGGGGCGCCTGGACGAAGACCAGACCAAGGCGCTGGCCCAGGCCGGCCTCGACTACTACAACCACAACCTGGACACCTCGCCGGAGTTCTACGCCAGCATCATCACCACCCGCACCTACAGCGAACGCCTGCAGACCCTGGCCCACGTGCGCGACGCCGGCATGAAGATCTGCTCCGGCGGCATCCTGGGCATGGGCGAGTCGCTGGACGACCGCGCCGGGCTGCTGATCCAGTTGGCCAACCTGCCCGAGCATCCCGAGTCGGTGCCGATCAACATGCTGGTGAAAGTGGCCGGTACACCGCTGGAAAACGCCGAGGATATCGACCCGTTCGATTTCATCCGCATGCTCGCCGTGGCGCGCATTCTCATGCCGCAGTCCCATGTGCGCCTTTCCGCCGGGCGCGAAGCGATGAACGAACAGATGCAGGCACTGGCTTTCCTGGCCGGGGCCAACTCGATCTTCTATGGCGACAAGCTGTTGACCACGGCCAACCCGCAGGCAGACAAGGACATGCAGTTGTTCGCCCGCCTGGGGATCGCTCCCGAAGCTCGTGAAGAACACGCCGACGAGGTCCATCAAGCGGCCATCGAACAGGCCCTGGTCGAGCAGAAGAGCAGCGACCTGTTCTACGACGCCGCGTCCGCCTGACCCTGCGCCGGCCCCAGCGGCCGGCGTTCACCCCCTGCCATTCGAGGCCTGCATGCCCTTCGACCTCAGCGCGCGCCTGGCCGAGCGCCACGCCGCCGACCTCTATCGTCAGCGTCCATTGCTGCAAAGCCCGCAGGGGCCATGCGTGGTGGTCGATGGCCAACCGCTGCTGGCTTTCTGCAGCAACGACTACCTGGGCCTGGCCAACCACCCCGAAGTGATCAAGGCCTGGCGCGAGGGCGCCGAGCGCTGGGGCGTGGGCGGTGGAGCATCGCATCTGGTGGTCGGTCACAGCAGCCCTCACCACGCGCTGGAAGAGGCCTTGGCCGAATTGACCGGGCGTCCGCGGGCGTTGCTGTTTTCCACCGGCTACATGGCTAACCTGGGGGCGGTCACCGCCCTGGTGGGGCAAGGCGATACCGTGCTGCAGGACCGGCTCAACCACGCCTCGCTGCTAGACGCCGGGCTGCTCAGCGGCGCGCGCTTCAGCCGTTACCTGCACAACGATGCCGCCAGCCTGGAAACGCGCCTCGACAAAGCCACCGGCAATACGCTGGTGGTGACCGATGGCGTCTTCAGCATGGACGGTGACCTTGCCGAGCTGCCGCAACTGGCCGCTTCGGCCCGCGCCAAGGGTGCCTGGCTGATGGTCGACGATGCCCACGGGTTCGGTGCGCTAGGCGCCACCGGTGGCGGTATCGTCGAACACTTCGGGTTGGGGTTGGACGATGTGCAGGTGCTGGTCGGGACCTTGGGCAAGGGCTTCGGCACTGCGGGCGCCTTCGTAGCCGGCAGCGAGGAACTGATCGAGACGCTGGTGCAGTTCGCCCGGCCCTACATCTACACCACCAGCCAGCCACCGGCGCTGGCCTGCGCCACGTTGCGCAGCCTGCAGCTGCTGCGCAGCGAGCACTGGCGGCGCGAGCACCTGGCGACCCTGATCGCGCAGTTCAGACAGGGCGCTGCCCGGTTGGGCCTGACCTTGATGGACAGCTTCACGCCCATTCAACCCATTCTCATCGGCGACGCCGGGCGAGCCCTGCATTTGTCGCGGCTGTTGCGCGAGCGCGGAGTGCTGGTGACGGCCATTCGCCCGCCAACAGTGCCTGTCGGCAGTGCGCGATTGCGGGTCACGCTTTCGGCCGCTCACAGCAGTGCCCAAGTGCAGCGACTGCTCGATGCGCTGGCTGAGTGCTACCCGTTGCTGGGAGCTGAACATGCTTGATCGCTTGATCCTGCTACCTGGCTGGGGCCTGGGCAACGGTGCTTTGGATCCCCTGGTCGCCGCCTTGCGAGGGCTCGCTGAACCCGTGCAGGCGCGGATCGAAGCCTTGCCCGAGCCCGGTTCCATCCAGCTTTCCGACTGGCTCGACGCGCTCGACGAACGCCTGCCGGACGGTGTCTGGCTGGGCGGCTGGTCGCTGGGAGGCATGCTTGCTGCCGAACTGGCGGCGCGCCGTGGCGAGCGCTGTCGTGGCTTGCTGACGCTGGCCAGCAACCCCTGTTTCGTGGCCCGCGCCGACTGGCCGGAGGCGATGCCCGCTAAGACGTTCGAAGCGTTTCTGGCCGCTTGCGAGGCGGATCCGAAAAACCTGCTGAAGCGCTTCGCGTCGCTTTGTGCGCAAGGCGCTGCTGATCCGCGCGGGCTTTCTCGGCGACTGGCGGTTGCTGAGCCGACTTCGACACAGACGTTGGTGGAGGGCCTGCATGTGCTGGCGGAGCTGGATACCCGGGCCGCGTTGCAGGCGTTTGCCGGGCCGCAACTGCACCTGTTTGCCGGGAACGATTCGCTGGTGCCTGTTGGTGCCGTAAGCGCGTTGCGGGAGCTGCTGCCAGAGGCGGAGATCGGCCTGGTCGAGCAGACCAGCCATGCGTTCATGCTGGAGGACTCGCAAAGGGTCGCCGGTGCAATTCAGGCCTTCCTGCGTGAGCGAGGTTTTGATGAATAACGGCAAGGGTGTTGCGTTTGGCGCACGTTTGGCGATGGTAGATGACGCGGCTTGCGCCGCTGCTACAGGGGCCGAGGCGGGGTCTGCGTTGCCGGACAAGCGGCGGGTGGCGGCTTCCTTTTCCAAGGCAGCGGCGAGTTACGACAGCGTCGCGCAGTTGCAACGCGACGTTGGGCACGCGCTGCTCGCACGCCTGCCGACCGGTCTGCAACCCTCGCAATGGCTCGACTTGGGCAGCGGCACGGGCTATTTCAGCCGCGCCCTGGCGCAGCGTTTTCCCGAGGTCGCCGGCGTGGCGCTGGACATTGCCGAAGGCATGCTGACCCACGCCCGCGCCCAGGGCGGCACCTCTTGGCATGTGGCCGGAGATGCCGAGCAACTGCCGTTGCGCAATGGCAGCTGTGGCCTGATCTATTCCAGCCTGGCGGTGCAATGGTGCAGCGACTTCGCCGCGGTGCTTGCCGAGGCCCACCGAACACTGCAGCCCGGTGGCGTGCTGGCATTCGCCAGCCTGTGCGCGGGCACGCTGCACGAGCTGCGCCAGAGCTGGCGCGCAGTGGATGGCCGGGTGCACGTCAACCGCTTCCGTGAGTTCGCCGACTACCAGCGCCTGTGCGCCAACAGCGGTCTGGAGGTACTGAGCCTGGATAACGTGCCCCATGTGCTGCACTACGCGGACGTGCGCGGCCTGACCCATGAACTCAAGGCGCTGGGCGCGCACAATCTCAACCCCGGCCGACCCGACGGCCTGACCGGCCGCGCGCGCATGCTTGGTCTGCTGCAAGCCTATGAAGCCTTTCGTGCACCCCAGGGGCTGCCAGCCACTTACCAGGTGGTCTACGCTGTGCTGCGCAAACCCGTCGAGCAAGGACAATTCTGATGAGCGCCTATTTCATCGCCGGTACCGACACGGACATCGGCAAGACCACGGTGGCGGCCGGCCTGCTGCACGCCGCCCGGCTCAAGGGCCTCAGTACGCTGGGTGCCAAACCCGTCGCCTCGGGCTGCGATGTCACACCCAAGGGCCTGCGCAACAGTGATGCGCTGGCCTTGATGGCGCAGAGTTCGATCAGCCTGGAATATGCGCAGGTCAATCCAGTGGCCTTCGAACCGGCGATCGCTCCACACATTGCCGCTCGCGAGGCTGGCGTGGCGCTGACGGTTGGATCGTTGCTGGCGCCCATGCGCCACGTGCTGGCCCAGCAGGCAGACTTCACCCTGATCGAAGGCGCCGGCGGCTGGCGCGTGCCGCTGTCCGACCAGGCCAACCTGTCGGACTTGGCCATTGCCCTGAAACTGCCGGTGATTCTGGTGGTGGGCGTGCGCCTGGGCGCCATCAGCCATGCGCTGCTCAGTGCGGAAGCGATCGCCCGCGACGGCCTGCAGCTGGCCGGCTGGGTGGCCAACATCATCGAACCGAAAACCTCACGCCTGGAAGATAACCTCGCCACCCTGGCCGAACGCATGCCAGCGCCCTGCCTGGGTCGCGTGCCCTACCTGAAGGACGCCAGTGCCCAAAGCGTTGCCGAGCATCTGCATCTGGAGCTTATTGGGTAGGACGATTCAAACGTGCAATGCGGGTGTGCCGTATTGGCTCAACAATGCGTCGGCCGTCAGTAACTGCATGCTCTCGAGGGTAGCCTGGGCGAATAGCAGGCGATCGAACGGATCGCGATGAATGGGCGGCAGTTTTTCCACGGCCATGCCATGGGCTGCAGTGATGGGTAGCTCGCTGTAGCCATTGAGCAATAGCTGCCGGCGCAGACGCGCCGTATCGATGACCGTGGCGCTGCGGCTCAGACCGTTCTTGATGGCCACTTCCCACAGGCTCGCTGCGCTGAAGTACACCTCGTGATCCATATTGCCGATCAACGATCGAGCACTTGCTGAAAGCATCGGGCTGTCCTTGGCAACCCAGATCAGGATATGCGTGTCGAGCAGTAACTTCACACCTTGCCCTCGAAGAGATTGGCGACCTCAATGTCCAGCTCATCAAAGTCTTCGGGTACCTCCAGGTCAAGCATGAAACCGATACGCTTTGCTTCACCCGCTAGTGGCGTGTCATAAGCCACCAGCCGGGCAACCGGCTTGCCGGCTTTGGCAATGACGACCACTTCACCGGCCGCAGCTTGATCCAGTAGCCGGGACAGATTGCTTTTGGCATCGTGAACATTGTGAATGGCCATCGGTGGCGACTCCTTTGTACAGGTGACTACAGTGTATCTTAGCCCATCTGGTTAGCTAATTCTCTTGTGCGCATTCATGCTGGCTTTGCACCGTGGTTCCCCCCCGTATTGCTGTATTCGGAAACATTTCTGCACGCACGCATCGGCACACCCCCTGCCTGCAACCTGTTCGTCATAATCCCTCCTTAAGGTACTCGCTGACCTGAAGGGAGATGATCATGAGCCTATTAGAAGAACATCAAGCCACCGACCTGGAAAAGATCACCGGCCTGAGCCGTCGTCGCTTCATCGGTGCTGGCGCATTGTGCGGTGCCGCAATGTTCATGGGCGGTAACCTGCTGACCCGCACGGCCATGGCCAGCGCCGTGAGCGCCGGTAACAGCGGCCTGCTCGGTTTCACCGGCATTGCGGCTGCCACCAGCGACACCATCAGCCTGCCGCCAGGCTATCGGGCCAGCGTGCTGATCAGCTGGGGGCAACCCCTGCAAGCCGGCGGCCCTGCGTTCGACCCCAGCGGCAACGGCAGCGCCGAAGCCCAGGAAGTGCAGTTCGGCGACAACAACGATGGCATGAGTCTGTTCCCCTTCCCCAACGACGCCAATCGCGCGTTGATGGCCATCAACAACGAATACACCAACTACCGCTACCTCTACGCCCACGGCGGCAGCCCGCAGTCGGCTGAAGAGGTGCGCAAGGCCCTGGCCTGCGAAGGCCTGTCGGTGATCGAGATCCAGCGCAAGGCCGGCCACTGGCACTTCGTCCAGGGCTCGCAGTACAACCGCCGCGTTCACGGCAACACGCCGATCCGCGTCAGCGGGCCAGCCGCAGGCGACGCTCTGCTCAAGACCGCCGCCGACAGCACCGGGCAACTGGTGCATGGCACGTTCCAGAACTGTGCCAATGGCAAGACGCCCTGGGGCACCTACCTCACGTGCGAAGAAAACTTTACCGACTGCTTCGGCAGCACCGACGCAACGCTGGCGTTCACCCCGGCGCAGAAACGCTACGGCGTGGTCGCGGCCAGCAAGGAAATCAATTGGCACCCCCACGATCCGCGCTTCGACATGGCGCGCAACCCCAACGAACTCAACCGTCATGGCTGGGTCGTGGAAGTGGACCCGTTCGACCCCACCGCCATGCCGGTCAAGCGCACCGCACTAGGTCGCTTCAAGCATGAGAACGCAGCCCTGGCCGAAACCCGCGACGGGCATGCCGTGGTGTACATGGGCGACGACGAGCGCGGCGAATTCATCTACAAATTCATCAGCCGCGATCGCATCGACCACCACAACCCCAAGGCCAATCGTGACCTGCTCGACCACGGCACACTGTACGTTGCGCGTTTCGACGACGGCGACGGCAACCCCGACCACCCCAAGGGCCGTGGCCAATGGCTGGAGCTGACCCATGGCAAGCACGGCCTGGATGCCAGCAAAGGCTTTGCCAGCCAGGCCGAGGTACTGATCCACGCGCGACTGGCTGCCACCGTCATGCAGGCCACGCGCATGGACCGTCCCGAGTGGATCGTGGTCAGCCCGAAAGATGGCCAGGTCTATTGCACCCTGACCAACAACGTCAAACGCGGTGACGACGGCCAACCGGTCGGCGGCCCCAACCCGCGCGCGAAGAACGTCTACGGTCAGATCCTGCGCTGGCGCGAAAGCGGCGACGAGCACGGCGCCATGGAATTCGAGTGGGACCTGTTCCTGGTGGCCGGCAACCCCAGCGTGCACCCTGGCCAGGCCAAGGGCGGCTCGTCCAACATCAATCCGCAGAACATGTTCAACAGCCCCGATGGCCTGGCGTTCGACGATGCCGGTCGACTGTGGGTACAGACCGATGGCGACACCAGCAACGCGGGTGACTTCGCCGGCATGGGCAACAACCAGATGCTCTGCGCGGACCCGGCCAGCGGCGAGATCCGTCGCTTCATGGTCGGCCCGGTCGGCTGCGAAGTCACCGGCGTCAGCTTCGCCCCCGATCAACGCACCCTGTTCATCGGCATCCAGCATCCGGGTGAAAACGGTGGTTCGACCTTCCCCGAGCACCTGCCCAACGGCAAGCCGCGCTCCTCGGTGATTGCCATCAGCCGCGAGGATGGCGGGGTGATCGGCGCGTAACGCGCCACCGCTGCCGCCGCGTCTGCGCTACCATGGCGAGCCGGACGCGGCAGCCTGCCGCGCGCAGGAGTACGCATGGCCCACCCTTTTGAAACACTGACCCCAGACCTGGTGCTCGACGCCGTGGAAAGCATCGGCTTTCTCAGCGATGCCCGGGTGCTGGCGCTCAACAGCTACGAGAACCGCGTCTACCAGGTGGGCATCGAAGATGGCCAACCGCTGATTGCCAAGTTCTACCGTCCCGATCGCTGGACCAACGCGGCCATCCTCGAAGAACACGCCTTCACCGCCGAGCTGGCCGATTGCGAAGTGCCCGTGGTCGCCCCCATGGTGCATGAAGGCGAAACGCTGTTCGAGCACGCCGGTTTCCGCTTCACCCTGTTTCCTCGCCGCGGCGGCCGGGCGCCGGAGCCGGGCAATCTCGATCAGCTCTATCGCCTGGGCCAGCTGCTGGGCCGCCTGCATGCCGTGGGCGCCACACGCCCGTTCGAGCACCGCGAAGCGTTGGGGGTGCAGAATTTCGGCCACGATTCGCTGCAGACCTTGCTCGAAGGCAACCATGTACCGCGCAGCCTGCTGCCCGCCTACGAGTCGGTCGCCCGAGACCTGCTCAAGCGCGTGGAAGAGGTGTACAAGGCCACACCGCACCAGAACATCCGCATGCACGGCGACTGCCACCCGGGCAACATGATGTGCCGCGACGAAGTGTTTCATATCGTCGACCTCGACGATTGCCGCATGGGCCCGGCGGTTCAGGATCTGTGGATGATGCTCGCCGGCGACCGCCAGGAATGCCTCGGCCAGTTGTCCGAGCTGATGGACGGCTACCGCGAATTCCACGACTTCGATCCGCGTGAGCTGGCGCTGATCGAACCCCTGCGGGCGCTGCGCCTGATGCACTACAGCGCCTGGCTGGCGCGGCGCTGGGAAGATCCAGCCTTTCCGCGCAGCTTTCCCTGGTTCGGCACCGAGCGGTATTGGAGTGACCAGGTGCTGGCGCTGCGCGAGCAGCTGGCCGCACTCAATGAAGAGCCGCTGAAGCTGTTCTAGCCTGAAGCTGTGCCTGAAAGCAGTGCTCGCCTTTTTGTTTCCAATGGTTTGATGTGTAACAGTTACCGACCAGCGATTCGATATCGAAACCGTGCCAGCAGGGAGCTCCATGCAAGTCGCCAATCCCCGTCGGGGGTACATCCTGGGCCTGAGCGCCTACATCTGTTGGGGGTTCATCCCTCTCTACTTCAAGACCCTTGCGCACTACCCGGCCGTGGAGATCATCGCCCAGCGGGTGCTCTGGTCGGCGCTGCTGGGGTCGTTGCTGCTGCTGGTGTGGAAACACCCCGGCTGGCTGCGCGAATTGCGCGAGAACCCCGTACGCCTGGCGATACTGGTGGGCAGCGGTTGCCTGATCGCCGCCAACTGGCTGGTCTATGTGTGGGCGGTGAACAACGGTCGACTGCTCGAGGCCAGCCTGGGCTACTACATCAACCCGCTGCTCAACGTATTGCTCGGGCTGCTGATCCTGCGTGAGCGGCTGCGCCCGCTGCAATGGATCGCCGTGGCACTGGCGGCGACGGGGGTGGCGCAGCAGGTCTGGCAGGTGGGCAGCCTGCCATGGGTCTCATTGGCACTGGCCTTGACGTTCAGTTTCTACGGACTGATTCGCAAGCGGGCACCGGTGGCGGCGTTGCCGGGGTTGGTGATCGAAACCTGGTTGCTGGTACCGCTGGCCGCGGGCTGGCTGCTTTGGCACGGCGATGCCGTCAGTATCCAACCGGCCTTCTGGACCACCAGCGACGCGCTCTGGTTGATGGCTGCAGGGCCGATCACACTGGTGCCGCTGCTGTGCTTCAATGCCGCGGCGCGTCATTTGCCGTATACCACGCTGGGCTTCTTGCAGTACATCGCGCCAACGCTTGTGTTGCTGCTGGCCGTTCAGGTGTTCGGCGAACACCTGGCTCCCGCGACCTTGATGACGTTCATCTTCATCTGGGCGGGGCTGGCTATCTACAGTGTGGATATCTGGTGGAATCGACGCAAACGCGACTGATCAGAAAACGATCAACTGGCTGCAGGCCGCGCCGAGCTTGGTGTACAGCGATCTACGCCGAGGTTATCCACAGTCTGGTCCCCGTGGATTGTGCACAACATGCCGTAAATTGGCTGTTTTTTGAACGATTGCCTGTGGGCCTTGCAGGACGCGGCCTGCAGAGGGGTCGACACAGGTTATCCACAGGCAGGCGCAGGATAACCTTGGATAACCTGGGAGAGGCTTCAGATCAAGCCGAGCTCTTCGCGCGCCAGTTTTACCAGCAGGTCCAGGTCGATCGGCTTGAGGAGAAAATCCACCACGCTCAGGTGCATGGCAGTAATCGCATCCTTCACGCTGGCATCGCCTGAAATGATGATGATCGGCAGCGCCGCACGCTCCGACTCGCGTACTTCACGGATGAGGTCCAGGCCCGACTCGGGCCCCATGCGCAGGTCGGTGATCAACAGCCCGATGCCCCTGTTGGCGCGCAACTGCAGCATTGCGCCCATGGCGCTGTCGGCCTGCAGGCACTCGATGCCATGCAGCGCCAGAATCTGCGCGAGGACATCCCGCGTGTCGTCGTCATCATCCACTACCAGCACCAGCTGCGGCGGCAGCGCCTGCACCTGGCCCAGTTCGCTGAGCGCTTCACGCTCGGCATCGCTCAACAACAATTCGTGATCGGACATACGCTTCCCGTCATCCAGAACCTATCCATCTGGCCATTGCGCTCGATCCCGCCTTTTAGACTTACGTCCAATGGGCACCTTCGCCCATGCAGTCGACCATGGCCGAACGATAAAGACAAATCTCCCATAACAACAACTTCCGATTCGACCTATCGAGCGGTAATGGCCATGAGCAAAACCGACGCCTTCACCCAGGCGGGCAAGACCGCGGTGCTGCAGAACATCCACGGCACCGTGCAGTTCCTGCAACGCTTCCCACCGTTCAACCAGATGGAAAACGCCCACCTGGCGTACCTGGTCGAGCAGTGCCAGCTGCGCTTCTATGCCGGCGGTGAAAGCATCATCAAACCGGCCGATGGCGCTGTCGAGCATTTCTATATCGTCAAGCAGGGGCAGGTGGTGGGCGAGCGGCCGCACAGTGCGCGTCGCGGCACCGAAACCACGTTCGAGATCACTGCCGGCGAGTGCTTTCCGCTGGCCGCCCTGCTCGGCGAACGGGCCACGCGCACCGAGCATCTGGCAGCCGAAGACACCTTCTGCCTGCAATTGAACAAGCCGGCCTTCATCAAGCTGTTCGCGCTGTCGACGGTGTTCCGCGACTTCGCCCTGCGCGGGGTGAGCAGCCTGCTCGACCAGGTCAACCAGCAAGTGCAGCGCCAGGCCGTGGAAACCCTGGGCACCCAGTATTCGCTGAACACCCGACTGGGGGACCTTGCCATGCGCCACCCGGTGACCTGCTCAGGCTCTCTGCCGCTGCGCGACGCCGTGCGGCTGATGCACGAGCAGCAAGTGGGCAGCATCGTCATCGTCGATGACTTGAAGGCCCCCCAGGGCATTTTCACCCTGCGCGACCTGCGCCAGGCCGTGGCCGACGCGGCCACCGATTTCGGTGCGGGCATCGAGCGCTACATGATCCCGCGGCCCTTCCATCTCAGCCCTGAAGCCAGCGCCTTCGATGCTGCCGTGGCCATGACCGAACGGCACATCGCCCATGTCTGTCTGGTGAAAGACCAGCGCCTGTGCGGCGTGGTCTCCGAGCGCGACCTGTTTTCCCTGCAGCGGGTGGATCTGGTGCACCTGGCACGCACCATTCGCCATGCCTCGCGCCTGGAACAACTGATTGCCTTGCGTGGGGAGATCAGCGCTCTGGTCGAGCGCATGCTGGCCCATGGCGCATCGTCGACGCAGATCACCCAGCTCATTACCTTACTCAACGATCACACCGTCTGCCGGGTGATCGAGCTGGTGCTGGAAGAGCGCGGTGATCCGGGCGTGCCTTTCAGTTGGCTGTGTTTCGGCAGTGAGGGCCGCCGCGAGCAGACCCTGCACACCGATCAGGACAACGGCATCGTCTTCGAAGCCCGCGACGCTGCCCACGCTGCCGAAATCCGCGGCAAGCTGCTGCCACTGGCGCACCAGATCAACCTGGCCCTGGCACAGTGTGGCTTCAGCCTGTGCTCGGGCAACGTCATGGCCAGCAACCCCGAGCTGTGCCTGTCGCGTCTGGAATGGGCACGGCGTTTCGCCGGTTTCATTCGCGAAGCGAGCCCAGAGAACCTGCTCAATTCGAGCATCTACTTCGACCTGCGCACGGTATGGGGCGATGATTCGGCGTGTGCGCAGTTGCGCCGCAGCGTGCTGGAGCAGGTGGCCGACAATCGACTGTTCCAGCGCATGCTGGCGCAGAACGCCTTGCGCCAACGCCCGCCGGTGGGGCGCTTTCGCGACTTCGTGCTCACCCGTCAAGGCAGCGACAAGGCAGCCACCCTGGACCTCAAGGTGCAAGGCCTGACGCCCTTCGTCGACGGCGCCCGCCTGCTGGCCCTGGCCAACGGCATCGACACCGGCAATACCCTGGAGCGCCTGCGCCAACTGGTGGCCAAGGAGGTCATCGACGCGCAGGACGGCGCCGCGTACGAAGAGGCGTACCATTTCATCCAGCAGACGCGCATGCAGCAGCATCAGGCCCAGGCTCGGCAGCACTTGCCCTACTCCAATCGCATCGACCCCGCCGAACTCAACCACCTGGACCGGCGCATCCTGCGCGAGTCGCTGCGCCAGGCCCAACGTCTGCAGGCCAGCCTGAGCCTGAGGTATCAACTGTGAATTTGTTCCGGTGGCGGCGGCCACGCCCCACCCCGCTGGCAGTCGAGCTGCAGCAGCGCCTGCAAGGGTTGCCAGGCCCGCAGCCTTTGGCTGACTGCAGCCTGCGCGAACAGCGCTGGGTGGTGCTGGACCTGGAAACCAGTGGCTTGAACCTGAACAAGGACCAGGTGCTGTCGATCGGCGCGGTGGTCATCGAAGACGGCGCGGTGGACTTCTCCCAGCAGTTCGAACGCACATTGCTGCGTGAGCAACCGCGGCTGGGCGCCAGTGTGTTGATCCATGGCCTGGGGCCGGAAGCGATCGCCGCCGGCCAGGCGCCGGCAGACGCCCTGCTCGATTTCATGACCTTCGTCGGCGACAGCCCGCTGCTGGCGTTCCATGCACCGTTCGACGAGCACATGCTGGGCCGCGCGCTCAAGGACAGTCTGGGCTACACGTTGCAACACCCCTTCATCGATGTCGCCGAGCTGGCGCCGATGCTCTGCCCCGATGCGCTGCTGCGCGCAGCTGGACTGGACGACTGGACCATGCATTTCGGCCTGCAGGTCGGCGAGCGCCATCACGCCAGTGCCGATGCGCTGGTCACCGCGGAATTGGCCATGCTGCTGTTCAGCCGTGCGCGCCGCCAAGGTCTGGATAGCCCCCGCGTCCTGGCCGAGAAAGTGAGCCAGTGGCGGCGCAGGCAGCAGAACCAGGTGTTCTGACCAGCGCAAAGGCGTGTATGCACCCGACCGCTACCCGACAGCGGTCGCCAGTATCGACTACAGGTGATAACGTCCTGGCACTCAACGCGCCATGACCCAGCCATCCCTGTGTGGACGGCTGGGTTCTTTTTGCAGGCCCTGAAATGAAAAGCACCACCATCCGCCGCTGGTCCTTCATCCACACCTGGACCAGCCTGATCTGCACCCTTTTCCTGCTGATGCTTGCCATCACTGGCCTGCCCCTGGTGTTCCATCACGAGATCGAACACCTGCTGGGCGATGCGCCACAGTTCCGCGAAATGCCTGCCAATACGCCGCAACTGGATCTGCAACAACTGGTGGAAGCCGCCCAGGCCCATCGTGCGGGTGAAGTGGTGCAATACTTCAGCTGGGACGAGGACGAGCCTCACGGCGTGCTGGCGATTACCGCTGCCACCGCCAACACCGAGCCCAATTCGTCGCACACCTTCATGCTCGATGCGCGTACCGGCGAAGCCGTGGAAACGCCCTCGGCCAACGGTGGCTTCATGATGGTCATGCTGCGCCTGCATGTGGACATGTATGCCGGCCTGCCCGGCAAGCTGTTGCTGGCATTCATGGGTCTGCTGTTCGTGCTGGCGATCGTTTCCGGGGTGGTGCTGTATGCGCCGTTCATGCGCAAACTCACGTTTGGCACCGTGCGCAATCAGAAATCCACCCGCACCCGCTGGCTCGACCTGCACAACCTGATCGGCGTGGTCACCTTGACCTGGGCGCTGGTGGTGGGCGTGACGGGGGTGATCAGCGCCTGCGCCGACCTGCTGATCGGTGCCTGGCGGGCAGAAACCCTCAGCGCCTTGATCGAACCCTACCGCGACGCGCCACCGCTCAAACAACTGGCGCCCGCCACCCGCCTGTTGGACATCGCCCATGGCGCTGCGCCAGGCATGACACCCGACTTCATCGCCTTCCCCGGGACGCGCTTTTCCAGCGAACATCATTACGCGGTGTTCATGCAAGGCGGTACCCACCTGACCTCGCACCTGCTGACGCCAGTGCTGATCGACGCCACCACGCTGGACGTCACTGCCGTGGTCGAACGGCCTTGGTACATGGACGCCATGGGCCTGTCGCAGCCGCTGCACTTCGGCGATTACGGCGGCATGCCGATGCAGATCCTGTGGGCGGCGCTGGATGTATTGACCATCATCGTGCTGGGCAGTGGCGTGTACCTGTGGTGGGTCCGCCGCCGCGCCGCCAAGGCCTCTGGCGCAGAGGCCACGGCGTGACGAAAAGGAAGAAGTCGATGTTCTGGCCGGTGTTCCGCATTCCGCTGTTGGTCAGCGTGCTCGGCACCACCGGATTGTTCGCCGCCCTGTTGGGGGATGGCGGGTGGGATGCCCTGGCGTGGGTGGGGTTGGGGGTTCCTGCGGTGCTGGGGGTGTGGGGATTGGTGAGGAAGGGCTGAGCTGGGAGGAAGGAAGTTACCCCTGGTTAACTAGGCGGTAATGTTTTGTTTAACTTTATCATCCGAGCAACCGAAGTTTCCAAATCCTACACATCAAACCGTTCTACATCAAACAATCGAAGATCACGCCCTACTTTGAAGCTAATTACTCTGATAGCTCACTGTTAAATATCCTACAATTTTTCAGGACGCAGCACTGTGCGTTAACGTTGTATCGAATCAAACATAATGATATCTCTATCTGCCTCGCACTACGCCCACTGGTTTGCTCGGGCTAATTGTGCATTCAGCTCGTGAACAAACCAACATTGAAATGAGGCCCCATCGGTATGAGGCGTTTCCTGGCGCATGCAGTAACGCAAAGGCCAGCCCTGTTCGGGGCTACCTTGATCACGATATTCATCCTCAAGCTTTCGTTGTTTGCGCCTCCACTCTTGCTGGGTTCCATTATTGACAACCTGTCACTCGACAACAGCGCTGAAAACCTGACGATACCTTATCTGCTCGGTGGTTATGCGTTGGTCATACTGGTGACAGCTGCGGTTGCACCCATCCAGACGTATGTCCTGACTCGACTGGTGCAGCAGACGGTCAAGGATCGATCCATCAGCTGGATGGCGGAGATATTCAGAAAAGAATTCAGCATCTTCAATAATCTGAGAATCGGCCATTTGATCAAAGCGACGGATCGAGGCATTACCGCTCATGAGCAGATACTGAATTTCTTTGTCACCGTTGGGCTGCCCCTGATCATCGAAATCCTTGTCGTCAGCGTTCTGTTTGTGCACTTTGGCGGCGCGCAACTCTTTGCAGCGCTGTTGACGGCGTCATGCATCTATTTATATGTGTGCCACAGAATCATCCAGTGGCGGACTCGACATATCAACGACGTCAACGACAGCGAAGACGAAGTCTCTGAACGTCTGTTCAGCACGCTGCGCGCCGCACGGTCGATCAAGCTGGAAGGCGCGGCAGAACAAACGCTATCCCCGCTCAACCTCGCATTCGAGCGCTACGCGCGTTGCGCTACCACCGTCGCCAGTTCTGCCGCAGCGCTGGGGTCCGCGAAAATGCTCTTCATCGGGCTCGCCACCTGTGGACTTCTGGTGTGGGGCGTTCGAAACCAGGGGATGACAAACCCGACATTGACCATCGGCGAGTTGGTTGCCCTGTGCTCGATTGCGGGTGGATTTCTCACCAACATATCGGGCATTGCCGAAGCCTATCGTTCGGCCCACCAGTTCATGGCTGACAGAGTGAAACTGCAGCAGACCCTCAGCCTTCCGCGATTCGATGGACCGGACCGATCCCTGGAACCTGGGACACCCCTCTTCTCCTCGTTGGAGTTGGCAGCATGCGAGGTGTCAGGCCGACATTTGACGCTCGACGCTTCCCTGCGATTCAAGTCCGATGAGAGCGTGGCCATCACGGGCCCCAGTGGTGCAGGCAAGTCAACACTGCTCGAGTTGCTGGCGGGTATGGATGCGGCGTATCGACAATATCTCTCTTTGAATGGTATCTGCGTCCAGCGTATCTGCGGCGCCTTGCAGCTGCGCGCGCTGCGCTACTGCCCGCAAAGTGCGGTATTTCTGCCGGGCGATCTGGAATCGGGCGTGATGTATGGCCATGCCGCTGAACCTGAACTGCTGGAGCACGCCCGAGAGTTGTCATTGGACGCACTCCTGAGCCAACTAAATCTCAACGATACCGCGTCCAACCTCTCCGGCGGACAGGCCAAGCGCCTTAGCCTGCTTCGGCTGCTCAACAGACCTGGGCGCTTCAATCTTTTTGACGAGCCAACCGCTTCACTCGATCAGGAGCTGGCCATGGCTACGTGGGACACCTTGATGCATGCATTCAAAGGTAAAGGGTTGATCTGCGTTACTCACGATATCGAAGCATTGGCGCGTTTCGACCGGGTTCTGGTTATTCAGCAGGGCAGAATCGTTGCCGATGGGCCATGGCATCTGTTGAGAAAGAAGGCAGGTCTGCTCGAAGGCATAGCGGAAGTGCCAGAACGCTGAGCGATAGCCCTGTGTACAAGTTGAGCTGTGAACCTGCATTCCTGGCCAACGCACCCAATGTCGGAGAGCGTAGGCCACGATCAAGTTGAGACGGCTTGACCCCATCTCACAGCTGATACAGGGTGTTTCCTTATCCAAGGAGAACACCTCATGCCCGCCATGACGCTCTACCACAACCCCGCCTCCCCCTTTGCTCGCAAGGTCATGGTGCTGCTGCATGAGACCGGTCAGTCGGAGCGGGTCGCGCTGAAGACGGTGGCGTTGAGCCCTGTCAGTCCGGATGCGTCAGTGAACCAGGAGAACCCGGCCGGGAAGATCCCGGCGTTGGTGCTCGAAGACGGCACCACGCTGCATGACAGTCGGGTGATCCTGGAGTATCTGGATCACCAGCATGTGGGCAACCCGCTGATCCCTCGGGAAGGGGCGTCGCGTTGGCGGCGGTTGACGGTGGCGTCATTGGCGGATGCGATGCTCGACGCGGCCGTGCTGATTCGCTACGAGAAGGCCCTGCGGCCGCCTGAGCTGCACTGGCCGTTGTGGCTGGATCATCAGGCGGAAAAGATCGAACGGGGACTGGCGTATCTGGAGGCCACGGCGGTCGCGGAGTTGAGCGCAGCGTTCGATATCGCGGCGATCGGTGTGGCCTGTGCGCTGGGGTATGTTGATTTTCGCATGCCGGAGTCTGGCTGGCGGCAGCGCTATCCGGAATTGGCAGGGTGGTATGCCGAGGTGAGTGAGCGCGAGTCGCTGCGCTCGACTGTGCCGTCGGCCTGACAGGCCGGGGTGCTCACGCGACCTCGCACCAGTCCTGTACCTCGAGTCCCTCGACAAAACGAAACGCCTTGTCACTGGCGACCAGTGTCATCCCGGTGGCAAGACTATGGGATGTGCCTCGCAAGCCACGCCCCGAATCAGCAGTCGGGCTTGTCGGCGACGAAGCGGCGGGCAGGGTTTACCGCGGCCTTGAATTCACGCAGGCCTTTGGCGCCGATCAGCAGGGGGTAGTTGAAGCTGCTGCGGTCTACCAGGTTGACCTCGATGGTGCGCTTGACGTCGCCCAGGCACAGCTCCAGGTCGACCACGGGGCGTTGCGAGACTTCGGTACCTTCACCATCGTCGTCTTCTTCGGCGCGGTTCTTGATCTTGCTCATGCGCGAGATCTTGTGCTCGTAAATCTTGTTGTCGGCATCCTTGGTGGCCAGGCGAAAGCGTACCCAGTCGTCGCCGTCGCGGGTGAACGTCTGGATGTCCTTGGCCGACAGCGACGCTGTCAGTGCGCCGGTGTCCATCTTGGCCTTGAGCGTCTGCCCGCCAATTTCGGGCAGCTTGATGTATTCATAGCGACCATACAGGGTCGGCTCTGCTGCCAGCGCGGGCAGGGCCAGTATGGACAACAGGGCGAGTACGTTCTTCACCTGGGATTCCTTCGGGGCAGTGTGCAATGCGCGCAGCATACCGAGATAAAAGTGAAACATTTGTTGACGAAACCCTCGGGCAGAATTGGTTACAGGCGCGCTTGTGCTTATCATTGCCTGCTTCATGAAGCCAGAGTAGCCCTATGCGCCGCCTTCTCACCGGCTGTCTTGCGACCGCCCTTCTGCTGCTCAATACGCTGGTGTTGATCGGCCCCTTGCTGGTGTTCGCCTTGGTCAAGCTGGTGGTGCGTGGTCGCTGGCGCGACCATGCCTCGGCGGCGGTCATGTGGATTGCCGAGACCTGGTCGGAGATCGACAAACTGATCTTCAAGGTCTGCACCCGTACCGAGTGGGATATTCGCGGAGCACGCGACTTGCGCAAGGGCACGTCCTACCTGGTGGTAAGCAATCACCAGTCGTGGATCGACATTGCCGCGTTGATCCAGGCACTCAATGGTCGCGCGCCGTTCTTCAAGTTCTTTCTGAAGAAGGAGCTGATCTGGGTACCGTTCCTGGGGCTGGCCTGGTGGGCGCTGGACTATCCGTTCATGAAGCGCTACAGCAAGGCGTTTCTGGACAAGCACCCACACCTCAAGGGCCAGGACCTGGAAATCACCAAGGCGGCGTGCGAGCTGTACAAGCGTCAGCCGGTGACCATCGTCAATTATCTGGAAGGGACTCGCTTCACCCAGGCCAAGCGCGAGCAGCAGGCCTCCCCTTTCCGCTATCTGCTCAAGCCCAAGGCAGGCGGCGTGGCCTTCGTACTGGCCGCGATGGGGCCGCAACTGGATCGCTTGCTGGACGTCACGGTGGTGTATCCGCGCGGGCGTACCCCTGGCTTCTGGAACCTGTTGTGCGGGGATGTGCGCAAGGTGATCGTGGATATCAAGTCGCGCAGCATCGATCCGGGCCTGATCGATGGCGATTATGAAAACGATGCGGTATTTCGGCTCAAGGTCCAGAACTGGGTCAACCAGCTATGGACCGAGAAAGACCAATTGATCGGCACATTGCGCACCGAATCGGGACGTTGATCAGCTGCCGGTGGCGCCCCAGATGCTGCCCAGGCTTTGCAGCAACGGGCCGCCGACACCCTGCTGGCCCAGGTACTGAAGAATGACTGGCGCGAACTGACCGACCATGCCGCTGTTCATGCCCAGCGCGCTGAAGGCGCTGTTCATGTCGCTGGTGGTTTTCACGTCGCCAAGGGCGTTGTTCAGTGCGCTGATGTTTTTCTGGTCGGACTTGCCGAGCAGGCCGCTCAGGCCTCCCAATCCACCCAAGGCGTTGTTGCCCGAAAGCTTGTCGATGCCGGGAACGGATTTGCTCAGTTGCGAATAGTCGGCGGTGCTGAGTTGATTCTTGGCCAGGCCCAGCATGGCGCCGGTGCCGCCGATGGCCTGGGTCGGAGTGATGTTCAGGGTCGAACCCAAGGTGTTCAGCAGGCCTGCGGCTTCCGGGGCTGCAGCGACGGCAGCGTTGTTGCCTTGCTTGCCGTTCTGCAGGGTGGAGGCGGCATTGACCGCGTCGTTCAGGTTGAAGGCGAAGGCGGGACTGGTGGCAACGGCCATCAGGGAAGCCAGGGCCATGGCGCGAGTGATGTTCATTGTGCAGCAACCTCGGGGACAGATAGACGGACCGTCGTCAAACGGCAGTTCGGTCCCATTATGTTCCTCGGGGGTGAAAATTGTGTAATGGCAAAGATGAAGCCACGTAGGAGCGGTCCGTGGCCGCGAAAGGCGCGCTGCGGTCGTGCAGATACACCGCGGTGGCCTCTTCGCGGCCGATGGCCGCTCCTACAGGGGAGTTGTATGCTCGTTGCAGGAGCGGGTCTGGTCAGGCGGCGCTGAACAGCTTGTGCGGGTCGATGACGAATTTCTTCGGTACGCCCGCGTCGAATTCGCCGTAGCCGCGTGGGGCCTCGTCCAGCGAGATGACTTCCACGCCGACGATATCGGCGATCTTGATGCGGTCCCACATGATGGCCTGCATCAGCTGCCGGTTGTACTTCATCACCGGAGTCTGGCCGGTATGGAAGCTGTGTGACTTGGCCCAACCCAGTCCGAAGCGAATGCTCAGGCTGCCCATCTTCGCCGCCGCGTCCACCGCGCCCGGATCTTCGGTAACGTACAGGCCGGGAATGCCGATCTTGCCTGCCACACGCACCACGCCCATCAATGAGTTGAGCACGGTAGCCGGTGCTTCTGCCTTGGCCCCGCTGTGACCGTGACCGCGTGCTTCGAAGCCTACCGCATCGACTGCGCAATCCACTTCCGGCTCGCCCAGCAAGGCGGCGATCTGCTCGTGCAACGGTGTGTCCTGGGACAGGTCGGCAATCTCGAAGCCCTGGGCCTTGGCATGCGCCAGACGTACCGGGTTGACGTCACCGATGATCACCACTGCCGCACCCAGCAGGCGCGCGGAAGCCGCGGCAGCGAGCCCGACAGGGCCTGCACCGGCCACGTAGACGGTACTGCCAGGGCCAACGCCTGCGGTCACGGCACCGTGATAGCCGGTCGGCAGAATGTCGGAGAGGCACGTCAGGTCGCGGATCTTCTCCATGGCGGCATCGCGGTCCGGCAGCTTCAGCAGGTTGAAGTCCGCATAGGGCACCAGCACGAACTCGGCCTGGCCACCGACCCAGTCGCCCATGTCGACGTAACCATAGGCGCCGCCGGGGCGCGCCGGGTTGACGGTCAGGCAGACGCCGGTGTTCTGCTCCTTGCAGGAGCGGCAGCGGCCGCAGGCGACGTTGAACGGTACCGAAACCAGATCGCCGACTTTCAGGTGTTCCACGTCGCGGCCGGCTTCGATGACTTCGCCCGTGATCTCATGGCCCAGCACCAGGCCGACCTGAGCGGTGGTACGGCCACGGACCATGTGCTGGTCGGAGCCGCAGATGTTGGTCGAGACCACGCGCAGGATCACGCCATGCTCGATGCGTTTGCCCCTGGGGTCCTGCAATTTGGGGAAATCGATATTCTGCACTTCGACTTTGCCGGAGCCCAGATACACCACTCCACGATTACCAGACATGCTTTCACCTCGCTGTTTGTTGTTTTTGAGCTTGGGTTTTGCGTGCTGCGGTCATGCGTTTGTTCGTGCGATGCCCTGACGCGGCTCGCGCCGCTGCTACAGGAATGCGCGGTCGTCCGTAGCAGCGGCGCGAGCCGCATCAATGACGGCGCGGTACATCTGACACATCACATCAGGGCCGAACGCGGCTCGCGCCGCTGCTACAGAACTACCGTGCGGTTGGCGTTGAGGAACACGCGGCGCTCGATGTGGTAGCCGATGGCTCGGGCCAGGGTCAGGCATTCGATGTCGCGGCCCTTGGCGATGAGGTCTTCGGGGTAGTGACTGTGATCGACCACCTCTACACCCTGGGTGATGATCGGACCTTCGTCCAGATCGTTGTTGATGTAGTGCGCGGTTGCCCCGACCAGTTTGACGCCTTTGTTGTAGGCCTGATGATAGGGTTTGGCGCCCTTGAAACCAGGCAGCAACGAGTGATGGATGTTGATCGCCCACCCGTCCAGACGCCGACACAGCTCTGGCGACAACACCTGCATGTAGCGGGCGAGGATCACCAGTTCGGCGCCGGCCTGCTCGATCACCTGCAACACCTTGCGCTCCTGGGAGGGTTTGTCCTTGGGGTCGAGCGGAAAATGGTAATAGGGAATGTCGTGCCAGCGCGCCAGCGGCTCGAGGTCCGGGTGGTTGGAGATCACCGCGACCACGTCCATCGGCAACTGGCCGATGCGCTGGCGGTAGAGCAAGTCGTTGAGGCAGTGATCGGCCTTGGAAACCATGATCACCACCTTGAGCCGGTATTGCGGCGCGGTCAACTCGAAGATCATGCCGAAGCTGGCTCCGCGCTCGGCGAGGCCTTCGCGAAAGGCAACTTCATCGAAGCCGTCGGGCTGACGAAACTCGACCCTGATGAAGAAGCGCGACGACAGTCGGTCATCGAACGAGTGGTGCTCGGTAACATAGCAGCCCTGCTCGAACAGGTAGCGCGTAACCGCATCCACCGTGCCCAATACGCTGGGGCAATCGGCGGTGAGGATCCAGGTGTCAGGGGCGCGGCTCATGGGTAGTCCTTGGTGTCGAGGTCGAAACAACTGTAGGAGCGGTCATCGGCCGCGAACGGCGCACGGTGATATGTCCGATGCACCGCGGCGCCTGGTTCGCGGTCGATGACCACTCCCACAGGGCTGTGCAATCCCTGCACTGTCAGGCCTGGATGCTCAGCCCATACTCGGCCGAGGCATCCTGCAACCACAGCCACCAGTAATCGGCGAAGCTGCGGCGGATCAACAGCTCCCAGGTGTCCTCTTCGGTGCGGCGGATCACCAGCTGAGACTTGGCGAACACCGTACCCACCGCCTTGCCTACCGGAAAATTGTTCGGGTGCACATCGTAGCTCGTGGACTTCATCAGCACGTCGCGCACATTCGGCCCGCTCAGTTCGATCAGCGACTGGCCGCCGCTGACGTTGACCACCGCGACATGCAGCCCGGCCAGCGCTTCGCGCAGGCGTTGCTCGGTGGCCAGTTCCTCGCCACCGGGAACGATCAGCAGCCACTCGTCCGGGCCCAGCCACTGCAGCGACGTGTCGCCGCTGCTGACCAGGCTCAAGGCGCCGGGCAATTCCAGGCCGGTTGCCTTGTGCACGGCGCCGGCAAAGATCGGGTCATGGCCGTCGCCGCGCAGGGTCAGGTGACCCAGCAGCTTTTTCTCGCGCAGGGTCACACCGGCGCCCTGGCGACCCTTGCCCACCAGGCTGGCGAGGTCGGCATGGTGGAGCGGGTCTTCGGCCTTGGCGCCCGAAGCGGGGCGTTGCTGGTATACGTTGACTGTGGTCATTTTGCTGCACCTGTCAGTGAATGCTGTTCAAGCCTGGAAGAAGGTGGTGAGCTCCCGCAGGAGCGGTCATCGGCCGCGAAGGGCTTGCTGCGGTAGGCCTGGCACGCCGCAGCGTGCCTTTCGCGGCCACTGGCCGCTCCTACAGGCGCCTTGTGCTAGATGTTCTGCCGCTCGCCCTTCGGATCGAAGAACACCGAGGAGACGATTTCGGCTTCGATCACGCTGCCATCGGCCTGCGGCGAGAACACCCGTTCGCCCATGCGCTTGAGACCGCCCTTGACCACACCCATCGCGAACGAATAACCCAGCGAGTTGCTGGCATAGCTCGACGTTACGTGGCCGACCATGCTCATGGGGATCGCCTGCTTGGGGTCGAACACCAGCTGGGCACCCTCGGGCAACCACTTGTTCGGATCGACCGGCTTGAGGCCGACCAGTTGTTTGCGCTCGTGGCGCACGGTGTCTTCGCGGTTCATGCCGCGCCAGCCGATCCACGAGAAGGGCTTGGTCCGCCCGACACACCAGCCCATGTTCAGGTCGTCGGGGGTCATTGACCCGTCGGTGTCCTGGCCGACGATGATGAAGCCCTTCTCGGCACGCAGCACGTGCATGGTTTCTGTGCCGTAGGGGGTCAGGTTGTACTGCTTGCCGGCCTCGATGATCTTCTCCAGCACGCCCATGGCGTAGTCGGCCTGGACGTTGACCTCGTACGACAGCTCGCCGGTGAAGGAGATGCGGAACACGCGCGCCGGCACACCCCCCACCTGCCCTTCTTTCCAGGTCATGAAGCCGAAAGCGTCCTTGTCCAGGTCGATGTCGGTCACTTCACTGAGCAGCTTGCGGCTGTTGGGGCCGGACAGGGTCAGGGTCGCCCAATGGTCGGTGACCGAAGTGAAGTAGACCTTCAGGTCTGGCCATTCGGTCTGCTGGTAGATTTCCAGCCATTGCAGGACCCGCGCGGCACCGCCGGTGGTGGTGGTCATCAGGAAGTGGTTGTCGGCCAGACAGGCGGTGACACCGTCGTCGAAGACCATCCCGTCTTCCTTGCACATCAGGCCGTAGCGTGCCTTGCCCACGTCCAGCTTGGTCCAGGCGTTGGTGTAGATGCGGTTGAGGAATTCGCGGGCGTCCGGGCCCTGGATGTCGATCTTGCCCAGGGTCGAGGCGTCCAGCAGACCGACGCTGTCGCGCACTGCCTTGCACTCGCGGGCGACGGCAGCATGGATGTCCTCGCCACGCTTGGGGAAGTACCAGGGGCGCTTCCATTGGCCGACGTCTTCGAACTCGGCACCGTTCTTCACATGCCAGGCATGCAGCGCGGTGAAACGCACCGGCTCGAACAGGTGGCCACAGTGACGCCCGGCCACCGCACCGAAGGTGATCGGCGTGTAATTGGGGCGGAACATGGTCGTGCCCATTTCCGGAATGGTGACGTTCAGCGAACGGGCGGCGATAGCCAGGCCGTTGACGTTGCCCAGCTTGCCCTGGTCGGTGCCGAAGCCCAGCGCGGTGTAGCGCTTGACGTGCTCGACCGACTCGAAACCCTCGCGGGTAGCCAGTTCGATGGCGGCCGCAGTGACGTCGTTCTGCAGGTCGACGAATTGCTTCGGCGCGCGCGCCGTGTCTTTGTCGTGGGGCACCTGGAACAGCGCCAGGGTCGGCTCTTCGACGCGGGTCAAGACATTGGGCAAGGTGCCTTCGACGACGCCGAAGCCTGTTTCCGAGGCCGCTCGGGCACCGCCTTCGAAACCGTCGGCCATGGCATCGGCCAAGGCATACACGCCGTTCACGCCGCCGACGCACAGGCGTTTCTGCGGTGCTTCGCCCGGCACGAAGCCGAGGATGTCCTCACGCCAGACGGGCTTGCCGCCCAGGTGCGAGGCCAGATGCACCACCGGGCTGTAACCGCCCGAGCTGCCGACCAGGTCGCAATCGAGCCATTCGCCGGGGCTGACTACCCTGTGCGCCTTGACGTCGATGGCAGCGACGCGGGCAGCGGTGACATGCTTGCTGCCGCGAGCTTCGATCACCGCGCTCGCGGTGAGGATGCGAATACCCTTGGCCCGTGCTTCCTCGACCAGCGCGCCGCGCGGGTTGTGGCGGGCATCGGCCACGGCGACCACCTTGAGGCCGGCGTCGTGCCAGTCCAGGGCTACGCGGTAGGCGTGGTCGTTGTTGGTCGACAGCACCAGTTTCTTGCCCGGTGCCACGCCGTAGCGACGTACATAGGTAGAGATGGCGCCGGCCAGCATGTTACCCGGCACGTCGTTGTTGCCGTACACCAGGGGCCGCTCGTGGGTACCGGTTGCCAGCACCACGCGCCCGGCGCGAACCCGGTGCATGCGTTGGCGGACCTGGCCCATCGGCGCACGGTCGCCAAGGTGATCGGTGAGGCGCTGGTGAATGGTCAGGAAATTATGGTCGTGGTAGCCGTTGACCGTGGCGCGGGGCAACAGCACCACTTCAGGCATGCCTGCAAGCTCGCTGATCACTGCGGCGACCCATTCGCCGGCAGGCTTGCCATCGAGGCTTTCACGGGTGTCGAGCAGCGAGCCGCCGAACTCTTCCTGCTCGTCGGCCAGGATCACCCGGGCGCCACTGCGTGCGGCGGCCAGGGCAGCGGCAAGGCCGGCAGGGCCGGCGCCGACCACCAGCACGTCGCAGGTGCGGCTCATGTAGTCGTAGGAATCCGGGTCCACTTCGGTCGGCGAACGACCCAGGCCGGCAGCCTTGCGGATGTACTTCTCGTAGGTCATCCAGAAGGACTGCGGGTACATGAAGGTCTTGTAGTAGAACCCCGGCGGCATCAGCTTGCCGCCGACCTTGCCGAGGATACCCATCATGTCGGTATTGACGTTCGGCCAGCCGTTGGTGCTGGTGGCAACCAGGCCCTGGTACAGCGCCTGCTGGGTCGCCCGCACGTTGGGGATCTGAGTGGCTTCGGTGGCGCCGATCTGCAGCACCGCGTTGGGCTCCTCGGCACCGGCTGCGACGATGCCGCGCGGACGCGAATACTTGAAGCTGCGGCCGATCACGTCGACGCCATTGGCCAGCAGGGCCGAGGCCAGGGTGTCGCCTTCATAGCCGATGTAGGTCGTGCCATTGAAGGTGAAGGTCAGCTTCTTGCTGCGCTCCAGACGTCCGCCGGTGGAGAGGCGATTGACCTGGCTCATGGCTTGTCTCCCGAGGCGATCTGCGGCGCCTCATCAATGGTCTTTTCGACGAACTGCGGCTGGCTGCCGATGCGATAGGTTTCCAGGATCTCGTAGGTCACCGTGTTGCGGGTCGCATTGAAATACTGGCGGCAACCGGCGGCATGGATCCACAGCTCGTGCTGCAGGCCGCGCGGGTTGTTGCGGAAGAACATGTACTCGCCCCATTGCGCGTCGGTGCACGCACCCGGGTCGAGCGGGCGGGCAATGTGCGCCTGGCCCGAGCAGTGGAATTCTTCTTCGCTGCGCAGCTCGCCACAGTGTGGACAGAAGATGTTGAGCATGGTGGTTTCTCCTGTCAGTGGGCGACGGCGGCGGCGCCGTGTTCGTCGATCAACGCGCCGTTGTGGAAGCGCTCGATGGAAAACGGCTTGGCCAGCGGGTGCATCTCGCCCGTGGCCAGGCTGGCCGCGAACACATGGCCCGAGCCCGGCGTGGCCTTGAAGCCACCGGTGCCCCAGCCGCAATTGAAGAACATGTTCGGCACCGGGGTCTTGGAGATGATCGGGCAGGCGTCCGGCGTGGTGTCGACGATGCCGCCCCACTGGCGGTTCATGCGCACCCGCGAGAGCACCGGGAACATCTCGACGATGGCCTGCAGGGTGTGTTCGATGATCGGGTACGAACCGCGCTGGCCGTAGCCGACCCAGCTGTCGATACCGGCACCGATCACCAGGTCGCCCTTGTCCGACTGGCTGATGTAACCATGGACGGCGTTGGACATGATCACGCTGTCGATGATGGGCTTGATCGGCTCGGACACCAGCGCCTGCAGCGGATGGGATTCGACCGGCAGGCGGAAACCGGCCAGCTTGGCCATGTGCCCGGAGTTGCCGGCGGTAACCACACCGACGCGCTTGGCACCGATGAAACCCTTGTTGGTTTCGACACCGATGCACACGCCGTTTTCCTTGCGAAAGCCGGTCACTTCGGTCTGCTGGATCAGGTCCACGCCCAGGGCATCGGCGGCGCGGGCATAGCCCCAGGCCACGGCGTCGTGACGGGCCACGCCGCCACGGCGCTGGACGGTGGCGCCGATGATCGGGTAACGGGTGTTCCTGGTGCAGTCCAGGTAGGGGATCTCTTCGGCCACCTGCTTGTTGTTCAACAGCTCGCCGTCCACGCCGTTGAGGCGGTTGGCGCTGACGCGGCGTTCGGAGTCGCGCATGTCCTGCAGGGTGTGGCACAGGTTGTACACCCCGCGCTGGGAAAACATCACGTTGTAGTTGATGTCCTGTGACAAGCCTTCCCACAGTTTCATGGCATGTTCGTACAGGTGGGCCGACTCATCCCACAGGTAGTTGGAGCGCACGATGGTGGTGTTGCGCGCGGTATTGCCGCCACCCAGCCAGCCCTTCTCGACCACGGCCACATTGGTGATGCCGTGGACCTTGGCCAGGTAATAGGCGGTCGCCAGGCCGTGCCCGCCGCCGCCGACGATGACGACGTCGTAGACCTTCTTGGGGGTCGGTGTGCGCCACATGCGCTGCCAGTTTTCGTGGTGGCTGAGCGAGTGCTTGAAAAGGCCGAAGCCAGAATAACGTTGCATGGTGTTCACTCCACTCTCAGCGGTAGACCGGGAAGTCGCTGCACAGGGCCGTCACGTGACGGGCCACGTTGGCCTCGACGTCGGCATCGCCCAAATTGTCGAGGATGTCGCAGATCCAGCCGGCCAGATCAAGGCACTGAGCCACTTTGAAACCACGGCTGGTGACCGCTGGGGTACCGATGCGCAGGCCCGAGGTCACGAACGGTGACTGCGGGTCATTCGGCACGGCGTTCTTGTTCACGGTGATGTGCGCACGGCCCAGGGCGGCGTCGGCGTCTTTGCCGGTGAGGCCCTGGCGAATCAGGCTGACCAGGAACAGGTGGTTGTCGGTACCGCCGGAAACCACGTCGAAGCCACGCTCGATGAACACGCCGGCCATGGCCTGGGCGTTGTCGATGACCTGCTGCTGGTAGGTCTTGAACTCGGGCTCCAGCGCTTCCTTGAAGCACACCGCCTTGGCAGCGATCACATGCATCAGCGGGCCGCCCTGGCCGCCGGGGAATACCGCGGCGTTGAATTTCTTTTCCAGGGCTTCGTTGGCACGGGCCAGGATCAGCCCGCCACGCGGACCGCGCAGGGTCTTGTGGGTGGTGGTGGTGACCACGTCGGCGAACGGGATCGGGTTGGGGTACAGGCCAGCGGCAACCAGCCCGGCAACGTGGGCCATGTCGACGAACAGGTAGGCTCCGACCTTGTCGGCGATTTCACGGAAGCGAGGGAAGTCGAGGGTCTTGGAGTAGGCCGAAAAGCCCGCAATGATCATCTTCGGCTGGTGCTCGACCGCCAGGCGCTCGACTTCGTCGTAGTCGATCAGGCCGGTGTCTGTGTCGATGCCGTACTGCACGGCGTTGTAGAGCTTGCCGGAGAAGCTGACCTTGGCACCGTGGGTCAGGTGACCGCCATGGGCCAGGCTCATGCCCAAGACCGTATCGCCGGCCTGCAACAGTGCCAGGTAGACCGCGGCGTTGGCCTGGGAACCCGAGTGCGGCTGGACGTTGGCATAGTCGGCACCGAACAGTTGCTTGGCGCGATCGATGGCCAGTTGCTCGACCTTGTCCACGTGCTCGCAGCCACCGTAGTAGCGCTTGCCCGGATAGCCTTCGGCGTACTTGTTGGTGAGGCCGCTGCCCTGGGCTTCCATCACGCGCTTGCTGGTGTAGTTTTCCGAGGCGATCAGTTCGATGTGGTCTTCCTGACGCTGGTCCTCGGCGTTCATGGCAGCCAGCAGGACGTCGTCATAACCTTGGATCTGATCTTGTTTGCTGAACATCGCGGTCTCCCCAGCGGCGGCGTGGCGCCTGGCATGTTGGACGAAGGCGACCGGCAACGGCTGCCCCCTTTGATTGCGATGGTAGGGCCGGCGCGATCCGACCAAATGCCTGCGCGCGCCTTGCAGAGGTTCGTTTACGACATGGCGCGATCAGGCCAGCGTCAGAGTGTCCGCAACAGCAGGCGCAGGCCCAGCAGGGCGAGGAAATGCAGGGGGTAGATGGCGTACGCCCAACGGCGCATGGGGACAACTGCCTGGTGTATCCCGACGCGCAGCACCAGCAGGCCCAGCCCTGGTGCCAGCAGACAGGCAACGATGCCGCCGATTGCCGGCCAGTAGAAGTGCCGCGCGGATTCGAACAGGTTGGCCCAGGCGTTGGCGGCCAGGCACAGCACGCCCAGGGGCAACGCCCAGTACAGCGGGCGCTGCCAGGCCAGGACAAACCCCAATGGCAGCAACACGCCCGCCAGACCGAACATCAGCTGGTGGTCGAACAACGCCGCCACGGCACCCACCGCGCAGCCAAGTGCGGCCATGGCGGGTTGTCGACGTTGCTGCCAGGCCTTGGCCACGATCAAGCCCAGAGCGAGGGTGGGCAGCACGTTGAGAGTGTCGGCCGGGTAGACGAACAGGCGGTAGGGAATTTCAGACAGAGCGGCGAAGCTCAGCAACCAGGCCAGGTAGCGGCCGCCCAGGGGAGCCTCAGGGCGGCGCGTCAGGTTGGCGGCAATCGCCAGGCAGAACCAGGGGAAAGCCAGGCGGCCCGGCACGTAGAGGAAGTCCAGCGACCAGCCGACATAGCGCAGGTGGTCGAGGACCATGCACAGCATGGCCAGCCATTTGAGCAGATCCAGTGCATGATTTCGGGTCATCCGAGAAAAAGCTCCAGTTTTTGGGTTGTCATACCGGCCTCTTCGCGGCGACAGACCGCTTCCACGCGAGCCTCACACAGCGCAGGAGCTGTCCGCATGGACGACACGTTTCCCGTAGGAGCGGCCAGTGGCCGCGAAGAGGCCCGCCTAGACGACACATCTTTCACAGTTGGTTTACAGTGCCCCCATACCTAACACCAAGGACCCGCCCATGAACGACCAAACCCAACAGTTCGCCAGCGACAATTATTCGGGCATCTGCTCCGAGGCCTGGGCGGCCATGGAGCAGGCCAACCAGGGCCATCAGCGCGCCTATGGCGACGATCAATGGACCGCACGCGCCGCCGATGAATTCCGCCGCCTGTTCGAAACCGACTGCGAAGTGTTTTTCGCCTTCAACGGCACTGCGGCCAACTCCCTGGCCCTGTCGTCGCTGTGCCAGAGCTACCACAGCGTCATCTGCTCGGAAACCGCGCACGTCGAAACCGATGAGTGCGGTGCTCCGGAATTCTTCTCCAACGGTTCCAAACTGCTGACAGCGCGCACCGAGCTGGGCAAGCTGACCCCTCAGGCCATTCGCGAAGTCGCGCTCAAGCGCCAGGACATCCACTACCCCAAGCCTCGCGTGGTCACCCTGACCCAGGCCACCGAAGTCGGCAGCGTGTACCGCCCCGAAGAACTCAAGGCCATCAGCGCCACCTGCAAGGAACTGAACCTGAACCTGCACATGGACGGCGCGCGCTTTGCCAACGCCTGTGCGTTTCTGGGCTGTACACCGGCCGAGCTGACCTGGAAAGCGGGAGTGGATGTGTTGTGCTTCGGCGGCACCAAGAACGGCATGGCCGTTGGCGAGGCCATTCTGTTCTTCAACCACCGGCTGGCCGAAGATTTCGACTATCGCTGCAAGCAGGCGGGGCAGCTGGCGTCGAAGATGCGTTTCCTGTCGGCGCCTTGGGTGGGGTTGCTGGAGAACGATGCCTGGCTCAAGCATGCCGGACACGCCAACCATTGCGCGCAACTGCTCAAAGCGTTGGTCGAGGGTATACCGGGGGTGGAGTTGATGTTTCCAGTAGAGGCCAACGGGGTGTTTCTGCAGATGCCGGAACCGGCCCTGGAAGCCCTGCGCGCCAAGGGCTGGCGCTTCTACACCTTCATCGGCAGCGGCGGCGCTCGCTTCATGTGCTCATGGGACACCGAGGAAGCCCGCGTGCGCGAGCTGGCCCGCGACATTCAGGCCGTAATGGCCGCCTGAGCACCGGGTCGTCCCGTTCGCGGCCACGGACCGCTCCTACATCTCGCTCATGCCACCGCAGTTCCACCGTAGGAGCGGTCATCGGCCGCGAAGGGTGCGCCGCGGTATGGCTGAACACCCCGCGGTGCGCTTTTCGCGGCCGATGACCGCTCCTAGCTCACCACCGCCCAGCCTGACTCAGACTTCCAGGTAATCCAGGATCCCTTCGGCGGCGTTGCGGCCTTCGAAGATGGCGGTTACCACCAGGTCCGAACCGCGGACCATGTCGCCGCCGGCGAAGATCTTCGGGTTGCTGGTCTGGTGCTTGAACTGACCTTGCTCCGGCGCCACCACGCGGCCCTGGCTGTCGGTCTGGATGCTGTGGTCCTGGAACCACGCCGCCGGGCTTGGGCGGAAACCGAAAGCGATGACCACGGCATCGGCCGGGATGATCTCCTCGGAACCCGGAATCGGCTCGGGGCTGCGACGGCCACGGGCATCGGGTTCGCCCAGACGGGTTTCGACCACCTTCACCCCTTCGACCTTGTCTTCACCGACGATGGCGATCGGCTGGCGGTTGTAGAGGAATCTGACCCCCTCTTCCTTGGCGTTCTTCACCTCTTTGCGCGAGCCCGGCATGTTCGCCTCGTCACGCCGATAGGCACAGGTCACCGCCTTGGCACCCTGGCGAATGGAGGTACGGTTGCAGTCCATGGCCGTATCGCCACCGCCCAGTACCACGACCTTCTTGCCCTTCATGTCGACGAAATCTTCCGGCGACTTTTCGAAACCCAGGTTGCGGTTGACGTTGGCGATCAGGAAATCCAGGGCATCGTGCACGCCAGGCAGGTCTTCACCGGGGAAGCCGCCCTTCATGTAGGTGTAGGTGCCCATGCCCATGAACACCGCATCGTATTCTTCCAGCAACTGCTCGACACTGATGTCCTTGCCCACCTCGGTGTTCAGGCGGAATTCGATGCCCATGCCGGTGAAGACTTCGCGTCGATTGCTCAACACGCTCTTCTCCAGCTTGAACTCGGGGATACCGAAGGTCAGCAGACCGCCGATTTCCGGGTTCTTGTCGAACACCACCGGAGTCACGCCACCGCGCACCAGCACATCGGCGCAGCCCAGACCGGCCGGGCCGGCGCCGATGATGGCGACGCGCTTGCCGGTCGGCTTGACCTTGGACATGTCCGGGCGCCAGCCCATGGCAAACGCGGTGTCGGTGATGTACTTCTCCACCGAACCGATGGTCACCGCGCCGAAGCCGTCATTGAGGGTGCAGGCACCCTCGCACAGACGATCCTGCGGGCACACCCGGCCGCACACTTCAGGCAGGGTGTTGGTCTGGTGCGACAGCTCGGCGGCGGCGAGGATGTTGCCCTCGGCCACCAGTTTCAACCAGTTGGGAATGAAGTTGTGCACCGGGCACTTCCACTCGCAGTACGGGTTGCCACAGCCCAGGCAGCGGTGGGCCTGGTCGGCCGACTGCGCGGGTTTGAAGGGCTCGTAGATCTCCACGAACTCTTTCTTGCGTTGACGCAACAGTTTCTTCTTCGGATCTTTGCGCCCGACCTCGATGAACTGGAAGTCATTACTCAGACGTTCAGCCATTGTTAAAACCTCATCAAACTGTTCAGGCGCATATCACTGCGGGTTGGCACGGGTGCTGGACAGCAGCGATTTCAGGTTGGCGGCCTTGGGCTTGACCAACCAGAAGCGACGCAGATAGTCGTCCAGGTTTTCCCAAAGGTTGCGGCCCCATTCGCTGTCGGTTTCGGCGACGTATTCGGCCAGCACGCGCTCCAGGTGAGTACGGTAGGCCTCCATGGCTTCGCCACTGATGCGCTGGATTTCCACCAGCTCGTGGTTGACCCGGTCGACGAAGCTGTTGTCCTGGTCGAGCACGTAGGCGAAACCGCCGGTCATGCCCGAGCCGAAGTTGTAGCCGGTCTTGCCGAGCACGCAGACGAAACCGCCGGTCATGTATTCGCAGCAGTGATCACCCGTGCCTTCCACGACCGTGTGGGCACCGGAGTTGCGCACCGCGAAACGCTCGCCTGCGGTACCGGCGGCGAACAGCTTGCCACCGGTGGCGCCGTACAGACAGGTATTGCCGATGATGGCACTGTCCTGGGTCTTGAACGGGCTGCCCTTGGGCGGCACGATCACCAGCTTGCCAGCGGTCATGCCCTTGCCGACGTAGTCGTTGGCATCACCCTCCAGGTACATGTTCAAGCCACCGGCATTCCAGACGCCGAAGCTCTGGCCCGCAGTGCCCTTGAAACGGAAGGTCAGCGGATTGGCGTTCATGCCCTGGTTGCCATGCAGCTTGGCGATTTCCCCGGAGATGCGCGCGCCGATGGAGCGGTCGCAGTTGCAGATGTCCATCGCGTATTCGCCACCGGTCTTGCCCTGAATCGCCGGCAAGGCCATTTCCACCATCTTCTCGGCCAGCAGGCCCTTGTCGAACGGCGGGTTGCGCTCCACCTGGCAGAACTGCGGCTTGTCGGCTGGAATATGGTCGCTGCCCAACAAAGGGGTCAGGTCCAGGTGCTGCTGCTTGGCGGTTTCACCCGGCAGCATTTCCAGCAGATCGGTGCGCCCGATCAGCTCGCCCAGGCTGCGCACGCCCAGCTTGGCCAGCCACTCGCGGGTTTCCTCGGCCACGTAGGTGAAGAAGTTGATCACCATGTCGACCGTGCCGATGTAGTGATCCTTGCGCAGCTTCTCGTTCTGCGTGGCCACGCCGGTGGCGCAGTTGTTCAGGTGGCAGATGCGCAGGTATTTGCAGCCCAGGGCAATCATTGGCGCGGTGCCGAAGCCGAAGCTCTCGGCACCCAGGATCGCCGCCTTGATCACGTCCAGGCCGGTCTTCAGGCCGCCGTCGGTCTGTACCCGCACCTTGCCGCGCAGGTCGTTGCCGCGCAGGGTCTGGTGGGTTTCGGCCAGGCCCAGTTCCCACGGTGCACCGGCATACTTGATCGAGCTCAGCGGCGATGCACCGGTGCCACCGTCGTAGCCGGAAATGGTGATCAGGTCGGCATAGGCCTTGGCCACGCCGGCGGCGATGGTGCCCACACCTGCCTCGGCCACCAGTTTGACCGACACCAGCGCGGCCGGGTTGACCTGCTTGAGGTCGAAGATCAGCTGCGACAAGTCCTCGATGGAGTAGATGTCGTGGTGCGGCGGCGGCGAGATCAGCGTCACGCCAGGCACGGCATAGCGCAGCTTGGCGATCAGGCCGTTGACCTTGCCGCCGGGCAGCTGGCCGCCCTCGCCGGGCTTGGCGCCCTGGGCCACCTTGATCTGCAGCACTTCGGCGTTGACCAGGTATTCGGGAGTGACACCGAAGCGGCCGGTTGCGATCTGCTTGATCTTCGAACTGCGCACGGTGCCGTAGCGCGAAGGGTCTTCGCCGCCTTCACCGGAGTTGGAACGCGCACCCAGGCGGTTCATTGCCTCGGCCAGCGCTTCGTGGGCTTCGGGCGACAATGCACCCAGGGAAATGCCCGCCGAGTCGAAACGCTTGAGAATCGCTTCCAGCGGTTCGATCTGGTCCATGCCCAGCGGCTCGTCGAGCGTCTTGACCTTGAGCAGGTCGCGGATCATCGACACCGGACGGTTGTCGACGATCGCGGTGTATTCCTTGAACTTGCTGTAGTCGCCCTGCTGCACGGCGGCCTGCAGGGTGTTGACCACGTCCGGGTTGTAGGCGTGGTACTCGCCGCCGTACACGAACTTCAGCAGACCGCCTTGCTGGATCGGCTTGCGCGGGCTCCAGGCCTCGGCGGCAAGGGCTTTCTGCTCGGCTTCCAGGTCGACGAAGCGCGCGCCCTTGATGCGACTCGGCACACCACGGAAGCTCAGCTCGCAGACTTCCTCGGACAGACCGATGGCCTCGAACAGCTGGGCGCCGCGGTACGACGCCACGGTGGAGATGCCCATCTTCGAGAGAATCTTGAGCAAACCCTTGGTGATGCCCTTGCGGTAGTTCTTGAACACCTCGTAGAGGTCGCCCAACACTTCACCGGTACGGATCAGGTCGCCCAGCACTTCATAGGCCAGGAACGGATAGACCGCCGAAGCGCCAAAGCCGATCAGCACGGCGAAGTGATGCGGATCGCGGGCGGTAGCGGTTTCCACGAGGATGTTGCTGTCGCAGCGCAGGCCCTTCTCGGTCAGGCGATGGTGCACCGCACCGGTGGCCAGCGACGCATGCACCGGCAGCTTGCCCGCAGCGATGTTGCGGTCACTGAGCACCAGCAAGGTACGTCCGGCGCGCACCGCTTCTTCGGCCTGATCGGCGATGTTGCGCACGGCGGCTTCAAGGCCCATGGCTTCATCGTAGTTCAGTTCGATGACCTGCCGATCGAAGCCCGGCCGATCCAGGTTCATCAGCGAGCGCCACTTGGCGGGCGAGATGACCGGCGAGCTGAGGATCACCCGCGAAGCATGCTCCGGGGATTCCTGGAAGATGTTGCGCTCGGCACCCAGGCAGATTTCCAGGGACATCACGATCGCTTCGCGCAGCGGGTCGATCGGCGGGTTGGTCACCTGCGCGAACTGCTGGCGGAAATAGTCGTAAGGCGTGCGCACGCGACGCGACAGCACGGCCATCGGCGTGTCGTCGCCCATCGAACCCACGGCTTCCTGGCCTTGTTCACCCAGTGGGCGCAACACCTGGTCGCGCTCTTCGAAGGTCACCTGGTACATCTTCATGTACTGCTTGAGCTGGTCGCTGCTGTAGAAGGCCGAACCGTGGTCGTTGTCTTCCATGGTCGACTGGATACGCAGCGCACTCTTGCGCAGCCACTGCTTGTAAGGGTGGCGCGACTTCAGGCGGTTGTCGATGTCATCGGTGTGCAGCACCTGGCCGGTTTCGGTGTCGACGGCCAGGATCTGGCCCGGGCCCACACGCCCCTTGGCGATGACGTCCTCGGGCTGGTAGTTCCACACGCCGATTTCCGAGGCCAGGGTGATGTAGCCATTCTTGGTGGTGACCCAGCGCGCCGGACGCAGGCCGTTGCGGTCGAGCAGGCACACGGCATGGCGGCCGTCGGTCATGACCACGCCGGCCGGCCCATCCCAGGGCTCCATGTGCATCGAGTTGTATTCGTAGAACGCCCGCAGGTCCGGGTCCATGGTCTCGACGTTCTGCCAGGCCGGCGGAATCAGCATGCGCACGCCACGGAACAGATCGATACCACCGGTGACCATCAGTTCGAGCATGTTGTCCATGCTCGAAGAGTCGGAACCCACGCGGTTGACCAGCGGGCCGAGCTCTTCCAAATCCGGGATCAGATCGTTGGCGAACTTGGCGCGACGGGCCAGCGCCCAGTTGCGGTTGCCGGTGATGGTGTTGATCTCGCCGTTGTGGGCGAGAAAGCGGAATGGCTGGGCCAGCGGCCATTTCGGCAGGGTATTGGTGGAGAAGCGCTGGTGGAACACGCAGATGGCGGTCTGCAGGCGCTCGTCGGACAGGTCTGGATAGAAGGCCGTGAGGTCGGCCGGCATCATCAGGCCTTTGTAGATGATGGTCTTGTGCGAAAAACTGCAGATGTAGTGATCGGTGTCGGCGGCATTGGCCACGGAGGACCGGCGGCGGGCACTGAACAACTTGATCGCGAACTGCTGGTCGCTCAGGCCTTCGCCCCCGACGAACACTTGCTGGATTTTTGGCAGGCGCTCGAGGGCCAGGCGGCCGAGCACGCTGGTGTCGATGGGCACGTCGCGCCAGCCGACCAACTGCAGGCCGGCAGCCTCGATTTCGCGGTTCATGTTTTCGCGGGCCGCTTGGGCGCGTACCGGGTCTTGATTGAAGAAGACCATGCCCACGGCATATTGCTTGGGCAGTTCGTTGCCGAAGTGCTGTTGGGCGATGGCACGCAGAAACAGGTCGGGCTTCTGGATCAGCAAGCCGCACCCGTCGCCGGTCTTGCCATCGGCGTTGATCCCACCGCGGTGGGTCATGCAGGTCAGGGCCTCGATGGCCGTTTGCAACAGGTTATGGCTGGGCTCACCCGACATATGGGCAATCAGGCCAAAACCGCAGTTATCCTTGAATTCATCCGGACGATACAGACCTGTTTTCATAGACACATTCTCACCAGGCTGCCTCTTGTTCGAGGCAATTTCTTTTCGATTCAACTAGTTACCACACGCGCCGAACGTTCGCCGGCTTTGCGGGGGCAAAAGGGAGGTCATTGTACACAGCGCTACGGGTGGTCACAAATTCAGCGACGAAATCAATAACTCATTTGTCGCAAATGTGAACGTTTCCAGCAGGCTATTGTGATAGCGACTTGAGCTGGATTCTGAATCCCGCAGCCTGACAGTGCAAGCCCGCATGCCTGCAGAGCCCGTGCTTGAGCCTTTCAGAGCAAACCAGGGGACAGGGACGGCGAAGCCTGCCTCGCAGTGCGGGGCAGGCTCGGGATTCAGATAACGCCGGAGGGTGGGGCGGCGGGGATAGGGTGCCGCCCGACAATCAGCGAGCTGTCGCGAGGTCCTGTTGGACGCTGGCGACAGTGCGTGGCCAAGGTTTACCAGCCTGGACCTTGGCTGGCAAGTTCTTGATGGCGGCAACGGCGGCATCACGGCTGGCGAAACTGCCATAGGTGATCACGTAGAGCGGTTTGCCTTGCAGGGTTTTCTTGAAGTAGCGGAACTCGCCACCCTGTTCCTTGACGTAGGCCTGCGCAGCGCCTTCGTTGCTGGTCCCCAGAATCTGCACCACATAATTGCTTGGCGACTGCCCGGCATACCAGCTGCCGCCGGCGGCAGCTTTGCCGGCCGCTGCAGGGGCCGCCGGAGCTGGCTTGGCCGCCACGGTGGGCGCAGGCGCAGGCTTGACGGCTGTGGTCGGCGCAGATTTGGTGGTTGCTGCCGGAGCTGTCTGACGCGCAGGCGCTGGGCTCGGCGCGACCGCTGCAGGCGAACCTGCAGGCACACCGGCTGGCGGTGCGATGGTGGTCACGGTAGGCGGCTGCGGCGACGTATTCACCGCGTCGCCCGTCTCTTCTCCGTCGCCCATGCCGGTGGACTCGGCCAGCGGGCCACGCATGACCGGCTGCTGTCCATTCATCGGCAACGACTGGGAGCTGCCATTGAATTCGACCGATGGATTGCCGTTGTTGGACTGAGCTGCACTTGGCTGCCCCTGCCCCATTGGCAACTGGGCCTGTTCTGTCGTGCTCGGTGCCTTGCCGTCGCGGCTGGGGATCAGCCAGGCGGCAGCCACAGCGACGACGACAACGGCGGAAATCGCCAATACGTGTTTCTTAGGCATCTTAAACCCCATAGCAGGACGCTTCACCGACGAGCGGCTAGCGATCATGGCCTCGATCAGCGCGTCACGAGCAACCTGGTTGATGGCTCCTGGCCAACCATCCGAGTTCTCGTGAATGTCGGCGATCTGATCATTGGTGAGCAACTGGATTCCCTTACCGGCACCCTCCAGACGCAGGGCCAGGTATTCGCGGGTTTCCTCGAGGCTGTACGGTTGCAGCTCGATCACGTGGAACAATTCCTGCCCGGCGCTGAACTGCTCCAGGCCCGCGATCAATGAAGGCTCGCCGAACAGGAACACATGTGGGCGCCCGTCCGCGGTGCCCGCCGCCAACGCCAGCAGGGCTTCGAGTGCGGATTCGTCGAGTTGTTCCGCGTCGTCCACCAGCAGGTAGACTTCCTGCCCGGTCAGCCCCAGCTGGACGATCTGCGCCAGCAGGGCCGGCACTTCCAGAGTATTGAGGTTGAGCGATTGGGCGACCTGGGTCAGCACGCTGGCGGCATCGCCGGCCCCGCGCGCCGACACCACGATGCTTTGCACCGACTGCTTGTTGGTACTGGCGACCAGGGCCTGGCGCAGCAGGGTCTTGCCACTGCCATGGGGGCCGGTAACCACCAGCAACAGCTGGCTATAGCGCGCCAGATGGTGCAATTGGCCCAGTACCGGCTTGCGCTGGGCCGGGAAGAATTTGAAGCCAGGCACCCTTGCGGCGAAGGGGTCATGATCCAATTGGTAGTGGCCGAGAAAGGCCTCATCGGCATGCAGACTTGTCATCGAACTCTCGTAGAACAAAGGTGGATCGTTGATGGGTTGCTGGAAACACGTCCTGCTGGAACAGGCTCCACTAGGCTTCCAGCCCGGCGACGATGGCGCGGTAATCCGCTTCCAGGGTCGCCTGAAGCACATCGTGCGGGTAGTCGGCGGTGATCACTGCTTCGCCGATGCTGCGCAGCAGCACCAGGCGCAGACTGCCATCCAGCACTTTCTTGTCGATTGCCATGTGCTCGAGGAAATCGGTCGGCGTCATTTCCGCCGGCGGCACCACCGGCAGGCCGGCGCGCTGCAGCAGACGAATGCCGCGATCCCGCTCGGCCTGGGTGATCCAGCCAAGGCGCATGGACATCTCCAGCGCCATCACCGTACCGGCCCCCACGGCCTCACCGTGAAGCCACACACCATACCCCATATGGGTCTCGATGGCGTGGCCGAAAGTATGCCCCAGGTTCAGCGTGGCGCGCACACCGGACTCGCGTTCGTCCGCACCCACCACTCGTGCCTTGGCCTCGCAGGAACGGGCAATGGCCAGCGTGAGGGCCGGCTGATCGAGCGCCCGGAGGGCATCGACGTTATCTTCCAGCCAGCCCAGGAACGGTTCGTCGCAGATGAATCCGTACTTGATCACCTCCGCCAGCCCCGCCGACAGCTCGCGCGGCGGCAAGGTGGCCAGGGTGGTGGTGTCGATCACCACCGCCTGCGGCTGATAGAACGCACCGACCATGTTCTTGCCCAGCGGATGGTTGATGCCGGTCTTGCCGCCCACCGACGAGTCGACCTGGGACAGCAGCGTGGTCGGCACCTGGATGAAATCGACACCGCGCTGGTAGCAGGCAGCAGCGAACCCGGCCATGTCACCAATGACACCGCCGCCCAAGGCAATGACCGTAACGCGCCGATCCAGCCGTGCCGTGAGCATGGCATCGAAAATGGTCTGCAGGGTTTCCCAGTTCTTGAACGCTTCGCCGTCCGGAAGCACCACGGGCACCACCGAATAGGCGCCCAGGGTCTGGGTCAGGCGATCCAGATAGAGCGGCGCCACCGTGGCGTTGGAGATGACCGCCACCTTTCGCCCGGCAATGTGCGGGGCCAGCAGCCCAGCCTGATCTAGCAGCCCTTCGCCAATGTAGATCGGATAGCTGCGTTCGCCGAGGTCAACCTTGAGTGTCTGCATGTGTCCCCACTATTGTTCTGTGAATCGAATGCCGTCAAACGGCGCCCTGCGCCGGTAGCGGATGGCCGCGCGTACGGCCGCCTTCAGCGCGGCGGCAGGCGTTGCAGGCGTTCGAGGATATCGAGGACCACCATGCGCGGTGGGCGCTCGTCGGTCTGCACCACCAGGTCGGCGATCTCGCGGTACAGCGGATCGCGGATTGCCAGCAGGGCCCGCAGCGTGGCCTCCGGGTTGGCGGTGCGCAATAGAGGCCGATTGCGATCGCGTGCCGTGCGACCGACTTGCTGTTCGACCGAGGCGTGCAGGTAGACCACGCGCCCGCCGGCGTGCAGCGCCTGGCGGTTTTCATCACGCATGACCGCGCCACCGCCGGTGGCCAGCACCAGGCCGTCGAATTCGCACAGCTCGGCCAGCATGGCCTGCTCGCGGTCGCGAAAGCCGGCCTCGCCTTCCTGATCGAAGATCCACGGGATATTCGCTCCGGTACGGGTCTCGATTTCCTTGTCGGAATCCTTGAACGGCAACCGAAGCTCTTTGGCCAGCAAACGGCCAATGGTGCTCTTGCCTGCACCCATTGGCCCAACAAGTATCAAATTTCGCACAGAATCAACGACTCACAGCAATCGCCTGGTTATTCATGATACGCGGTGTCAAGAATACCAGCAGCTCGGATTTGGCTTCCGACACGACATCCCGACGGAAAAGGCGCCCAACATACGGCACGTCGCCCAAAAAGGGCACCTTGTCCACGGTTTTACTTTGCGTGTTGGAGAAAACCCCACCGATGACGATGGTCTCGCCGTCGTTGACCAGCACCTTGGCGTTGACCTCGTTCTTGCTGATCGGCGGTACACCCAGCACCGCGTTCAGGTAGTCGGGCTCATCCTTGGTGACCTTCACTTCCATGATGATACGGCTGTCCGGGGTGATCTGCGGCGTCACCTCGAGTGACAGCGAAGCCTCCTTGAACGACACCGTGGTGGCGCCGCTGGAGCTGGCCTCCTGGTAGGGCACCTCGGTGCCCTTGAGGATCTTCGCGGTTTCCTTGTCCGAGGTCACCACCTTGGGCTGGGAGACGATCTCGCCATTGCCGGTGCTTTCCATGGCACTGAGCTCGAGGTCCAGCAGAACGTTGTTGGTCACGAAGCCCAGGCCGATGCCGGAGGTTGCATCGGCGGCCCCCAGGTCGATGAAGGGCGTGTTGCTGCCGACGTCGGCGCCGGTGTTGCCGGCTTCGTCGCCATTGTTGTCCAGCCCGTAGGCCGTCCAGTTGTTCTTGCCCCTCAGGTTGGTCGAACCGCCCCAACGCACGCCCAGCGCCTTGTTGTAGCCGACGTTGGCTTCGACGATGCGCGCCTCGATCATCACCTGACGCACCGGAATATCCAGTTGGGTAACGATACGACGCAGTTCGTCGAGGCGATCCTGGGTCTGGTAGGCAATGATGTTGTTGGTGCGCTCGTCGACAGTGATCGAGCCACGCTCGGTCTCGACGTTCTCGCCGCGGGTCACCGACTGGAACAGCTTGGCGATGTCGGCAGCCTTGGCATAGTTGACCTGCATCAACTCGCGGCGCAGCGGCGCCAGCTCCTGAATCTGCCGCTGCGACTCCAGCTCCTGGCGCTCGCGGGCGGCAATCTCGTCGGCCGGGGCCACCAGCAGCACGTTGCCGACCTTGCGTTTGTCCAGGCCCTTGGTCTTGAGCACCAGGTCCAGCGCCTGATCCCAGGGAACGTTCTGCAGGCGCAGGGTGATGCCACCCTGCACCGTGTCACTGGCCACCAGGTTGAGGTTGGTGAAATCGGCGATCAGCTGTAGCACCGAACGCACGTCGATGTCCTGGAAGTTCAGCGAGAGCTTCTCGCCGGTATAGACATTGCGCTCGACATTGCGCCGCGCGACGTCCTCGTTGGTCAGCGGCCGCACACTCATGGTCAGGCGGTTTTCGGTCTGGTACGAGGAGTAGTCGAAGCTGCCGCTGGGCTCGATGGTCACGGTCGCGCCAGTGGCGCCGACCGAGGAGTTGACGAACTGCACCGGGGTCGCGAAATCCTTCACGTCCAAACGCACGCGCAACGGATCGGGCAGCTGGGTCTTGGCGAAAGTGAGCAGGATCTTGCCGCCCTGCTCCTGGATATCGGGGCTGATGGTCGGGTCGCTGAGGTCGATGATGACATTGCCCTCACCCAGCTCGCCGCGCTGGAAATCGACGTTGCGAATGGCCCGGCCGGCGGGCACTGCCGCGCGCGCAGGCGCAGGCACGGCTGCGGGTCGCGGGGCGGGCCGGGCTGCCGTCGGAGCCGGTATCGCCGTGCCCTGCAGGGCCGCGGCACCCTCGCCCACCAACACGAACAGGTCGTTGCCCTGCACGCGAGTGCTGTAGGGCGCGAGCTTTGTCAGGTTGACGATGATCCGTGTGCGGTCGGTGGCCTCGACCACCACCACACTGCGGGCATTGCCCACGCCCAGGTCGCGACTGCGGGCGCCCAGTTGACTGGTCACACCCGGCAGGTCGAGGGCGATCCGGGCCGGTTGCTCGGTGGTATAGCCGCGTGGCGCCGTGACCGGGCCGTCGAACGAAAGCTTGAGCTCGACGCGATCACCGGGCAGGGAGGCAACGTCGAGCGTCTTCAAGTTCGCGGCCATGACGATCGGTGAAAGCATCGCTATCCCTAGCGAAATACCGAAGGCTGAGAGAATCCTGTTCATTTTCGAGTTCCACTAGACATGCTTGACCCAAGCCCTTTACGAGCGCTCTTTGAGCGGGATGGTGCGAGGCCGCTCCAACCAACCACCATCCCCATCGGGAACGATTTCAACGACATCGACCTGGGCATCGCTGATGGCGATGATCCGCCCGTCGTTGCGACCCAGGTAATCGCCTACCTTCAGGCGGTGCACGCCACCGGCGCCGCGCATCAGGGCAAAGCGCCCACCGGCATTGCCCAGGGTGCCGACCATTTCGAAATCCTCGATGTTGAAACCCTCCAGGAATTGCTTGACCCGCGTCGTGTCGGGCTTGATGAGCCGGGAGCCCTTCTGCCTGTTCACCAGTTCGATCTTGATCGGTGGCTGGAACGGACTGCGCAACGACGCAGCCTCGTAACTGAACGCCTGATAGGGCGCAAAGCGCGGTATCGGTTCGATCTTGCCCTTGGGCCTGGCCTTGACCTCGGCCATGAATGCGTCGAGGTCGGCGAAATCGCCGTTGCCACCGCAACCTGCCAGCACCAGCATGCACGCGGCCAGGCCTGCAACGAATACTGCTTTCATTTCGCTTGCCCCTGTGTCGGTGCCGCGTCCGCGCCAGGCAGGCCTTGATCGTTGTAGCGGTAGGTCTTGGCCAGGATACTCATGCGCAGCTGGCTGTTGCTGGCCTTCGGATCCACGGGTTTCACTTCGAAATCGTGCAGGGTGACGATCCGTGGCAGGCTGGCCACGCCACTGACGAAGGTGGCCAGGTCGTGGTAGGTGCCGGTCACGCTGATCTGTATCGGCAGCTCGATATAAAACTGCTGGGTCACCTCAGGCAACAATTTTATTTCTTCGAACTCCAACCCCGAACCCAGACCGGTGCGCGTGATGTCCTCGAGCAGGCCCGGCACTTCGGTGTCGCTGGGCAACTGGCGCAGCATCGCGCCGAACGACGTTTCCATTTCCTGCATCTGCTCGGTGTAGGTTTCCAGGTTCGCCGCCTGGAAGGCCTTGGTGGAGAACTGCTCCTTGAGCGCAGTTTCCTGATCGGCCTGCTGCTGCAATTGCGCTTCGAGGTCCGAGATGTGGAAGTTGTAGCCCAGGCCGAGAATGAGCGCCATCAGCAACACGCCGGCAATCACCTTGACCGCAGTCGGCCACGAACCGATGTTGTTCAGGTCAAGCTCGCTGAGCTCGACCTTGCGCAGGCTGTCCATCCAGCTCGAAGGGTTCATTTGTCGTCCCCTTCGGCCTGGACCGGAGCGGTCTGGCGCACGGTCAGCTGGAAACTGTTGGCGCCGTTGACGTCGGCACTGGTGTTGGCCTTGACTTCGTTGAGGGCGGGCGCTTCCAGCCAGGGCGAAGCGTCGAGGTTGCGCAACAGGTCGGACACGCGGTTGTTGGTCTCGGCGGCGCCGGCAATGGCAATGCTCTTGTCGGTCATTTTCACGTCGGTGAAGTACACGCCGTCGGGCAGCGTGCGCGCCATCTGGTCGAAGATGCGCCCGATGATCGGGCGGTTGCCCTGCAGGTCCTGGATGGTTTTCATGCGCTCGAGCAATTGCTTGCGCCGCGCCTTGAGCTCACTGATCGACTTGATGCGCTGATCGAGCAGGACGATCTCGGACTGCAGGTGGGCATTACGCGCCGTCTGGGTGTCGATGGCATTGCCGATGAATCGGTCCGCCAGAAAAATGACCGCGATGGCGCCGACCAGCACGCCGGCCATGGCAATCAGGAATTGTCGCTTGCGCTCTTCTCGCAGCTGCTCGCGCCACGGCAGCAGGTTGATCCTTGCCATCTAGTCGAAGCTCCTCAGCGCCAGGCCACAGGCGATCATCAAGGCCGGTGCATCGCTGGCCAGCGCACCGGCATTGACCTTGCTGCTCAGGGCCATGTCGGCGAACGGGTTGGCCACCAGGGTCGGGGTGCCCAGGCGTTGCTGGATCAGTCGATCCAGGCCGGAAATCGAAGCAGTGCCACCGGCGAGCATGATGTAGTCGACATCGTTGAACTGGCCGGCGGCAAAGAAGAACTGCAGCGAGCGCGACACCTGCTGTACCACGGCATCCTTGAACGGTTGCAGCACTTCGGCCACATAGTCGTCGGGCAGCCCGCCCTGCTTCTTGGCCAGGCCGGCTTCCTCGTTGGAAAGGCCGTAGCGGCGCTGGATTTCCTCGGTCAGCTGGCGCCCACCGAACAACTGCTCGCGGGTATAGATGATGCGGCCGTTGTGCAGCACGCTGAGGGTGGTCATGGTCGCGCCGATGTCCACCACGGCCACGGTCAGGGCCTGGTTGCCACCGGCCAGCTGCGCGGTGAGCAGGCCAAAGGCACGCTCCAGCGCATACGCCTCGACATCCACCACCTTGGCGCTCAGCCCGGCCAGGGCCAGGGCAGCCTCGCGGACCTCGACGTTTTCCTTGCGGCAGGCAGCCAGCAATACCTCGACCCGCTCGGGGTTGCGCGCCGAATAGCCCTGCACTTCGAAGTCGATGGCGACTTCTTCGAGGGGGTAGGGAATGTACTGGTCGGCCTCGACCTTGAGCTGGGTTTCCAGCTCGTCGTCCGACAGGCCGGCGTCCATCTCGATGGTCTTGGTGATCACCGCCGAACCGGCCACGGCCACCGCGACGATGCGGGTACCGGTGCGCGCCTTGACCAGCACGCGGCTCAGGGCATGCCCGACGCCTTCGAGTTCGGCAATGTTCTTCTCGACCACGGCATTGGCCGGCAACGGTTCCACGGCATACGACTCGACCCGGAAACGGTTGCCCGTGCGGCTCAGCTCGAGCAATTTGACCGACGTGGAGCTGATGTCGATGCCCAATAGCGAATGTGCTTTCTTGCTGAAGAGTCCACGCACAACCGATTCCCTATTACTATCCGCGACTTACGGACCCTTTGTCGTACGAGGCATTTAATAGCAGTCTTGACAGAAGCGCAAATGACGCTCCGGGTCGAAAAATGCTTATAATGCCCAGCGTTTTTTCCACGTACCGCGTGCTGCGCTTAACCCATTCTTTTATCTGGAAATCCAAAAGCCTTGATACGCCTGCTGAAGTTTTTCTGGTGGTCTTTCCTCGCCGTCGTCTGCGGGCTGTTGCTCGTACTCAGCGGGGCATTTCTGTATCTCAGCCCCAGCTTGCCGTCTGTCGACGCCCTGCGCAGCGTCGAGCTGCAGATCCCCCTGCGGGTCTTCAGCAGCGACGGAAAACTGATCGCCGAGTTCGGCGAGATGCGCCGCTCGCCGATCAAGTTCGCCGAGATTCCGCCACATTTCATCCAAGCCCTGTTGTCCGCAGAAGACGACAATTTCGAAAACCATTACGGCGTCGACCCCAGCAGCCTCATGCGCGCCGCCTCGCAGCTGGTGCGCAGCGGTCATATCCAGACCGGCGGCAGTACCATCACCATGCAGGTCGCCAAGAACTATTTCTTGACGTCCGAACGCAGTTTTTCACGCAAAATCACTGAAATCCTCCTTGCCTTGCAAATCGAGCGCCAACTTACCAAGGATGAGATTCTCGAGCTGTACGTGAACAAGATCTACCTGGGCAACCGGGCCTACGGGATCGAAGCCGCCGCACAGGTGTATTACGGCAAGTCGATCCGCGACGTAAGCCTGGCGCAGATGGCGATGATCGCCGGCCTGCCCAAGGCGCCTTCCCGCTTCAACCCGCTGGCCAACCCGGTACGCAGCAAGGAGCGTCGCGACTGGATCCTGGGGCGCATGTTCCGCCTGGGCAAGATCGACGAAGCCAGCTACAACGCTGCCGTCGGCGAGCCGCTCAACGCCAGCTATCACGTGCCCACGCCGGAAGTCAGCGCGCCGTGGATCGCCGAAATGGCCCGTGCCGAAATGGTCGGGCGCTACGGCAGCGAGGCCTATACACAGGGCTTCAACGTCACCACCACGGTGCCGAGCAATCTGCAGGAAGACGCCAACCACGCCATCAGCTCCGGGCTGATCGCCTACGATCAACGCCATGGCTATCGCGGTCCGGAAGCTCGCCTGCCCGGCAAGACGCCGCGCGAGTGGGCCCAGGAACTGACTCGCCAGCGTCCGCTGAACGGCCTGGAGCCTGCCATCGTCACCAAGGTCGACAAGACGGGCATCGTCGTGCTCACCCGCGACGACAAGCAGGAGTCGATTGCCTGGGACAGCATGAAATGGGCGCGCCCCTTCATGAACACCAACAGTGTCGGGCGCACGCCTGCGCAGCCGTCGGACGTTGCGCAGGTAGGCGATCTGATCCGCGTGCAGCGTCAAGACGATGACACCTTGAAGTTCAGCCAGGTACCGACGGTGCAGAGCGCGCTGGTGTCGCTGGACCCGCGCACCGGCGCCATCCGTGCCTTGGTCGGTGGTTTCTCGTTCGAACAGAGCAACTACAATCGTGCGATGCAGGCCAAGCGGCAGCCGGGCTCCAGCTTCAAGCCGTTCATCTATAGCGCGGCACTGGACAAGGGCTACACGCCCGCCAGCCTGGTCAACGACGCCCCCATCGTGTTCGTCGACGAGTCGGTGGACAAGGTCTGGCGCCCCAAGAACGACACCAATACCTTTCTGGGCCCGATCCGGCTGCGTGAAGCGCTGTACAAGTCGCGCAACCTGGTCTCGATCCGCGTGCTGCAGAGCCTGGGTGTAGACAGCACCATCGACTACATCAGCAAGTTCGGCTTCAACAAGCAGGACCTGCCCCGCAACCTGTCGCTGGCACTGGGCACCGCCACCCTGACACCAATGGAAATTGCCACGGGCTGGAGCGTGTTCGCCAATGGCGGCTACAAGGTTTCGCCGTACTTGATCGAACGTATCGACAGCCGCAACGGCGAGACCCTGTTCCGCGCCAATCCGCCGACGGTACCGGCCGACGACATCGCCGCCGCCACGCCCCAGGCGGCACCGGCCAGCGCGACCACGGTATCGGCCCCCATCGCGGTGGACGCCACCTTGACGCCAGGCGCCGCCCCGGCCCCGGTGATTGCCGAGCGGATCATCGACGGGCGCACCGCGTTCATCCTCACCAGCATGCTCGAGGACGTCATCAAGAAGGGCACCGGGCGCCGCGCCATGGCCCTGGGTCGCACCGACCTGGCCGGCAAGACGGGCACTACCAACGACTCGAAGGATGCCTGGTTCTCGGGCTACAACGCCGACTACATGACCACTGTCTGGTCGGGCTTCGACCAGCCTGAAACCCTGGGCCGGCACGAGTTTGGCGGCACCGTTTCACTGCCGATCTGGATGACCTACATGGCCGCCGCGCTCAAGGACAAGCCGGCTCATGTGCAGCCCGAGCCCGACGGCATCCTCAGCCTGCGGGTAGACCCGATCAGCGGCCGCGCGGCCGCACCGGGCACGCCGGGCGCCTACTTCGAGCTGTTCAAGAGCGAAGACACACCGCCTTCCAACAGCGAGTTCGGTGGCGGCAGCGCACCGGGCAGCCCGCTCCCGGCAGACGAATCGGCGCCGATCGACCTGTTCTGATACCAGACCGCGTCGAGCCCTTCGCGGCCACTGGCCGCTCCTACACGGTTTGTGGACATCCGTAGGAGCGGCCAGTGGCCGCGAAAGCGCCAGATCGTGCACACCTGTAGGAGCGGTCAGTGGCCGCGAAAGCGCCAGCACCGCCACCACAAAAAAAGCCCCGACTCTCGCGAGCCGGGGCTTTTTTCATGGCGCGTCCAAAGGCTTAGCCGTTGAACACGTCATCCACGCTCTGCAGCGGGTAATGCTTGGGGTACGGCAGGGTGGCCACACCGGTCTCGATCGCAGCCTTGGCCACGGCGTCGGAGATCAGGGTGATCAGCCGTGGGTCCATCGGCTTGGGAATGATGTACTCGCGACCGAATTCCAGCGAAATACCGCCGTAGGCGTCGCAGACTTCCTGGGGCACGGGCAGCTTGGCCAGTTCACGCAGGGCGTTGGCGGCGGCGATCTTCATTTCTTCGTTGATGCGCTTGGCGCGAACGTCCAGGGCACCACGGAAGATGAACGGGAAGCCCAGCACGTTGTTGACCTGGTTCGGGTAGTCGGAACGACCGGTGGCCATGATCACGTCGTCGCGGGTGGCGTGCGCCAGTTCCGGGGAGATCTCCGGATCGGGGTTGGAGCAGGCGAACACGATCGGATTGGCGGCCATCGACTTCAGGCCTTCGGCGCTCAGCAGGTTGGGGCCCGACAGACCGACGAACACATCGGCGCCCTGCAGGGCATCGGCCAGGGTGCGCTTCTCGGTGGTGTGGGCGAAGACCGCCTTGTACTGGTTCAGGTCGTCGCGGCCGGCGTGGATCACGCCCGTGCGGTCGATCATGAAGATGTTCTCGATGCGAGCGCCCATGCTGACCAGCAGCTTCATGCACGAGATAGCGGCGGCGCCAGCGCCCAGGCAGACGATCTTGGCGTCTTCCAGAGTCTTGCCGGCGATTTCCAAGGCGTTGATCATGCCGGCTGCGGTGACGATCGCGGTACCGTGCTGGTCATCGTGGAATACCGGAATGTCGCACTGCTCGATCAGCGCGCGTTCGATTTCAAAGCACTCGGGCGCCTTGATGTCTTCCAGGTTGATGCCACCGAAGGTGATCGAGATACGCTTGACCGTGTCGATGAAGGCCTGCGGGCTTTCCGAGTCGACTTCGATGTCGAAGACGTCGATGCCGGCGAAACGCTTGAACAGAACGCCCTTGCCTTCCATGACCGGCTTGGAAGCCAGCGGGCCGAGGTTGCCCAGGCCCAAAATGGCGGTGCCGTCGGAGATGACCGCTACCAGGTTACCCTTGCCGGTGTACTTGTAGGCCAGCTCGGGATCGCGACCGATTTCGCGAACGGGCTCGGCTACACCGGGGCTGTAGGCCAGCGACAGGTCGCGGGCGGTTGCAGTGGGCTTGGTGAGTTCGACGCTCAGTTTGCCTGGGCGTGGATGGGCATGGTACTCGAGAGCGGCAGTTTTCAAATCTGACATTGGGGGCGTTCCGCTTTTACGTTGGTCTGACGAGACCCGCGAGGATACGCAAGATGCCTACACCCGACAAGACTACCCGGTCACATGCGTCAAGGCCCCTGGCCTACGACTTTCGGCGGGTACCGACAGGGCCGTCGAGGGCCTGCGAGGCAGCCCATGCACAGGCGCCTCTGGCCGGTTCACGGCTGTATCTGCACCATCTGCGGGGTGCTCACCGGCAACATCCAGCGCAACTGCCCGGCAGCCCGATTGCCGCGCCGATTGCGATCCAGCACCCAGCCGCGGGCCTCGACCTTTTGGCCTTTCAGGGCATCGAGCCAGCCTTCGGGGAACAGCGCGAACACCTTGGGCGCGACGTGCAGGACCACCGAGTCGTCCAGTTCGATCCAGGCCCCGGCGCGGTTGCGTTCGACCTTGCTGACCCGCCCGCCGAGCAGGGCGAAGCCGGCACGCTCCACCTGCGCGGCGGCGATGGCCGGCGATTGACGCCACAGCCCCAGCCCGGCCATTCGTGCGGCGTGCTCGGCCTGCTGCTGGCAGGCCACCTGCTCGACATTGGGCGCCACCGCGACCTGCAGGGCCAGTCCTTCGGCCAGCAATTGCGCCTCGAAGTTCAGCCCACCGCGGCCATAGACATGGGCCAGGGTGCGCTGGTAGCGATCCTGGCTCTCGCGGCCCAACTGCAGGCCGACCAGGCCGTCGCTGTCATCGACCAGCGCCTGCAACCGGCGCCGCGCGGCCACGGCGTAGGGCTCGTCGCCGCGCCCCTGGCGACCGATCTCAGGCGCATTGATACCGATCAGGCGGACGCTGCGGCCATCCTGCAGGCGCAGGGTATCGCCGTCGATGACCTGGCGGACCTGGGCGGTGCCCAGCCCGCTCGGAGCCGGGCAGAAGGCCTCGGCCTGAGCGGCGCCAAGCCAGAAAACGCCCACAAAAAAGGCGCCCGCAAGGGGCGCCTTCTTCAACAGCGAGAGCAAACCAATCAAGCTTTCTTGGCGCCGAAGCCGCCGAAACGCTGCTTGAAACGGTCAACACGACCGCCAACGTCCAGGGTCTTCTGCTTGCCAGTGTAGAACGGGTGGCATTCGGAGCAGACGTCGAGGCTCAGTGGCTTGGCCAGAGTCGAACGGGTCTTGATGACGTTACCGCAGCTGCAGGTAGCGTCGATGGCTTCGTATACTGGATGGATATCGGCTTTCATGGTGACTTCCTCAGGCTGCGTGCCGCCACCCGACACCATTGTCGAGTACCGCACGTAATTAGGCCGCGTATATTAACAGAACAGGGCGAACACGCAAGGTGTCGCTCGCACCGGCCGTCGTCTGCTAGTCTGCGCACCTCGAACCCCGTGCGAGCGGCAACCAGCCGCGACCCGTAAATCACGTAGGAGCGGTCTCCGGCCGCGAATGGCGTACCGCGTCATTTCGGTAACACCGCGGCGCAGCCCTCGCGGCCGATGACCGCTCCTGCGACTGCAGTTGCTCCCACTCAAGAGAACTCCCGCGTGCCCGACGTCATCCTGCGCCTCGCCCTGCCCTCGCCGCTGCGACGCCTGTTCGACTACAAGGCGCCCGCCAACACTGCGCACACCGTGTTCATGCCCGGCATGCGCCTGCGGGTACCATTCGGGCGGCGGGAAATGATCGGCATCCTGATCGAAGTGGTCAGCCACAGCAACGTACCGGCCGACAAGCTCAGGCCCGCCATTGCCCTGCTCGATGCGGTAAGCCCCCTGCCACCTGCGCTGTTCAAGTTGTGCCTGTGGACTTCGCAGTACTACCAGCACGGCCTGGGGGACACCCTCAGCTGGGCGTTGCCGGTGCTGCTGCGTCAGGGCGAACCGGCCGAAGCGCGCCAGGAGCGCTTCTGGCACGCCGCCGCCGATGCACGCCTGGACGACCCGCGCATCGCCCGCGCACCCAAGCAGCGCGATGCCCTCAAGACCCTGGCCCAGCACCCCCATGGCGTCGCCCATCAGCTGTTGAGCAAGCTGCAACTGAACAAGGACAGCCTCGACCTGCTGCTGGCCAAGCAACTGGTCAGCGTGGAAGTTCGCCGCCACGGCCCCGGGCCGCGGGCCGAACACTGGCTGGCGCAACCGGAACTGCCGCTCAACGAAGAGCAACGCGCGGCTTTCGAGGCGATTCGCGCCAGCCTCGGCGGCTTCCATGCGTTTCTCCTGGCGGGCGTGACCGGCAGCGGCAAGACCGAGGTGTACCTGCAACTGATCCACGAATGCCTGGAAGCCGGCAAACAGGCGTTGGTGCTGATCCCGGAAATCAACCTCGGCCCGCAAACCCTGGCGCGCTTCGAGCAGCGCTTCAACGCACGCATCGCGCTGGTGCACTCGGCGGTCAATGACCGCGACCGCCTCGACGCCTGGCTGGCGGCACGCGATGGCGAGGCCGACATCATCATCGGCACCCGCTCGGCGCTGTTCACGCCGATGAAGAACCCTGGGCTGATCATCATCGACGAAGAACATGACGGCTCCTATAAACAGCAGGAAGGCCTGCGTTACCACGCACGCGACCTGGCGCTGGTGCGCGCCAGCCAAGAGAACATTCCCATTGTGCTGGGCTCGGCCACGCCTTCCCTGGAGAGCCTGCACAACGCCCATACCGGCCGCTACGGCCTGCTGCGCATCGACCATCGCGCCGGTGGCGCCCAGCAACCCAAGTTCATGCGCCTGGATGTAAAGAGCCGGCCGCTGGACAGCGGCATCAGCGGACCGATGCAGCAGGCCATCGGCCAGACCCTGGCCAATGGCCAACAGGTGCTGGTGTTTCTCAATCGCCGCGGCTTCGCGCCCACCCTGCTGTGCCACGACTGCGGCTGGTTATCCGAGTGCCCACGCTGCGATGCCCGTACCACGGTCCACCAACGCTCGGGCGAGTTGCGCTGCCATCATTGCGGGCATGTCGAACGCGTGCCGCGCCAGTGCCCCAAGTGCGGCACGGTAGACCTGCGTCCGGTCGGCGCAGGCACCGAGCGCGCCGAGGAACGCCTGGCGATCCTCTTTCCCGATTACCCGGTGCTGCGCGTCGACCGCGACAGCACCTCGCGCAAGGACGCGATGAACCAGCTGTTCGCAACCATCCAGAAAGGCCATCCGTGCATCCTCGTCGGCACCCAGATGCTTGCCAAGGGGCATCACTTTCCACGGGTCACCCTGGTGTCGATTCTGGATGCCGACGGCGGGCTGTTCTCCGGCGACTTCCGCGCCAGCGAGCGCATGGCACAGTTGATCGTTCAGGTGGCAGGCCGCGCCGGTCGCGCGGAGGAACCGGGCAAGGTGATCATTCAGACCCACCTGGCCGACCACCCGCTGCTGGTGCAACTGACCGAGCAGGGCTACTTCGCTTTCGCCGAGCAGGCCCTGGCCGAGCGACGAGGCGCAGGCCTGCCGCCCTTCGCGCACCTGGCACTGCTGCGTGCCGAAGCGCACAAGCCGGGCCAGGCCGAAGCCTTTCTGGATGAGGCCTGTGCGGCAGCCGAAGTGCTGGTGGCGCAACTGGCCCTGGGCGGCCTGGAGCTGCTGGGGCCGGTCCCGGCACCCATGGAACGGCGCGCCGGACGCTATCGCGCACAGTTGCTGGTCCAGGCAACGCTGCGCGCCCCGCTGCACCGCCTGCTCAATGCCTGGATGCTGCAACTGGAGCAACTGCCGAGCGGGCGACAGGTGCGTTGGTCGCTGGATGTGGACCCGGTGGATTTGTATTGAGATAGGCGCACCTGAGGCAGGGATCGGCGGCGTCCGCCGTCGCGGCTGGCGCCGCTGCTACAGGGGTGGTGGTTTGCAGGGGGGATTTGCGGGTTGGCAACCCCGGCCAACAACCGGATAATGCCCAGTTTTTCCACCCGCGCATCCAGCACCGCCGTACCTGCGGTCGACCGAGAACCCCATGAAAGACACCATTCGCCAGCTGATTCAACAAGCCCTGACCCACCTTGTCGCCGAAGGTGTGCTGCCAGAAGGTCTGACGCCGGCAATCCAGGTGGAAAACTCGCGCGACAAGAAGAACGGCGATTTCGCCAGCAACATCGCCATGATGCTGGCCAAGCCTGCCGGCATGAAGCCGCGCGACCTGGCAGAAAAGCTGATTGCCGCACTGCCGACCGACGAGCAGGTGAGCAAGGTGGAAATCGCCGGCCCCGGCTTCCTCAATTTCTTCCAGAACGGTGCGGCCCTCGCCGCGCGCCTGGACGCCGCCCTGGCCGATGCCCGCATCGGCGTGCGCAAGGCCGGCCCCGCGCAGCGTGTGGTGGTCGATCTGTCTGCACCCAACCTCGCCAAGGAAATGCACGTAGGCCACCTGCGCTCGACCATCATTGGCGACGGCGTGGCCAATGTGCTGGAGTTTCTTGGCGATACCGTGATCCGCCAGAACCATGTCGGCGACTGGGGCACGCAGTTCGGCATGTTGCTGGCCTATCTCCAGGAAAAGCCCGCCACCAGCGACGAGCTCTCCGACCTCGAGAATTTCTACCGCGCGGCCAAGCAGCGCTTCGATGAATCCGCAGAGTTCGCCGAGCGTGCCCGCGGCCTGGTGGTCAAATTGCAGGCCGGCGATGCCGAATGCCTGGCCTTGTGGAAGCGCTTCAACGAAATTTCCCTGTCGCACTGCCAAAGCACCTACGAGCGCCTGAACGTCAAACTGACGCCGGCCGACGTGATGGGCGAAAGCGCCTACAACGACGACCTCGCCAACGTGGTCGCGGACCTACGCGCCAAGGGTCTGCTGGTGGAAAGCAACGGCGCGCAGTGCGTGTTCCTCGAAGAATTCAAGACGGCCGAAGGCACGCCCCTGCCGGTGATCGTGCAGAAGGCCGGTGGCGGTTATCTGTACGCCACCACCGACCTGGCAGCGGTGCGCTATCGCAGCAACGTGCTCAAGGCCGACCGCGCGCTGTACTTCGTCGACCAGCGCCAGGCCCTGCACTTTCAGCAGGTGTTCGAGGTCGCGCGCCGTGCCGGTTTCATCACCAACGGCATGCAGCCGGAGCACATGGGTTTCGGCACCATGAACGGCGCCGACGGACGTCCGTTCAAGACCCGTGACGGTGGCACCGTGAAACTGGTCGACCTGCTCGATGAAGCCGAGCAACGCGCCTACACCCTGGTCAAGGAAAAGAACCCCGAGACCGCCGAGGCCGACCTGCGCGTGATCGCCCGAGCCGTGGGCATCGGGGCGGTGAAATATGCCGACCTGTCCAAGCACCGCACCAGCGACTACAGCTTCAACTTCGACCTGATGCTCAATTTCGAAGGCAACACCGCGCCCTACCTGCTCTACGCCTATACCCGCGTGGCCGGTGTGTTCCGCAAGCTGGGCAAGAACTTCGCGGACGTCGAAGGGCAGATCGTGCTGGAAGCCGAGCACGAGAAGGAACTGGCTGCCAAGCTGGCGCAGTTCACCGAAGTACTGAACAACGTCGGCGAGAAAGGCACGCCCCATGTGCTGTGCACTTACCTGTACGATGTGGCCGGGCTGTTCTCCAGCTTCTACGAGAACTGCCCGATTCTGGCGGCCGAACACCCCGCTCAGCAACACAGCCGCCTGCGCCTGGCGGCGCTGACCGGTCGCACCCTCAAGCAAGGATTGGCTCTGTTGGGCCTGGAAACACTGGAGCGTATGTAAGTTGGCTGCCAAGAAAAAACCCGCACCCAAACGCGGCGCCAGCCGCAATTCCGCACCTGCGAAGAAGCCCATCCCAGGCTGGCTGTGGCTGGCGATCGGCCTGAGCGTGGGGGCCTTCGTGGTGTTCCTGATGAAGCTCGAGCCGGGCAACAGCGACGTCAAGCGGGTCAAGGCCGAGCAACTGAAAGCGGAAAAGATCGCCGAGGCGAACAAGACGCCGCCCAGCCCGCAGGCCCCGGTCAAACCCAAGTACGACTTCTATACGCTGCTGCCTGAATCCGAAGTGATCGTGCCACCCGAAGCGGTGCCCGAGAAAACCCCACCGATTCCGGCCCAGGCGCCGGTAACCCCGGCCGAGGCAGCCAAGATCGACACTGCCCGGGCTCAGGCCGCGCTCAGTGGCGCGACCCCGCCGCCGGCCCCGCCGGTGATCAAGCCTGCCGCAACCACGCAGTTCTACCTGCAGGCCGGTTCGTTCCGCAAGCAGGCGGATGCCGACCGGGTGCGGGCGCAGATCATCCTGCTGGGGCAGTCGGTGAACGTGGAGTCCGGGACGGTCAAGGAAGACACCTGGTACCGGGTACTGGTGGGTCCGTTCAGCAACCGCGAGCAGCTGACCGTGGCGCAGAAACAGCTGGCCGGCAGTGGCTTTAGTAACCTGCTGTTGCAGCAAAGGCAGATCCGGCAGTAAACCGCGGCGCGCCCTTCGCGGCCGCTGACCGCTCCTGCAGACCGTAGGAGCGGTCAGCGGCCGCGAAAGCCGTGACACGGACCTCCCGATACCCGCAAGCTGTCCCACCACCACGCACAACCGAAAAAGGTTGAAATCTCCTCACCCACCCCCATATTCGTTTCCATCAGGGCATTTTCGCCCCGCTGCGTGGAGACTCTCCCCTTGACCACCATCGTTTCAGTCCGCCGTCATGGCAAAGTCGTCATGGGCGGCGACGGCCAGGTTTCTCTCGGCAATACCGTGATGAAAGGCAACGCCAAGAAAGTCCGTCGCCTGTACCACGGCCAGGTCATCGCCGGCTTTGCCGGTGCCACCGCCGACGCCTTCACGCTCTTCGAGCGTTTCGAAGGCCAGTTGGAGAAACATCAGGGCCATCTGGTCCGTGCCGCCGTGGAACTGGCCAAGGAATGGCGCACCGACCGCTCGCTCAGCCGTCTCGAGGCGATGCTGGCGGTGGCCAACAAGGACGCTTCCTTGATCATCACCGGCAACGGTGACGTGGTCGAACCCGAAGACGGCCTGATCGCCATGGGCTCCGGCGGCGCGTTCGCGCAGGCCGCGGCCAGTGCGCTGCTGAAGAAGACCGAGCTGGGCGCACGGGAAATCGTCGAGACCGCCCTGGGCATCGCTGGCGACATCTGCGTGTTCACCAATCACAACATGACCATCGAGGAGCAGGATCTCGCCGAGTGATCAGACGGTTGTGGGGCCAGGCCTGCACGCAATGCGTCGCAAGCCTTCACCCCTTCCCTGCCTGAACCTCCGAGTCCGGAACACACCATGTCCATGACCCCCCGCGAAATCGTCCACGAACTCAATCGCCACATCATCGGCCAGGACGATGCCAAGCGCGCTGTCGCCATTGCCCTGCGCAACCGCTGGCGGCGCATGCAGCTGCCCGAAGAACTGCGCGTCGAAGTGACGCCCAAGAACATCCTGATGATCGGCCCTACCGGCGTCGGCAAGACCGAAATCGCGCGGCGCCTGGCCAAGCTCGCCAATGCACCGTTCATCAAGGTCGAAGCGACCAAGTTCACCGAGGTCGGCTATGTAGGCCGCGATGTCGAATCGATCATCCGCGACCTGGCCGATGCGGCCATCAAGCTGCTGCGCGAGCAGGAAATGGTCAAGGTTCGCCACCGCGCCGAGGATGCGGCCGAAGAGCGCATTCTCGATGCGCTGTTGCCCGCCGCCCGTGCAGGCTTCAACGAAGAGCCGGTGAGCAACGATTCGAACACCCGTCAGCTGTTCCGCAAGCGCCTGCGCGAAGGCCAGCTGGACGACAAGGAAGTCGAGATCGAGGTGGCCGAGCAGATGGGTGGCGTGGACATCTCCGCGCCTCCCGGCATGGAAGAAATGACCAACCAGCTGCAGAGCCTGTTCGCCAACATGGGCAAGGGCAAGAAGAAGAGCCGCAAGCTCAAGGTCAAGGACGCGCTGAAAATGGTCCGCGACGAAGAAGCCGGCCGCCTGGTCAACGAGGAAGAGCTCAAGGCCAAGGCACTGGAAGCCGTCGAGCAGCACGGTATCGTCTTCATCGATGAAATCGACAAGGTGGCCAAGCGCGGCAATGTGGGCGGTGCCGACGTGTCCCGTGAAGGCGTGCAACGCGACCTGCTGCCGTTGATCGAAGGCTGCACGGTCAACACCAAGCTGGGCATGGTCAAGACCGACCATATCCTGTTCATTGCCTCGGGTGCGTTCCACCTGAGCAAGCCGAGCGATCTGGTTCCCGAACTGCAGGGTCGCCTGCCGATTCGCGTCGAACTCAAGGCGTTGAGCCCGCAGGACTTCGAGCGCATCCTCAGCGAGCCACATGCCTCGCTGACCGAGCAGTATCGCGAGTTGCTGAAGACCGAAGGCTTGAACATCGAGTTCGTGCCCGAAGGGATCAAGCGTTTGGCCGAGATCGCCTGGCAGGTCAACGAGAAGACCGAGAACATCGGTGCGCGCCGCCTGCACACGTTGCTCGAGCGGTTGCTGGAGGAAGTCTCGTTCAGCGCCGGCGACATGGCCGCTGCGCACAGCGAGGCGCCGATCCAGATCGATGCCGAGTACGTGAACAGCCACCTGGGTGAGCTGGCGCAGAACGAAGACCTGTCGCGCTACATTCTGTAAGACGGCCTGTCATGCGCGGTGCGGCCTTTGCGGCCGCTGACCGCGCCTACGGAACGCGGCTCGCGGGCGACGTCAATGATCGTTCCCACAGGCCGGGTTCGCAGGAGCGGTCCGTGGCCGCGAAACAGACACCGCGCGACTTCGAGACCCACCATGACCAGAATCCCCAGCGCCATCAATCTGCACAAGGCCTCCAAGACTTTGAGCCTGACCTATGGCCCCGACGAGGTGTTCCACCTGCCCGCCGAGTTCCTGCGCGTGCACTCGCCGTCCGCCGAGGTCCAGGGCCACGGCAAGCCGATCCTGCAGGTCGGCAAACTGGGGGTTGGCCTGGCCAAGGTCGAAGCTGCAGGCCAGTACGCCTTGAAACTGACCTTCGACGACGGCCACGACAGCGGCCTGTTCACCTGGGACTACCTGTACCAGTTGGCGCTGCGCCAGGAGCAGCTCTGGGCCGACTACCTGGAACAATTGCGCGCGGCCGGCAAATCCCGCGACCCCGCCGAATCCGTGGTCAGGTTGATGCTTTAAGCCGCCAGGGCCTTGTCCAGGGCCTTTTCGATCTCGCTCTGGATGGTGCCGCTCATCATCGCCAGCATCATGCCCAGCTTCAGATCGATTCGAATCGCTTCGTCGTCGATCTGCACGGTGCCCTGTGCACCGCTGCGCTTGACCGCCACCGTGTCACCTTGCCAGGTAGCCTGCACGTCATAGCGGTCGATCAGCTTCTGGACCACCACTTCAGCTTTCTGCCGCGCCGCGTCGCGGCCCAGATTGTGTTTGCGTTCGACGTTGATCTGGGTCATCGGGGATTCCAACAGGTAAGGGTTCAATGGCGCACAGTTTAACCCGGTTGCCCCGGCAATCCATCGTGCCAAGACAAAGCGCCCTTGTGCGGCTTAGAATGGTGCGTAATTTTTCCTGGTGACAGCGATATGAATGATCAGCGCAAAGGCGGCGATGCCGAACCCACCACTCACTTCGGCTACAAGCACGTACCGGAAAGCCAGAAGGCCGAAAAGGTCGCCGAGGTGTTCCACTCGGTAGCGGCCAAGTACGACTTGATGAACGACGTGCTGTCCGGCGGCATGCATCGGCTGTGGAAGCGCTTCACCATCGAGCTCTCGGGCGTGCGCGTGGGTAACCGGGTGCTCGACATCGCCGGCGGCACGGGCGATCTGGCACGCAAGTTCTCCGACCTGGTAGGGCCTACCGGCCAGGTGGTGCTCGCCGACATCAACGCCTCGATGCTCAAGGTCGGTCGCGACCGGCTGCTCGACCGCGGCGTGGCCGGCAACATCGAATTCGTCCAGGCCGATGCGGAAAAGCTGCCGTTCCCCGACAATCACTTCGATTGCGTGACCATCGCCTTCGGCCTGCGCAACGTCACCCACAAGGAAGCGGCCATCGCTTCCATGCTGCGCGTGCTCAAGCCAGGCGGGCGCCTGCTGGTGCTGGAGTTTTCCAAGCCTACCAACAAGCTGATGTCCAAGGTCTACGACGCCTATTCATTCGCGTTCATGCCGCTGGCCGGCAAGCTGATCACCAACGATTCGGAAAGCTACCGTTACCTGGCCGAATCGATCCGCATGCATCCCGATCAGGAAACCCTCAAGGCCATGATGGTGCAGGCCGGTTTCGACCGCGTCACGTACCACAACATGACCAGTGGCATCGTTGCCCTGCACCGCGGGATCAAGCCCTGATGCTGCTCGGTGGCCTGATCGCCAGTGTCGAACACGGTCTGAACCGTGTGCTGCGCCTGGACGCCACGGCGTTGCCGCGCCTGGCGCACCTGCACGGCAAGGTGATTGCCATCCAGGGCCGCCAGCCCGCGTTTACCCTGTACATACTGCCCAGTGCCAATGGCCTGATGCTGGCCCAGCAGTGGGCCACGCCGCCCGACTGCACGTTGCGCGCGCCGGCTGCCAGCCTGGTGCAGCTGGCACTGCGCAAGGACAAGACCGCGGTGCTGCACAGCCCGCAGGTCGATCTGGACGGCGACAGCGCCGCGCTGCTGGACCTGGTCAAGGTGCTGCAGGACCTTGAACTGGACTGGGAATACGAAGTCTCACGCTGGCTGGGTCCGGTGCCCACCGCCCTGTTGGCCGGGCATTTGCGCAGCCGCACGAGCTGGACCCGTCAGAGCCTGGCCACGGCGACGCAGAACCTGGGCGAATACCTGGCCGAGGAAGCGCGTACATTGGTGGGCGAGCAGGAAGCCCAGGCCCGTTTCAGTGAGCTGGATGCTTTGAAAGTCGACGTCGAACGCCTCGAGGCGCGTATTGAGCGCCTCGCCCGATCCCACAATTCCAGCGATAACGCATGAAGCTGCTTGCCGTCCGCCGTCTGTTGCGCATCCAGCGCGTCATCATTCGTTACCGCCTCGATGACCTGATGTTCGCCCTACCACTGCCGTGGTGGCTGAAAATCACCCGTTTCGCCATGCCTTGGCGCTGGCTGCCGCGCAGCCGCCAGGAACTCAACCGTGGCGCGCGCCTGCGCTTGGCCTTGCAGGACCTGGGGCCAATCTTCATCAAGTTCGGGCAGATCCTTTCCACCCGCCGCGACCTGCTGCCCGAAGACATCGCCGATGAGCTGATGCTGCTGCAGGACCGGGTGCCGCCGTTCGACCCCAAGCAGGCCATGGCCCTCATCGAGCAGCAACTGGGTGCGAAGATCACCGACGTGTTCAGTCGCTTCGACGTCGAGCCATTGGCGTCGGCCTCGGTGGCCCAGGTTCACGCCGCTCGGCTCAAGACCGGTGAAGAGGTGGTGGTCAAGGTCGTTCGCCCGGGGCTCAAGTCGGTGATCAGCCAGGATCTGGCCTGGCTGTTCCTGCTCGCCCGCCAGGCCGAGCGGCTGTCCGCCGACGCGCGCCTGCTGCACCCGGTCGACGTGGTCGCCGACTACGAACGTACCATCTACGACGAACTCGACCTGTTGCGCGAAGCGGCCAACTCCAGCCAGCTGCGGCGCAATTTCGAAGACTCCGACCTGCTCTACGTGCCTCAGGTCTACTGGGACTGGTGCCGGCCGAAGGTCTTGGTGATGGAGCGCATCTACGGCGTGCAGGTCACCGACATGGCTGCCCTGGCCGACCAGCGCACCGACATGAAGCTACTGGCCGAGCGCGGCGTCGAGATTTTCTTCACCCAGGTGTTTCGCGACAGTTTCTTTCATGCCGACATGCACCCCGGCAACATCTTCGTCAGCACCGTGGCACCGTGGAGCCCGCGCTACATCGCCATCGACTGCGGCATCGTCGGCAGCCTGACCCCCGAAGATCAGGATTACCTGGCGCGCAACCTGTTCGCCTTCTTCAAGCGCGACTACCGCCGCGTGGCGCAGCTGCACATCGATTCGGGCTGGGTACCGGCCGAGACCAAGCTCAACGAATTCGAAGCGGCGATCCGCACCGTCTGCGAGCCGATCTTCGAGAAGCCACTGAAGGACATCTCCTTCGGCCAGGTGCTCATGCGCCTGTTCCAGACCGCACGACGCTTCAACATGGAAGTCCAGCCGCAACTGGTGCTGCTGCAGAAAACCCTGCTCAACATCGAAGGCCTGGGTCGACAGCTGTACCCGGACCTCGACCTGTGGAGCACCGCCCAGCCGTTCCTGGAACGCTGGATGCGCCAGCGGGTCAGCCCGAAATCTTTGTTTCAGAATGTTCAATCGCAGGTCGAGCAATTGCCTCACCTAGCCAACATGACCCGCGATCTGCTCGAACGAATGTCTCAGCCCCATCGCAAGGATCCACCGCCGCCCTGGGAGCAACGCCACGATCGCTGGGCCCTGCGGCTGCTCGGCGGCGCCTTGCTGGTGGGTGGAACGGTCACCGCCGTCTCCGGCATAGCCCTGGACAGCGTCCAGGCATGGCCCGCCTGGTTGATGCTGGCATCGGGCTTGTACCTGGTCGTGCGCCGATAGCCAGTCGCGCCATCGGCTGGCACACTAGCCCTCTCTGTTGTCGGAGTCGCACATGAAAGACTGGCTGGACGAGATCAAATGGGACCGCGACGGCCTGGTGCCGGCGATTGCCCAGGATCACCACACCGGGCGCATCCTCATGATGGCCTGGATGAACCGCGAGGCACTGGCATTGACCGCTGCCGAAAACCGGGCGATCTACTGGTCCCGTTCGCGTGGCAAGCTGTGGCGCAAGGGTGAGGAATCCGGTCACGTGCAAAAACTGCACGAGCTGCGCCTGGACTGCGACGCCGACGTGGTCGTGCTCAGCGTCGAGCAGGTCGGTGACATCGCCTGTCACACTGGTCGCCAAAGCTGCTTCTATCGGGTCTTCGAGAACGGCCAATGGACCGTCGTCGACCCCGTCCTGAAAGATCCCGCTGCCATCTATTCCGCAGGCCATGGCCATGAATGACACTCTGGACCGCGTCGCTGCGGTGCTCGAAGAACGCAAGGGCGCCAGCGCCGACAGCTCGTATGTCGCCAGCCTGTACGCCAAGGGATTGAACAAGATTCTGGAAAAGCTCGGCGAAGAATCGATCGAGACCATCATTGCCGCCAAGGATGCCGCCCACAGCGGCGACTGCAGCGATGTCATCTACGAAACCGCCGATCTGTGGTTCCATAGCCTGGTCATGCTTGCACAACTCGGCCAACACCCACAGGCTGTACTCGATGAACTGGATCGCCGATTCGGCCTGTCCGGTCACGATGAGAAAGCCGCCCGCCTGCCGTCAGCCTGAAATGTCTTTTTGGAGGAGTTGAATCATGGGTCTGTTTGATTGGAAACACTGGATCGTCATCCTGATTGTCGTGGTACTGGTCTTCGGCACCAAGAAACTCAAGAACCTGGGCACCGACGTCGGTGAATCGATCAAGGGCTTTCGCAAAGCCATGAACGACGACGACAAACCGGGTGCCGAGCAGCCGACACAGCCGGTCCACCCGCAGGCCAGCTCGCCGCTGACTCCGCCGCATACCCTCGACGGCCAGCATCAGAAAGTCGAAGAACCCATCAGGAAAGACTGATCAATGTTCGGTATCAGCTTCAGCGAACTCATGCTCGTGGGCCTCATCGCCCTGTTGGTGCTGGGCCCTGAGCGACTGCCCGGTGCCGCGCGCACCGCAGGGTTGTGGATCGGGCGCCTGAAACGCAGCTTCAACGCGATCAAGACCGAAGTGGAACGCGAGATAGGCGCCGACGAAATCCGTCGCCAACTGCACAACGAGCACGTGCTTTCGCTCGAGGAGCAGGCGCGCAAGATCCTCGATCCGCAGCGCGCCGCGCGTCCGAGCGAGCCGCCCGCACCGCTGGCCGATCCGATTCCACCCGGCGCCCAGGCGCAACCGGTGCTTGATCGTGATGCGGTGAGCACCGACGTCACTCCTACCACGGTGCCCACTGCCACGCAGACACCGGCTGTGGTTGACCGTGACACGAGCAGCGCTCAGGCTGTTGCGATACCCGTATCCTCCAATGAACCTACACAGCCACCGCGGGCCCCATGAGCGAAATTCCGGAAAACGACCAGCCCATGCCGCTGGTCTCGCACTTGACCGAATTGCGCACGCGCCTGCTGCGTTGCGTTGCCGTGATTTTCCTGGTCTTCGCCGGGCTGTTTTCCTTCGCCCAACAGATCTACACCCTGGTGTCGGCGCCGCTGCGCGAGTACCTGCCCGAAGGGGCCACGATGATCGCCACTGATGTGGCCTCGCCGTTTCTCACGCCTTTCAAGCTGACCATGATGGTCTCGCTGTTCCTGGCCGTGCCGATCATCCTGCACCAGGTCTGGGGCTTCATCGCACCGGGCCTGTACAAGCACGAAAAACGCATTGCCATACCATTGCTGGTGTCGAGCATCTTCCTGTTCTATGCGGGGATGGCCTTCGCCTACTTTCTGGTGTTTCCACTGGTCTTCAAGTTCTTCGCCAGTGCCACGCCGGTGGGCGTGACCATGGCCACCGACATCGCCAGTTACCTCGATTTCGTCATGACGCTGTTCTTCGCTTTCGGCGTGGCGTTCGAGATTCCGGTGGCCGTGGTACTGCTGGTGTGGATCGGCGTCGTCGACGTCAAATACCTGCGCAAGATCCGCCCGTACGTGATCATCGGCTGCTTCGTGGTCGGCATGATTCTGACCCCACCGGACATTTTCTCGCAGACACTGCTGGCCGTGCCGATGTGGTTGCTGTTCGAGATCGGCATCCTGTTCGGTGCCCTGATCCGCAAGCGCGGTGATGAACCGACCGAGGACGATGACCGCAACGGCCAGCCGCCTGCGACTCAGGCATGAACCTGCTGCTGCTAGAAACGGCCGACTTCACCGCGCCGGACAAGGTAGTGCTGCGTGATCGACGCTTCACCCACATGCAGGCCGTGCACCGTGTCGAACTGGGCGACAGCCTGCGGGTGGGCAAGGTCGATGGCTTGATGGGGCGTGCCCAGGTCACAAGGTTGGAAGATCACGAGGCCGAACTTGCCGTGGTGCTCGACCAACCGCCACCGGCGAAACTGCCGCTGACACTGGTGCTTGCGCTGCCCCGCCCGAAAATGCTTCGCCGAGTGTTCCAGACCATTGCCACCATGGGGGTGGCCAAGGTGGTCCTGGTGAACAGCTATCGGGTCGAGAAAAGTTTCTGGCAAACCCCTTTTCTCGAGCCGGCTGCCATTCGCGAGCAGCTCATCCTGGGCCTGGAACAGGCACGCGATACCCAGCTCCCCGAAGTGCTGATCGAAAAGCGTTTCAAGCCCTTCGTCGAGGATCGCCTGCCTGCTCTGAGCGCCGGCACCCTGGGGCTGGTCGGGCATCCGGGCGACTACCCGCCCTGCCCGCGCCATCCGCAGCAGCCAGTGACCCTGGCCATCGGCCCGGAAGGTGGCTGGATTCCCTACGAGGTCGACCTGCTGGGCCTTGCAGGTTTGCAGCCAGTGCAGCTGGGCGAACGTATCCTGCGGGTCGAAACCGCCGTGGCGGTGCTGCTGGCGCGGCTGTTCTGACCCAACGTCGTCCAGGCTTGACGATTCCCGGTGGGTCACGTCACTTAGCCACCATCGAGTTTCGACGACACCTGCCGATGCCCCTGAACTGCCGACAATCATGCTGTCGGCCTGTCAGGGAGCTTCATCATGTCCAACACCTTTGCCCGCTACCTGGGCAATCTGAGCGTCAACCTGAAACTGGGGATTGGTTTCGGTGTGGTGCTACTGCTTACTCTTTTGATTGCCGCCACGGGCTGGTCTGGCCTGACCCGCTTGATCGAGCGCGCCGACAAGATCACCAGTATTTCCATACTCGACGACCGCATGCGTGACCTGCGCATTGCCGCTCAGTCGTTCGAACTGCAGAAAGGCAGTTCCGGTGCCGACAATGTCACCCGTCTTCTCGACCAGCTCGATACCGATCTTGTGGCCGCCCAGCACACTCTGGTGCAGCCCGAAGACATCGCGCTCGTCGAGCAGGAAATAGCCACCACCCAAGCCTATCGCCGGGAATTCACCGCATCGCTGGCGTCGATCCAGGGTCGCGAGGCAGCCCGCAGCCAACTGGGCAGCACCGCCGACCGCGCCGTGGCCGAAGTCAATCAGGCGCAGGCAGCGCTGCTGAGCCAGGGCGAGCTGACGGCCTACAGCACCCTGGTGGAAACCAGCCGGCTGATCCAGCAGGCGCGCTTTCAAGTGCGTGGCTACACCTATAGCGCCAAGGACGAAGCACGTCAGCCGGCGCTGGCGGCCATCGACCAGGCCATCGCTTCGGTCGCCGCTGCGGGGGCCAGCGTTTCCGGCGAATTCACCGGCCGCTTGCAGCAGGCCGGCGATTCCCTGCGTGCCTATCGCGCGGCGGTGGCGCAATTCAGCGAAAACCAGCAGGCCACGCTGCAGAGCATCGACAAGATGACGGCATTGGGCACCACCCTGCTCGAGCTCAGCGACCGACTGGGCGACTCGCAGACGGCCAAGCGCGATGCCGACACGGCCCAGGCCAAGGCGTGGCTGGCCACTGCAGCCGCCCTGGCCACACTGCTTGGTATCGCTGCGGCATGGGCGATCACCGCGCAGATCGTCGGCCCGTTGCGGCAGACCCTGGCGAGTGTCGAGCGCGTCGCTTCCGGCGACCTCCGGCAGTCGCCCGCCATCACCCGACGTGACGAACTGGGCCAGGTTCAACTGGCCCTGCAGCGCATGACCCTGAACCTGCGGGAACTGGTGGGTGGCATCAGCGAGGGCGTCACGCAGCTGGCCAGTGCCGCAGAGGAGCTTTCCGCGGTCACCGAGCAGACCAGCGCCGGGGTCAACGCGCAGAAAGTCGAAACCGACCAGGTGGCCACGGCCATGAATGAAATGGCGGCGACAGTGCAGGAAGTGGCGCGCAACGCCGAGGAAGCCTCGGAAGCTGCCGTGGCTGCCGATCAGCAGGCCCGTGAAGGTGATCGAGTGGTCAGCCAGGCCGTGGGCCAGATCGAGAGACTGGCAGCCGAGGTGCTGCATTCCAGCGAGGCCATGAATCAGTTGAAGCAGGAAAGCAGCAAGATCGGCGGCGTGCTCGATGTGATCAAGTCGGTGGCGCAGCAGACCAACCTGTTGGCTCTGAACGCGGCAATCGAGGCGGCCCGTGCCGGCGAAGCAGGTCGCGGTTTTGCCGTGGTGGCCGATGAAGTACGCAGCCTGGCCCAACGCACTCAGCAATCGACCGAAGAGATCCAGTCATTGATCGCTTCGCTGCAGACCGGTACCCATGAGGTTTCCAGCGCACTGGACAGCAGCCGGGCGATGACCGACAGCAGTGTGCAACTGGCCCGGCGTGCCGGTGAGTCGTTGAGCGACATTACCCGTACCGTGTCGACGATCCAGGCGATGAACCAGCAGATCGCCGCCGCGGCGGAGCAACAGAGTGTGGTGGCTGAAGAGATCAACCGCAGCGTGCTCAACGTGCGCGACGTTTCCGAGCAGACATCGGCGGCGAGCGAGGAAACGGCAGCGTCGAGCATCGAGTTGGCGCGTCTGGGCACACATCTGCAGGGGCTGGTGGGTCAGTTCAAGGTCTGACCCTGGTTGGGTGAGCCTGAGGGCCTCTTCGCGGGCAGAGACCCGCTCCCACAGGAGCCTGCAGCGATCTTGTGGGAGCGGGGCTCTGCCCGCGAAAGCGGTCTGCGGATCGGCGCAGGAACCTGGGCTACAACACCTGCCGCAAAAACGCCTGTGCCCTTGGGTCCTTGGGTGCGTCGAAGAACTCGGCCGGGGGCGCATCTTCCAGCAAACGGCCATGGTCGAAGAACAGCACACGGTCCGCCACTTCACGGGCGAAGCCCATTTCATGGGTGACGCACACCATGGTCATGCCTTCTTCGGCGAGGGTCTTCATCACTTCCAGCACCTCACCGACCATCTCCGGATCGAGCGCCGATGTCGGCTCGTCGAACAGCATGACCTTGGGGTCCATGCACAGCGCCCGGGCAATGGCCACGCGCTGCTGCTGGCCACCGGACAGCCGCGAAGGAAACGCATCGGCCTTCTCGCCGATGCCTACCTTGGCCAGCAATGCGCGTGCCTTGGCCTCTCGCTCGGCCCTGCCGCGCTTGCGCACCACTTTCTGCGCCAGGCACAGGTTTTCCAGCACGGTCATGTGCGGAAACAGGTTGAAGTGCTGGAACACCATGCCGACTTCGCGTCGGTAGGCATTGATGTTGGTTTTGGGATCGTCGAGGCGCAGGCCATCGATGCTTACCGAGCCTTCATCGAATGCCTCAAGGCCATTGAGGCAACGCAGGAAGGTGGACTTGCCCGAGCCCGAGGGGCCCAGTACCACCAGCACCTCGCCCCTGGCCACCTGCGTGCTCACCTGATCGACCGCGCGCACCACCTGGCCACGGGTATTGAACACCTTCAACAGGTCGCGTACTTCAATCACTTTGCGCAAGCCTCCGCTCGAGCCGGCTGGCGAAATACGACAGCGGCAGATTGATGACCAGGTACAGGGCTGCCACGCAGAACCAGATCTCGAACGTCGAGAACGACGTGGTGATGGCTTCGCGACCGCTCTTGGTCAGCTCGGTAATGGCAATCACCGACACCAGCGACGTGTCCTTGACCAGGCTGATGAACTGCCCGGCCAGGGGTGGCAGAACACGCTTGAAAGCCTGCGGCAGGATGACGTGACGCATCGACTGTCCGGCATCCAGGCCCAGGGAGCGGGCGGCCTCGCCCTGCCCCTTGGCAATGGACTGCACGCCCGAGCGCACGATCTCGGCCACGTAGGCACCGGTGAACAGCGCCAGCGCCGCCACCCCGGCGAATTCGCGCGAAAGGTTGAGCACGGTACCGATGAAGAAATAGAAGATGAAAATCTGCACCAGCAGCGGCGTACCCCGCACCAGCTCGACATACACCGTCGACAGATGGCGCAAGGTGGGGTTGCTCGACAACCGGCACAGCCCGGTGACCAGGCCCAGCAGCAGGCCGGCCACGCCGGACACCAGCGACAGCCACAGCGTGGTCCACAGCCCCCAGGCGATCGGTCCGGCGGTCCAGTGGCGCGTCACGCCGATCTGGTCGCCTTCGGAGACGTCATCGCCCTCTTCGAGCACGACACTGCCACTGTCCGCCAGCAACACCTGTTCGCCACCGTCTTCGTCGCGCAGGGTGACCCGTGTCTGCCCGCCCTGCCGGACGATCTGCTCGACGCTGCCATAGCCCTCGGCGCGCTGCGGCAGCTCGGCCTGATAGACGAAGTACTGCGGCACTCGATTCCAATGCCACTCATAGGAAATGCGCGAGGTGGCAGCGTACAAGCTGAAAGCCAGGCCGATGAGCACCAGCGCGGTAAGCCCGTGCCAGGGCCATTGAGCTTTGTGGTGTTTGATCACAGGGGGTTCAATCCGCTAGAAGACCGCCGCGCAGGGCAGGCCTGCGCGTCAGGGAGAGTCTGGCCAGAGGCGCAGTCATTGCATTTCGTCGAGCCAGTTCTTGCTCACGAACCACTTCTTGTGGATACGATCGTAGCTGCCGTCTTCACGGGCCTGGCGCAGGAAGTTGTTGATGAAGTTGAGGCTGTCGTAGTCGCCCTTCTTCAAGCCGAACGCCAAGGGCTCGTAAGTGAAAGGCTCGTCGAGGTAGACCAGCTTGCCATTACCGACCTTGTCCACCGCCACCACGTTGTAGGGCGAATCGTAGATGAACGCATCCGCCTTGCCGTTGACCACGTCGAGTACCGCTTCAGGCTCGTTGTCGTAGCCGTGGTACTGCGCCTTGGCGATCAACTTGCGCGCCACGAACTCGCCGGTCGTGCCGACCTTGGAGGTGATGCGGTAGTCCGGCGAGTTCAGGTCCTTGTAGGTCTTGACCTTGTCGGCCAATTCCTTGCGGATCAGCAGGGTCTGGCCGACGACGATGAACGGGTCGCTGAAGTTGATGCGCAGGTTGCGCTCCTGGGTCAGGGTCAGGCCGCTGCCGATCATGTCGAACTTGTCGGTCATCAGCGCTGGAATGATGCCATCCAGGCTGGTCGATACCAGCTCCAGCTTGACGCCCATGGACTTGGCCATGGCCTTGAGCAGGTCGACTTCGAAACCGATGATTTCGCCACGCTTGTTGGTCATTTCGAACGGCATGTAGGTCGGGTCCATGCCCACGCGCAAAGTCCCGCGCTTGACCGCTTCGTCGATAGCGCCCGCTTGCGCCGAACCCACGACCGCCATGGCCATGACGCCGAGCAGCAGCCGCGACAGATACTTGTTCATTACCAATTCCCCTAGCCAACTTCGGGCACGACCAAGCCTGAGCGCACCATTTCGGGGTGCGATCCTAACTCAAACAGGGGGTTGAACAAAGTTTGGCGATGAAATGAGTGCCAGGTGGCACTATTGGAGGGCATGGCGGAGTAACCGTGGTGCGGCCTTCGCGGCCGCTGACCGCTCCTACAAAGAACTGCAGCATGCCTGTGGGTGCCAGATGGCGCTGTTGGGGGGCATGGCAGGAATATCGAGGTGCAGCATTCGCGGGCAGAGGGCTCAGCCGCCCGCCCCGCTCCCACAGGAGTGCTTTTGCTACTTGTGGGAGCGGGCTCTGCCCGCGAATGAGGCCAACACGGTCAGGCGTTCTGCAAGCCTGCCGCTGCAGCGGTGTCCAGCGTTGGCACAGCCGGCGATTGCCGCTCCGCCTGCTTGGACTGACGCCACGCTTCCAGCCACGCAACGTTCTGGTCAGCCCAGACATGCTCGTGCAGACGCGAGATCGCTACCGGATCACTGAGCAGCGACATGCGAGTGCTGTTGTCGAGCTTCTGCGGGCCACCCTCCAGTGCCTGATGCACCCACTGCGCGCGCATGCTTTCGATCGGCGCAGCCTTGCCGTGCCGCGCCGTGCCCAGGCCGTAGGCCAAGGCATTCTGACGCGGATCGACAACGGCGCGCACGAAACCATCCTTGAGCGCGTTATCACGGTTTGCCTGGGTATAGCGATCGGTGGACAGCAGCTCCTGTGGCGTGTCGTACTCCTCGGGAATCAGGAACAACTTCTCATCGCGTGCCTGCATGCCCAGATTGGTCCGGCTGGAGATCACCGACACCGGGATCGACAGCATCAGCGAACCCACGATCGGAGTCAGCCACCACAGGAAGCTGGGGTTCAGCCAGATCACCAGGGCAGCCCAAGCCGCGCCCAGCAGCGTCTGCGAGCCATGACGCTTGATTGCCTCGCTCCAGGGCGTGGAGTCGTCGTCACGCTGCGGCGAGTTCCAGGTCGCGGCCCAACCCAGGAACGCGGCGAGCACGAAACGGGTATGGAACAGCATGCGCACCGGCGCCAGCAGCATCGAGAAGAGCATTTCCAGCAGCATCGACAAGGTGACCTTGAAACGGCCGCCGTATTCTTTCGCGCCCTTGGCCCAGATCAGGATGATGCTCAGCAGCTTGGGCAGGAACAGCAGCACGATGGTGGTGGAGAAAAGCGCCACCGCCTTGTCCGGGTGCCATTGCGGCCACAGCGGGTACAGCTGACGCGGCGCCAGGAAGTAGGTCGGCTCCATCAGCGTGTTCACCGCCAGCAGCGCGGTGGACAGCACCAGGAAGAAGAACCACAACGGTGCCGACAGGTACGACATCACGCCGGTGAGGAATACCGCCCGGTGAACCGGGTGCATGCCCTTGACCAGGAACAGCCGGAAGTTCATCAGGTTGCCGTGGCACCAGCGGCGATCGCGCTTGAGCTCGTCGAGCAGGTTGGGCGGCAGTTCTTCATAGCTGCCCGGCAGGTCATAGGCAATCCATACACCCCAGCCGGCGCGACGCATCAGTGCCGCCTCGACGAAGTCGTGGGAAAGAATCGCACCGGCGAACGCACCCTTGCCCGGCAACGGCGCCAGGGCGCAGTGCTCGATGAAGGGCTTCATGCGAATGATCGCATTGTGCCCCCAGTAGTGCGATTCGCCCAACTGCCAGAAGTGCAGGCCGGCGGTGAACAGCGGACCGTACACGCGGGTAGCGAACTGCTGCATGCGCGCGTACAGGGTGTCCATGCCCGAAGCCTTGGGCGCGGTCTGAATGATGCCCGCATCCGGGGTCGCTTCCATCAAGCGAACCAGGCTGGTCAGGCATTCGCCACTCATTACGCTGTCGGCGTCGAGTACCACCATGTAGCGGTATTCGCTGCCCCAGCGACGACAGAAGTCGTCAAGGTTGCCGCTCTTGCGTTTGACCCGACGGCGGCGGCGACGGTAGAAGATATGCCCGAAACCACCAGCTTCGCGGCACACTTCCAACCACGCCTGTTGCTCGGCAACCGCGATGTCGGGGTCATTGGTGTCGCTGAGCACGAAGAAGTCGAAGCGATCCAGATCACCAGTCGCCTTGACCGACTCGAACGTGGCGCGCAAACCGGCGAAGACGCGTGTCACATCTTCGTTGCAGATCGGCATGACCAGCGCGGTACGCGCGCCTGCCTCGATCGGCTCGTTGCCCGCGCTGGCACCGGAGATGCGGTACTTGTCGCGACCGGTAAGCAGTTCGAGGAAGCCCATCAACGCCGTCCAGAAACCCGCCGATACCCAGCAGAACAGGATACCGAAGAGGATCAGGATGCTGGTCTGCAGGAAGTACGGCAAAACCTGCGTAGCGGTCTGCATGATCGGCTGACGAACCACTTCGTCGAGGTCGACCATGCCCCAGCCCTGGTACGGCATGATGCCTTTCATGTACCAGCCGGCGACGATGGTCTGGCCCAGCATCAGCACCAGCAGGATGTAGCGACGCATCGAACCGACCCAGCGCCAGCGTGCCTTCGGCAGCACCCGCTTGTCGCTGGTGGGCTCGGGCTTGCTGGCCTTGCCGGTCAGCTTGCGCCATACCCGCACCAGCACGTTGGTGCGCCACGGCTCGGGAATCACCAGCGTGCGGTTGATCGGTGGCGTGGCCTTGAGCTGCAGGCGACCGCTGGCGTCGACGCCAAGCATCTCGGCCTCTTCCAGCTCGGCAGCCGAGTCCAGCCGCAGGCGCTGCTCGACCGAGTTCTGTGCGCCAAGCACGGCATCGTGCGACGGGCGCCCGGACAGGCGCTCGTGCAGTTCGGTGAAGGACGTGCAGTCGGCAAGTTCTGCGCGCTGTGCGTCCCCCAGGGGCAAATGAGCCAGATATTCGCCAAGCGATTCTGGCCGAGCTGGAGAATTAGTCATCGGCGGGCAACTGGTAGCTCCAGGTTTCAGTCAGGACCTGCTCGGTCTTGACCGGTTCGGTCGGTGTGACAGGAGCGGTTTCAGGCGCGGCGGGTGCCGGAGCCTGTGCAACCTCGGCAGCCTTGTCGGCCTTGCCGTGTGCCTTGTCATGCTTGGGCGCAGCCTTGTCTTCGACCGGCTCGGCTGCCTTGACAGGCTCCACCGGCAGATCCTTGACCAGCGCTGCACGCATTTCCACGGCCTTGTTCGGATCCTTCACCTTGACCCGCAGGGTCAGGCGCCAGCCTTTGGTCTGCGGGTTGTAGCGGACGTTGTTCTCGACCAGCTCGGCGTTGTCATCGACGCTGACCTGACTGCGAACGGCGGTGTCTTCAGCCAGAGCGGCCAGCACCGGACCTTCGTAGTCGATCAGGAAGGCAATGCTGCCATCGGCCTGACGGATCAGGTTGGACTGCTTCACGTCGCCGGTCGAACGCAGGGTCTGATTGACCCAGGCAACGTCGGGCGAGTGAAACTCGTCTTCGTCCGTGGTCCAGTGCAGGCGGTAGTTGTGCTCCAGCGCCTGACCGGGCTCCGGGATCTTTTCCGGGTTCCAGAAGGCCACGATGTTGTCATTGGTTTCGTCGGCGGTCGGAATTTCAACCAGGTCGACGGTACCCTTGCCCCAATCGCCCTTGGGCTCGATCCAGGCGCTCGGACGCTTGTCATAGCGGTCATCGAGGTCTTCGTAACGGGAGAACTCGCGGCCACGCTGCAGCAGACCGAAACCGCGCGGGTTCTCGACGGTGAAGCTGCTCACGGCCAGGTGCTTGGGATTGTTCAGCGGGCGCCACAGCCACTCGCCGTTGCCGGCATGGATGGACAGGCCGGTGGAGTCGTGCAACTCGTGACGGTAGTTCTGCACACGGGACGGCTGGTTCGAGCCAAACAGGAACATGCTGGTCAGCGGCGCAATGCCCAGGCGGCTGACACGGTCACGCAGGAACACCCGCGACTCGACGTCGACGGTCGTGTCCTTGCCCGGACGCAAGGTCAATTTGTAGGCACCGGTTGAGCGTGGCGAATCGAGCAGGGCGAAGATCACCAGCTGCTTGTCGCCTTCGTTCGGCCGTTCGACCCAGAACTCGCGAAACCGCGGGAACTCTTCGCCCGACGGCAATGCCGTATCCAAGGCCAGGCCGCGGGCCGACAGACCGTAGACCTGGTTTTTGCCGATGACGCGGAAGTAGCTCGCGCCCAGCATGGTCATGATTTCGTCCTGCTTGTCCGCCTTGTTGATCGGGAACAAGACGCGGAAACCGGCGTAGCCTAACTGATCGGTGGATTTGGGATCGAACTGCAGGTCGCCGAAATCGAAACGCGCTGGGTCGTACTTGATTTCGTTGACGGTGGTAGCGGTGACTTCGTTGATCTTCACCGGGGTGTCGAAGTGCATGCCCTGATGATAGAAGGACAGCTTGAACGGGGTCTTGGCGTCGGCCCATTCGGCGTTTTCGTTGCGGAAACGGATCTTCTGGTAGTCCGCAAACTTCATGTCGCGAAACTCTTTGGGCAGATTGCTGCGCGGAGTTTCGAATTTCTGACCGGCGAGCTCCTTGGCGCGTCCGGCAACATCATCCAGGCTGAAGGCCCAGAGTTGGCTGGCGCTGAACAGGCAGAACAGTGCAGACCCGGCCAGCATCGCATTGCGCAACCGAGTGCGGGGTGTTCTTGAAGCATTTAAAGGACTAACAATCACGAGCAACCCTCGCCGAAAACATATCGAAAAACCAACGGCCAGCAGTCTTGCGCCGGGTTGGCGAGCACTGTTCCGACTCCAAAAGGGCACAATGATTCCCCAAGCGGAGCCGGACACGCTTCAAACTGGACATACCGGGTAGCGAAATGTGGCCCCCTGGCGCGCGATTATCTAGTACGTCGCGTCACAACGCATCAGGGTAGCTCAAGTATTTATGCTGTGAGAAACGGACGACGACTGCAAACTCGCCAGCAATAGGCCATTAAATTTGTAACAAAAAGGTTACGGGGCCATCGTTGGTCAGGCTTACCTGCATATCGGCACCGAACTGCCCGACCTGAACCTGTGGATGCGCTTTTTTTGCAGCGTCCACGAGGTGCTCGAAAAGCGCCTGCGCCAAGGCCGGCACGGCTGCAGTGGAGAAGCCTGCGCGCAGGCCGCTGCGGGTGTCCGCCGCCAAGGTGAATTGCGACACCAGCAACAGGCCGCCGCCAACATCTTTCAGCGACAGGTTCATCTTGCCTTGCTCGTCGCTGAACACTCGATAGTTGAGCAGCTTGTGCAGGAGCTTGTCGGCGCTGGCGGCGGTGTCGTCCGGCTCGACCGCTACCAGCACCAACAGCCCCTGGTCGATGGCCCCGATGGTTTGCCCGGCCACCTCGACGCGGGCCTGGCTGACCCGCTGCAGCAGCCCCTTCACGCTTCTTCCAGGGGCAGGTCCAGCAAACGCCGCGCCATCTGCTCGGCGGCGCGCACCAGGGCGTCGGTAATGCCCGGCTCCGAAGCGGCATGACCCGCGTCGCGAATGACCTGCAGCTCGCTGTTTGGCCAGGCCTGATGCAGCGCCCAGGCGTTGTCCAGCGGGCAGATCACGTCGTAGCGGCCGTGCACGATGACTGCCGGCAGGTGGGCGATGCGCGGCATGTCGCGGATCAGCTGGTCGGGTTCGAGGAAGGCATTGTTGACGAAGTAATGGGTTTCGATGCGCGCGATCGACAGCGCACGCTGCGGCTCGGAGAAACGATCGACCACCAGCGGGTTGGGCCGCAGGGTCGCGGTGCGCCCTTCCCAGGTGGACCAGGCCTTGGCCGCATGCATCTGGGCAATCTGGTCGTTGCCGGTAAGACGCTTGTGGAAAGCCTGCAACAGGTTGCCGCGCTCATCCAGCGGTATCGGCGCGATGTAGTCCTGCCAATAGTCGGGGAACAGGCGACTGGCGCCGGCTTGGTAGAACCATTCGATTTCCTGCGGGCGGCAGAGGAAAATGCCGCGCAGGATCAAGCCGTGGACCCGCTCGGGGTGGGTCTGGGCATAGGCCAGGGCCAGCGTGGAGCCCCAGGAACCGCCGAACAGCACCCACTTGTCGATGCCAAGGTGCTCGCGAATGCGCTCCATGTCTGCCACCAGCCGCCAGGTGGTGTTGTTCTCGATGCTGGCATGAGGCGTGGAGCGGCCGCAGCCGCGCTGGTCGAAGGTCACGATGCGATAGACGTTGGGATCGAAGTAGCAACGGCTCTGCGCGTCGCACCCGGAGCCCGGGCCGCCGTGGATGAACAGCACCGGCAAGCCCTTGGGCGAGCCGCTTTCGTCGACATACAGCACGTGCGGCTCTTCCACGGCCAGATCATGCCTGGCGTAGGGTTTGATCTGCGGGTACAAGGTTTGCATCGTGCGCTCCGTTGGATGTTGGGTCTCTGCCGTTGGCCATCATAAACCCGAATGACCGCTCGGCGCATTCTCCCTATTCATTGCAGGGTTTCCACTGCAGGGTTTCACAAGCGCTCCCCTACCAGATAGGCGCCACCCGGCACGCCCTGGTGCAAAGCCGTGCGGATGTCGCGATACAAGCCGTCGGCCTGCTGCGCAGTCAGGGACTGGGCGTGGTCGCGCAGCACCACCTGCAGCACCAGGTTGTGCTGGCCACGAACGATGCCCAGGCGCTTGATGGTCAGCGCAGGCAATTCCTCGAACGGCCAGCAGCCGCGTATGTGCAGTTCCTCGATCCAGCTGGCGCGGTAGCCGGCCACCTGCAGGACCTGCTCGGTGATGTCCTCGATGCCCAACCCCGGCGCCACCGCCAGCGACAGGTCACGGCTGATCGCCGGCTGGCGGTACAGGGGCTGCCAGGCCTTGAGGTCGCCCATCTGCGCCTGCACCTGGGGATGGCCGTCGCGCAGCAGGCGGATGTCCGGAACGCCCTTGCGCAGCATGGCCAGGCGGTCCAGCCCCAGGCGCAGAACCAGACCACCATGGGCCTGGGGATCGACCTCCAGGCGCTGCAGGAACGCCGGGCAGATGCAGCCGCAGGCGAGGATGTCCACCGGTGCCTGGCGGGTCACCAGACTGACGTTGAGGCCATCGCGGGTAAAACCGCAGGCTCCGCAGCTGTGCCCCCACATTCGCCCCGGCACGGCGATGTCCAGCACATCACCGACCAGACGCAGCAGATCCTGACGATTGCCCAGTTCGGCGTCGCCCAGTACCCAGATGTCCATCTGGTGCGGCTCGGCGCAATGCCAGCGATCACGGATATCGCGACGGAAAGTGATGCCCGGTGCGGCGAGCATGATGGTTTCGCCCGGTGCCCGACGCGCCGCCGCCGCTTGCAGGCCGGTGATGATCGCGCTGCTGGTCTGGGTGCGCAGCAGCAGTTCGTCATCCACCCAGCAGCTGTGGTTGCCTACCTCATCCATCACCTGGGGATCGTCGCCGCACAGCTGGAAGTTTTCCACGGCAGAGATGATCCGCGGCCCCTTGTGCACCTCGGCCAAGGGCCAGCCTTGTCGCACCAGGCCGGCAAGCAGATCCTTGACCAGCAGGCGCACGGCATGGGGCGGCTCGCAGGCGTCGGTCAGGTCGGCAATGCGCAGCGCCTTGTGTATCGCTTCATGGCTGAGATAGTGCTTGGTGACGGGCATGCAGGCATTCCTTGTTCGAGGCGAATGCCTGCACGCTAGGCAGGGTATTGGGGGACCACAATCAGAAAAGTCTGAAAGGCCTGTTATTCAGAAACGTCTGTCGGACGTTTCTGAATAACAGGCCGTTTGGGGCTTCAGATCGCGACGCTGCGCCGCTGGACGAACCGGTCCACATAGTCGTCGGCCGGGTTGTGCAGGATTTCCCTGGCGGTGCCGGCCTGGATCAGGCGTCCGTCCTTGAGAATGGCGATCCGGTTGCCCAGGCGAAGCGCTTCGTCCAGATCGTGGGTGATGAACACGATGGTCTTGTGCAGGCGGGTCTGCAATTCCAGCAACTGGTCCTGCATTTCGGCGCGGATCAAGGGATCCAGGGCACTGAACGCCTCGTCCATGAGAATGATGTCGGTGTCGGCGGCCAGTGCCCGCGCCAGGCCCACACGCTGGCGCATGCCGCCGGAAAGCTGCTGCGGGTAGGCGTGTTCGTAGCCATTGAGGCCCACCGCTTCGACCCAGTGCTGCGCCCGTTCTTCGCACAGCGCCTTGCTCTCGCCCCGCACCTTGAGGCCATAGGCGACGTTGTCCAGCACGCTTCTGTGCGGCAACAGGCCGAAGCTCTGGAACACCATGCTGATCTTGCGACGGCGAAATTCGCGCAGCGCCGGCATGCCGTAGCGCAGGATATCCTCGCCATCCACCAGTATCTGGCCACTGGAAGGATCTACCAGCCGGTTGAAATGCCGCACCAGGGTGGACTTGCCCGAACCGGACAACCCCATGATGACGAACACCTCGCCTGCGGCGATCGACAACGACAGGTCGTCGACCCCGACCACGCAACCGGTGGCGGCCAGCACCTGCTCCTTGCTCTGCCCTTGCTGGCTCAGCGCCAGTGCCTCTTTCTCGCGCTTGCCGAACACCTTGTAGACATTGCGCACTTCGATCTTCGGCGCGTTCATCGGCCTGCCTCGTGACGGGGACGACCATAGGCCTGGGTGATGCGGTCGATCACGACCGCCAGAATGACGATTGCCAGCCCGGCCTCGAGCCCCTTGCCCACGTTCAAGGTCTGGATACCCACCAGCACGTCTTCGCCCAGGCCACGGGCACCGATCATCGAGGCAATCACCACCATCGACAGCGCCATCATGGTGGTCTGGTTGATGCCGGCCATGATGCTTGGCAGGGCCAATGGCAATTGCACACCGAACAGCTGCTGCCAGCGATTGGCACCGAAGGCATTGATCGCTTCCATGACCTCGCGATCGACCTGGCGAATGCCCAGGTCGGTCAGGCGTATCAGCGGCGGCGCCGCGTAGATCACGGTGGCGAAGATGGCCGGTACCTTGCCCAGGCCAAACAGCATCAGTACCGGGATCAGGTACACGAAGCTGGGCATGGTCTGCATGATGTCGAGCAGCGGCATCAGTACCGCGCGCAGACGGTCGCTGCGTGCGGCAAGGATGCCCAGGGGAATGGCGATCACGACGGAAATCAGCGTGGCAACCAGCATCAATGCCAGGGTCTGCATGAGCTTGTCCCACAGCCCCACCGCGCCGACCAGAAACAACAGGCCGACGATGACCGCGGTGGTCAGCCACTTGCGCGATGCATGCCAGGCGATGCCGCCGACAATTGCCAGCATCAGCCACCAGGGCGTCATGCGCAGCAGGCTTTCCAGGTTGACGATGGCCCACAGCAGGGTGTCGGATATCTGCCGGAAGACATCGCCATAGCGGGTCACCAGCGCATCGACGCCGTCATTGACCCAGTTGGCGATGGAAAAAGTGAAGCTTTCAGGAAACATGGGGCGCTCTCGATGCTGGGGGCTTTGTCGATACCAAAGACCAGGTCAAAGCGCTGCTTCGATCTTGGTGGCGGCCGCTTCGCTGACCCATGGTTTCCAGACGTCCGGGTGCTCCTTGAGGAACAGGCGCGCCAGCTTGGGCGACTCGATACGCTCGCGACTCATGCGCGCCAGATTCTGGTTGAGCAGGTCGATGGGCAGGTTGACCTTTTCGAACACGCCGAGCAATTCCGGCGCACCGTCGTGAAAGGCCTTGGACAGGCCGACCTTGATGCTGATGGTCTTGTCCACACCGGGTTTTTCCGCCAGCTTGACGACGTCGACCTGGCCCAGCAGAGGGGTCGGTGACCAGTAATAGAACAGGATCGGTTCGCCACGCTTGTAGCTCGACAGTACCGCCGCATCGAGGGCGGGCCCTGTGCCTGGGCGGAAATTGGTGTAGCTGTCCAGCAGGCCGTAGCTTTTGAGCATTTCGCTGTTTTCCAGCTCGCAGGTCCAGCCGGCCGGGCAATTGTAGAAACGACCCTTGTTCGGTTCTTCCTGATCCTTGAACACCTGGGCGTATTTGCCCAGGTCGGCGATGGCTTTGAGGTCGGGCGCTTTGGCGTCGAGGCCGCGCTTGGCGTCGCCTTCGACCACATAGCGCGGCACGTACCAACCTTCCACGGCGCCGGTGATCGGCGCGCCTACACCCACCACCTTGCCCGCCTGCTCGGCCTTGTTCCAGACCTCGCTGCGACCGACCCATTCCTCGGCGAATACCTGGATGTCGTTGCTGCCCAACGCACTTTCCATGGTGATGGAGTTGCCCGGCAGGCTGTCGGTCTTGCAGTCGTAGCCGTGTTCCAGCACGAACTGCAGCAGGTCGGTGAGCAGCATGCCGCTCTCCCAGTTCAGGCCGGCGAATTTCACCGGCTTGCCCGATTCGCACCACCCGGCGGCTTGGCTGTTACCGGCAGCGGCCAGCAAGCCCAGGGAAAGGGTCGTTGCCAGGAGGGTCTTGTTCAGTTTCATCGGGTCCTGCTCCACATGGGCCATGGGTCACGGCGGTCTATGGCTGTGACCGCGCGATGAGCCATTGTTCTGCGCGACCTGTGGCAGATTGGCGTATTTGTGTCGCCAGCAGGCCTATTTGGTGAAGCGTCCTTCCAGCCGATGACGCGAACCTGGGTGGATCAAGCGCGCCGCCGTGACCGGCGTCTTGCCCGACCAGGTGCGCCGCAGGATCAGCAGGCAGGGCTCGCCGCGCTCGATCTGCAGCAGTTCGCACTCGCTGGGGTTGGCGAGCATGGCTTCCACCAGGTGCTCGCCGGCGGTCAGCGGTGCCACACGGGTCAGGTAGGCATACGGCGTCTCTTCGACGAAGTCCTGCTGCAGGTATTGCGGGGCGATCTGGGCGTTGACGTAGCGATCCTCGATCTGCACCGGGATGTCGTTTTCGTAGTGGACGATGATCGAATGAAACACGCGTTGGCCTTCGCGCATGCTCAGGATCAGCGCACGTTCCGCGCCGGCCGCCTCTTCTTCCAGCAGTACCAGGCGGCTGCTGTGACGATGGCCGCGGGCGGCAATCTCGTCGGCGACGTTGTGCACTTCGAACAGCGCCGACTGGCTTTTCGGCTCGGCCACGAACGTCCCTACGCCCTGCATGCGCACCAACAGGCCTTCGGCCGTCAACTCGCGCAAGGCGCGGTTGATGGTCATGCGGCTGAAGCCCAACTGGTTGACCAGCTCGCTTTCCGAGGGCACCCGGTAGTGCGGTGGCCAGGTACCGTTGAGGATCTGCACCGCGATCATCTGTTTGACGCGGGCATACAAGGGCGCCGGACTTTCGCCCATCTGGGCAGCCAGCGCAGGGACAACGGGCGGAGTCGGCACAAGAATTCCTTGGATTGATTCGTGGGGCACAGCGAGTGACATTGTAACGCGACTCGCGCCTGGGCAGGACAACTCTGCACGGGCCGGGCGCGAGCGGGGTTACGCCATCACTTGCCGATATCGGCATCCGCCGCGCGCCAGATCAGGCGCGTGGTGTCATAGCCCTGCTGGCGTGCTTTCGCCAGCATGCGCTCGCGCACGGCCGTGGACACCTGCGGCGTGCGCGACAGCAGCCACAGGTACTTGCGGTTCGGGCTGCCGACCAGCGCGTGCTGGTAGCCGTCGTCCACGTCCAATACCCAGTAGTCGCCCTTGGCCAGGTCTGGGGCCATTCTGGAGAACCAGTTGTCGAACACCACCCACAGCTTGTCGGTCTTGCCGGGGACCTGCGGCGAAGCGGTGCCGTTGGCTTCCTGCCACTTGCCACTGTCGGTGCGGCAGCGGTTGAGCACGCCAATGTTGCCGTCGGCCTGCAGGGTGTAATGGGCTTCGGATTGGGCGCAGTTGCGCTGGAAGAACATGGGCAACCTGGCCACTTCGTACCAAGTGCCTTGGTAGCGCTTCAGGTCTACGCTGTCGACGGTACGTGGCGCCATGCTGGCGTCGGGGGCATTGCTGCAACCGGCGATCAACAGCGACAGGCACAAAGGCAGCAAGGCAAACGTGCGCAACGACATGGGGGGCTCTCCTTGAACGGCAGGCAGACACAGGGGATGTGCTGCTTAGAAGAGCGCAAACGGCGCGGGTTCCAATTGGCAACGGTGCGCCTACCGCGGTGGGCCAGAGGCACCCCATGCACCAGTGCCTGTCTTCAACGCGGCCCCTGTAGCAGCGGCGCAAGCCGCGTCAGGGGCACAGCGGTGATTCATCCACACCGCATGCACCGCCGACGCGGCTCGCGCCGCTGCTACAGACGAATCCGCCAACCCCTGCACCAGCGCCCGGCTTCAATGCGGTCTTGCGGCGTTTACTCGGTGTGGTAACCGGTGACGCGCTCGACTTCCTGCTTGGAACCCAGGAACACGGCAACACGCTGGTGCAGGCCCTCGGGCTTGATGTCCATGATGCGCTGGCGGCCATCGGTCGAAGCACCACCGGCCTGCTCCACCAGGAACGACATCGGGTTGGCTTCGTACATCAGGCGCAGCTTGCCTGGCTTCTCTGGCTCGCGGCTGTCGCGTGGGTACATGAACAAGCCGCCGCGGGTCAGGATACGGTGCACGTCGGCGACCATCGAGGCGATCCAGCGCATGTTGTAGTTCTTCTTCAACGGGCCTTCTTCACCGGCCAGCAGCTCGTCCACATACTTGGTCACCGGGGCTTCCCAGTGACGCTTGTTGGACATGTTGATGGCGAACTCGGCGGTGGTTTCCGGAATCTGCATGTTCTCGTGGGTCAACACGAAGCTGCCCATTTCGCGATCCAGGGTGAAACCCTTGACGCCGTTGCCCAGGGTCAGGATGAGCATGGTCTGCGGGCCATAGATGGCGTAACCGGCAGCAACCTGCTCGGTGCCTGGCTGCAGGAAGGCTTGTTCCTTGAGGCTGTCGTTCTGGCTCAGGTGCTCGGTAGGGCAGCGCAGGACCGAGAAGATGGTGCCGACCGACACGTTGACGTCGATGTTGGAGGAGCCGTCGAGGGGGTCGAATACCAGCAGGTAGGCACCCTTGGGGTACTGGCCGGGAATCTGGTAGGCGTTGTCCATTTCTTCGGACGCCATGCCGGCCAGGTGACCGCCCCATTCGTTGGCTTCGAGCAGGATGTCGTTGGACAGCACGTCCAGCTTCTTCTGCACTTCACCTTGGACGTTTTCGGTGCCCATGCTGCCAAGCACGCCACCCAGGGCGCCCTTGGACACCGCATGGCTGATCTCTTTGCACGCGCGCGCCACCACTTCGATCAGGAAGCGCAGATCGGCCGGCGTGTTGTTGCTGCGGGTCTGCTCGATCAAGTAGCGACTCAGGGTAACGCGGGACATGGACGACTCCGGAGTAGAAAAGGGGTTGGGGAAAGCCCGCACAGTTTACACGGGTGCGGTCAAACCTAGCGAGCGCTAGCCACGCCGCGGCAGCCATCAGATCGCTATCAGGGAATATAGTTCGCCGCCGAGTATGCGGCGAGCCCTTCGCGGCCGATGACCGCTCCTACCGGATGAACACAAAAATCCGTAGGAGCGGTCTGTGGCCGCGAAAAGGCTGGTGCGCTGTATTTGATACACCGCGGTGCGTTCTTCGCGGCCGATGACCGCTCCTACAGACATCCGTAGGAGCGGTCTTCGGCCGCGAAAAGAGCGCCGCCGATCCTGGCCCTACTCCAACGCCTGCCAGATATCCTGCGCATACTCGCGGATGGTTCGGTCGGAAGAGAACCAGCCCATGCGTGCCGTGTTCAATACCGCCATGCGCCACCACTTGTCGGCGTCGTGCCAAGTGTCCTCGACCTTGCGCTGGGCATCCCAATACGCGTCGAAATCGGCGCACAACAGGAAGCGGTCGTAATTGGTCAGCGAATCGACCAACCCGACATAGCGCGATGGATCGTCCGGCGAGAACACCCCGCCGCGGATGGCCTGCAGCACATCGTTCAACCGATGGGAGGCCGCGACGTCGCCATGGGCGCTGTAGCCCCCGGCATGCTTGCGTTCTTCCACCTGAGCGGCGGTCATGCCGAAGATGAACATGTTTTCCTTGCCCAGGAATTCGCACATCTCGACGTTGGCACCGTCCAACGTACCAATGGTCAAGGCGCCATTGAGGCCGAACTTCATGTTGCTGGTGCCCGATGCTTCGTAGCCGGCCGTGGAAATCTGCTCGGACAGATCCGCTGCCGGAATGATGCTTTCCGCCAGGCTGACGTTGTAGTTGGGCAGGAACACCACCTTGAGCAGGCCCCGCACGGTCGGGTCGTTGTTGACCACCCGGGCGATGTCGTTGGCCAGTTTGATGATCAGCTTGGCCTGGTGATAACTGGCCGCGGCCTTGCCGGCGAAGATCTTCACCCGCGGCACCCAGTTCGTCTCCGGCTCGGCGCGAATGGCCTGGTAGAGTGCCACGGTGTGCATCAGGTTGAGCAACTGCCGCTTGTACTCGTGGATGCGCTTGACCTGAACGTCGAACATCGCCTCCGGATTGACCGCCACCCCCACGCGCTCATGAATGATGCGCGCAAGCGCCTTTTTGCTGTTCAATCGCTGCGCAGCGAACGCCTTGCGGAACTCGGGCTGGTCGGCAAAAGGCTCGAGGTTCTTCAGCAGCATTTCCGGATTGTCGAGCAGTTCCGGCCCGAGCTTGTCGACCAGCATGGCGGTCAGCTCGCTGTTGGACTGGTACAGCCAGCGGCGGAAGGTGATGCCGTTGGTCTTGTTGTTGATCCGGTCGGGATAGAGCTTGTGCAGTTCGGAGAACACGGTGCTGCGCATCAACTGGGTGTGCAGGCCCGACACGCCGTTGACACTGTGCGAGCCGAGGAACGCCAGGTTGCCCATGCGCACGCGACGGCCGTTGTCTTCCTCGATCAGCGATACCGCGCGCAGCACATCGACGTCGTCCTGGCCTTTGGCGCGCAGCGAATCGATGTGATAGGCGTTGATCAGGTAGATGATCTGCATGTGCCGCGGCAGCATGCGTTCCATCAAGCCCACCGGCCAGGTTTCCAGCGCTTCGGGCAACAGTGTGTGGTTGGTGTAGGCCAGGGTGTTGACGGTGATTTCCCACGCCGTGTCCCAGGCCAGGCCATGTTCGTCCACCAACTGGCGCATCAGCTCCGCCACGGCGATGGAGGGGTGAGTGTCGTTGAGCTGGATGGCGGCCTTGTCGGACAGGTTGAGCAGGCTGTCGTTGCCATTGAGGTGACGACGCAACAGGTCCTGCAGAGAGGCTGCAACGAAGAAGTACTCCTGGCGCAGGCGCAACTCCTGGCCCGCCTCGGTGCTGTCGGCGGGGTACAGGACCCGCGAGATACTTTCGGCGCGTGCCACTTCGGCCACGGCGCCCAAGTGGTCGCCCGCGTTGAAGCGTTCCAGGTGCAGCTCTTCCAGTGCCCGCGCGCGCCACAGGCGCAGCGTGTTGACACTGGAGCCACGCCAGCCGACCACTGGCGTGTCGTAGGCGACCGCACGGACGGTCTCGCTGGGCCACCACACCTGCTTTTGCTGGCCTTCGCTGTCGGTGACGGTTTCCACATGGCCACCGAAGCTGATCGGGTAGATCACTTCAGGACGCTCGAACTCCCAGGGGTTGCCGAAATTCAGCCAGTTTTCCGTCTGCTCCTGCTGCCAGCCGTCGACGATAGCCTGGCGGAACAGGCCGTGTTCGTAACGGATGCCATAGCCGTGGGCAGCGACGCCCAGGGTCGACATGCTTTCCATGAAACAGGCGGCCAGGCGGCCGAGGCCACCATTGCCCAGCGCTGCATCGGGCTCGAGCAGACGGATGCGTTCCAGGTCCACGCCCAGGTCGGTCAACGCTTCACGGGCGATGTCCAGCAGCCCGAGGTTGCTCAGGCTGTCGTAGAGCAGCCGGCCGATGAGGAATTCCAGCGAAAGGTAATAGACCCGTTTCTGACCCTTGCGGTAGATCTGCCGGGTGTGATCCATCCAGTGCTCGACCATGTGGTCGCGCGCCGCCAGGGCAATGGCCTCGAACCAGTCATGGTCGAATGCGTGATCGGGGTCCTTGCCCACCGCGTAGGTGAGTTTGGCGAGTACAGCAGCGCGGAAATCGGCCACCTCGGCGTCACGGACAAGCGGTTCCTGAGACATGCAATGCGTCCTCGGGGAAATTGACGATTCTAGATGGAATACCTGAGCCTAGACGCTTCGACACACGCTGAAAGCTCAGGTTCGTAACTTTGCACGATTAGCAGGGTTTCAGGCAGATGGTTGTTCACTTTTTCACCAATGCCGGTATGATCGCGCGCCCTGATCCACGTTACCTGATGACCTGACGATGAAAAGCTCTTTGATTGCCGCCGCCGAAGTGGACCGCCTGGACACCTGGCAGAAATATTCCGCGCCGATGTGCGGCGCCTGCATCTCGACCTGCTGCACGCTGCCGGTGGAAGTGAAGATCAAGGACCTGATCCGTATCGGTGTGGTGGATGAGTTCGAGAAAGGCGACCCCCCCAAGAACGTTGCCAAGCGTTTGCAGAAGGAAGGCATCGTCGAGCGCTTCAACCAGAAGTCGGGCATTTTCACCCTGACGCGCATGAGCAACAACGATTGCCTGTACCTGGACAAGAAAAGCCGCCTGTGCACCATCTATGAAAAGCGTCCGGACACCTGCCGCAATCATCCGAAGATCGGGCCTCGCCCAGGCTTCTGTGCCTACCAGCCCAAGCCAGTATCGCGCCAAGGCTGAGTAACGTCCCTGCGACCCCTGTGGGAGCGGGCCCTGCCCGCGAAGGCCATACCACGGTCTGCCAGGCACACTGCAGCGCCCTTTCGCGGCCAATGACCGCTCCTACAGAACATCGCCACACGCCTCCCCCCTGTGGGAGCGGGCTCTGCCCGCGAAGGGAGCCCCGCCGAATTGCCGCCGGTCACCCCTGTCGGCTCAGCCCCGCCAGGCGGGTCGACAGGGCCTGCATGCCTTGGCTCAACTCGCTCAGGCTCGACGCATCGCGCGCGCCGTCTTCGCTGGCTGCGTGAATGCGCACTGCCAGTTCGTTGATCTCCTGGGTGACATGGCTCTGTTCCTGGGCGGCCACAGCGATCTGCTGGGTGCGCTGGACGATGTCGTCGAAACCGACCACCGTGCTCCCCAGCGACACGCTCAACACGTCAGCTTGCTGCGCCACGGTCCGCGTGCGGTCCTCGCCCGCGACCATGGTATTGACCGCCTTCACCGACGCCTGGCGCAGTTCGCCGATCATCTCCTGGATCTCGTCGGCCGAAGCCTGGGTCCGTCCTGCCAGGGTGCGCACCTCGTCGGCAACCACTGCAAAACCTCGCCCCTGCTCACCGGCGCGAGCGGCTTCGATCGCGGCATTGAGTGCCAGCAGGTTGGTCTGCGCGGAAATCGACTTGATCACGTCGAGCACGCCACTGACACTTTCTATGTCCTGACCCAGGCTGGTGATCGCCTGTGCCACGCTGGCGATATCACCGGTCAAGGAATTGATCGTCTGGCTGTTCTGCTGAACATGCCCCTGGCTCTGGCGCGCCGTCGACAGCGACAGCTGCGCGGTGTCGGAACACTCGGTGGTGTTGGAGGCAACCTCCTGGGCACTGGACGACATCTCGGTGATCGCCGTGGCCAGCAAGGTGTTGTCCTGACGCTGGGTTTCGGCGCGTCCGGCCATGATCACCGATAACCGAGCAACGTCATCGGACTGTTTCTGCAGGCGCAGCGCCTCATCGGCGATGGCCTTGAGCATGCTGCGCAGGTTGCCGGCGTAACGGTTGACCGCCCCGCGCAGCAGGCCGATCTCGTCCGCGCGAGCCACGTCCAGTTCGGCGCTGGCGCCACCGCCCTGCTCGCCCAGCTTGTCGATCTGTGCCGTGGTTTCGTTGATCTGACTGAACACCGCGCGCCCGGCCAGCCAGGCCAGACCGAACACCAATGCAAGGATCGGCAGCAAGGTGGTGAGGATATCCACAGTCAATTTGCTGGCAATGCCGGTCATGTGTGCCTGCGGCGTGGCCAGGCCCACCACCCAACCACTGGCCGGCACCCGCGTGAGACTGATGTAGCCCGCCCCACCCAGTTGCGCGTCCTGATCGATATGAAACGTCTGCGCTTCGCGCTGGCCGCTGCTGCGCCAATCGGCAACGCCCTTGAACCAAGGGTAGGCAGCGAGCATCGCCGCCTCGTCGGCAGGTGCCGGCTTGTCGTTGGCGGTCGGGAAATACAGGACCTTGCCCGAGGGGTCGATGGCGAACGCATAACCCCCGGTGACCTGCCCGTTGGACTTGAGGGAGTTGGCCAAGCCCGTGAGTGTCAGGTCGATGGTCGCCACACCGGCGAAACGTCCGTCACGACTGTAGGGCACCGTACAGGTGGTCATCAGGATCTTGCTGACCGGATCCTCGTAGGCATCCGACCACCCGCAGCGGCCAGGCGCGGATGCCTTGCCCTGCACGTACCAGTCGGCGGCGTGATAGTCATCGACGGCGCCGGCATTGTATTCCTCGGAATAACCCAGGCCCTGCCCACTGCGCGCCCAATAGAAACTGCGCCGCGGCACGCCTGCGCTGAACGCATTGGGCTCGGGCCACAGGCCACCGCCGGCAATGGCGGCATCGCCCTGTGAGTCGATGATCGGTGCCAATGCACCCTTCACCAGCTCGACGTCGGCCGGCAGCGTCGCGCCCAAACTCGCCAGCGCGGCGACGCGCCCCTCGACCTCGGCCAGCTGGATCGACAGCTGCCGAGCGATGGCCGTGGCCGACTGCTCGGCGCTCTTGGTGTTGGACTGGATCAGCTTGGGCTCGCCGCTGAGTACCATGACCGCGTAGATGGCCACCGTCGTGACCAGAAGGATGAACAGGATGCCCAGGCTGAAGCGGGACATGATCTTGGTAGGTAGCAGGCTCACGGGGCCCCCTTCGGAGGGAATCGATATTGCCTGCGCTATCGGCTCGGTCCGAGGAAACTCGAGAAGTGGGCGATGGAAGGTATGCAGGGTGCCAGGGCCGGCCCTTTCGCGGGCAGACCTGCCAACACACAGCCATAAAAAAACCCCCGGACGCTTTCGCGCCGGGGGCCTTTTCAATCAACCGGAACTACGGATCAGTTCTTGGCTTTCTTGGCAGCGCGGGTACGCTCGCCTTCGTCCAGGATCTTCTTGCGCAGACGGATCGACTTCGGCGTGACTTCGCACAGCTCGTCGTCCTGGATGAATTCCAGAGCCTGTTCCAGGGTGAAGCGAACAGGTGGAACCAGAGCGATGGTTTCGTCTTTGCCCGACGCACGCATGTTGTCCAGCTTCTTGCCCTTGGTAGGGTTTACGCCCATGTCGGTGTCGCGGCTGTTCAAGCCGACGATCTGACCGTTGTAGATCTCCTGGCCGTGCTCGACGAACAGCTTGCCGCGCGCCTGCAGGGTTTCCAGCGAGTAGGTCAGTGCCTTGCCGGTTTCGACCGAAACCAGTACGCCGTTCTGACGGCCGGACATGTGGCCCGACTTCATCGGAGCGTAGCGATCGAAGATCGAAGTCAGGATGCCAGCACCGTTGGTCAGGGTCAGGAACTGGTTACGGAAACCGATCAGACCGCGAGCAGGGATGTTGTATTCCAGACGAACACGGCCCTTGCCATCCGGCACCATGTTGGTCAGGTCGCCTTTACGCAGGCCCATCTCTTCCATGACCTTGCCCTGGGATTCCTCAGGGGTGTCGATGGTGACGTTTTCGAACGGTTCCTGCTTCTCGCCGTCGATGACGCGGATGATCACCTCAGGACGACCGACACCCATTTCGAAGCCTTCGCGACGCATGGTTTCGATCAGTACCGAAAGGTGCAGCTCGCCGCGGCCGGAGACCTTGAACTTGTCGGCCGAGTCGCCTTCTTCAACGCGCAGGGCAACGTTGTACAGCAGCTCTTTGTCCAGACGTTCCTTGATGTTGCGGGACGTCACGAACTTGCCTTCTTTACCGCAGAATGGCGAGTCGTTGACCTGGAAGGTCATGGAAACGGTTGGCTCGTCGACGGTCAGCGGCTTCATTGCTTCGACGTTGTCCGGCTGGCACAGGGTGTCGGAGATGAACAGCGAGTCCATGCCGCTCACGCAGACGATGTCGCCAGCGAAGGCTTCTTCAACGTCGATGCGGTGCAGGCCGTGGTGACCCATCAGCTTGAGGATACGACCGTTGCGCTTCTTGCCGTCGGCGCCGATGGCGACCACCGGGGTGTTCGGCTTGACGCTACCGCGAGCGATACGGCCAACACCGATGACGCCCAGGAAGCTGTTGTAGTCCAGTGCCGAGATCTGCATCTGGAACGGGCCGTCGCGGTCGACTTTCGGAGCCGGTACGTTGTCGACGATCGACTGGTACAGCGGGGTCATGTCTTCGGCCATGTCGGTGTGTTCCAGACCGGCAATGCCGTTCAGGGCCGAGGCGTAGACGACTTTGAAGTCCAGCTGTTCTTCGGTGGCACCGAGGTTGTCGAACAGGTCGAAGATCTGGTCCAGAACCCAGTCCGGACGCGCGCCTGGACGGTCGACCTTGTTGATGCAGACGATCGGACGCAGACCGGCTTCGAACGCCTTCTTGGTCACGAAACGGGTTTGCGGCATAGGGCCGTCCTGGGCGTCGACCAGCAGCAGCACGGAGTCGACCATCGACATCACGCGCTCTACTTCACCACCGAAGTCGGCGTGGCCCGGGGTGTCCACGATGTTGATGTGGTAGCCGTTCCAGTTGATGGCGGTGTTCTTGGCCAGGATGGTGATGCCACGCTCTTTTTCCTGGTCGTTGGAGTCCATCACGCGCTCGTCGTTGAGCTCGTTGCGCTCCAGGGTGCCGGACTGACGCAGGAGTTTGTCTACCAGGGTGGTCTTGCCATGGTCAACGTGAGCAATGATGGCGATGTTGCGTAGATTTTCGATCACTTGTGTATCTCGATCAGAGGATTCGGTTGCCGCGCATTCTACGTGGCGAATATTAAACAAAAAGCTATCCGGGCCAGACAGCGTAGGAACGTAGCGAGCGACGGCAAGGCAAGGAAGAAATAGGCGAGGAAGCACAGTTTACTGGTTGTAAATGAGCATTCCGAGCCTGTTTCTGACGCAGCATTGCCTAGCGCAGTAGTTCCTACGCTGTCTGGGGGTCGGGAGGGCGATGGCGGATACTCCCACCATTCAACCCTGGGACTCTATGTCGGACGATAAACGCGCACATTGGCATGTCCCTCACTCAACAGATGGTGAGCATGCAGTCGGCTCATGACGCCCCTGTCGCAATACAGCAAGTACTGGCGAGTGAAATCCAGTTCCTTGAAGCGGCTGTTCAGGGCATAAAAAGGCATTGCCTTGACCTCGATGCCGGCCAGTGACAGCGGCTGGTCTTCCTGGGCATCGGGGTGGCGGATATCGATGACGACTTGTCCGGACAGCGCCTCGCTGACCTCTTCGACCTCGATATCCCGGCCCAGCTGGTCGATGACTTCATCAATGGACACCAGCTTGGCGCGTTCCAGCGCTCGCTCAAGAACGGCCATGTCGAAAGACTTCTCTTCATGGACGACGCGCGGCAATTTTGCACTGGTGGTCGGGTTGACCGAAATCACGCCGCAATATTCTGGCATGTGTTTGGCAAAATCGGCAGTCCCAATTTCAACTGCTTGATCGATGATGTCTTGTTTGTGGCTCGCCAGCAGCGGGCGCAGTACCAATTTGTCGGTCGCGCTGTCGATCGCCGACAGGTTGGGCAGGGTCTGGCTGGACACCTGCGAGATGGCTTCGCCGGTGACCAGCGCGGGAATCTTCAGTTGGTCGGCCAGGCGCGTGGCGGCCCGCAGCATCATGCGCTTGAGGATCACGCCCATGTGGCTGTTGTCGACCTTACCGAGAATCTCGCCCAGCACTTCTTCGAACGGCACGCTGATGAACAGCACGCGCTGAGAGCTGCCGTACTTCTTCCAGAGGAAGTGGGCAACTTCCATCACCCCCAGTTCATGGGCGCGACCGCCCAGGTTGAAGAAGCAGAAGTGGGTCATCAGGCCACGGCGCATGATCTGGTAGGCGGCAACGGTGGAGTCGAAACCGCCCGACATCAACACTAGCGTCTGTTCCAGCGCGCCCAAGGGGTAGCCACCCATGCCGTCGTGCTGGTCATGGATGACGAACAGGCGCTGGTCGCGGATTTCCAGGCGCACCACCACGTCGGGCTTTTTCAGGTCGATGCCGGCAGCACCACACTCGCGGCGCAATTGGCTGCCGACGGTGCGTTCCACATCCATCGAGCTGAAGGCATGCTTGCCGGCACGCTTGGCGCGTACCGAAAAGATCTTTCCAGGCAGCAGCGGGCCGAAGTGCGTCTTGCACTTGGCCACGATGTCATCCATGTCGCCCAGCGGGTATTCGTCCACTTGCAGGAAATGCGCGATACCTGGCGTGCAGCTCAGGCGTTCGGTCATCTCGCGCAACACCTTGGCGTCCGTCAGCTTGGTCTGGACTTCAAGGTTGTCCCACACGCCAGTGACCATCAGCTGCGGGTCCAGGTCACGGAGCACCATGCGGATGTTCTTGGCGAGCTGGCGGATGAAGCGCTTGCGCACCGGCGGGCTCTTGATGGTGATCTCTGGAAAGACTTTTACGATAAGTTTCATGAAAACAGCGCGCGAAATGCCAGCCTGAAAAGAGGGGCGCGGATTATAGCGGAAATTGCTCAAGGTTTGACCAGTTATCGTACGAACGGGCAAACGCACCAATATCGACCACCCAAAACAGACCCGCACCAAACCAGCGCACCCCTCTTTAGCACCACCCCGTGTAGCAGCGGCGCAAGCCGCGTCTCGCGCTCATACCTATTAATGCCGGGGACGAAGCGTGACGCGGCTTGCGCCGCTGCTACAGTGGAATGGGTTCGAACCTGCGGATAGTGAGAATCAGCGTTGCGCCCATCACGGGGCACTGGCATGCAAATTGCTCCCTTGTGAGGCAGGTTGCCTTGGCCGACTATCGGGCCCGGCATCACACATATTTAGGGGCCCCCTTTCACAATCGGCCCCATTCCACCCCGGAGGACAACATGTCGAAGTCGGTTCAACTCATCAAAGATCATGACGTCAAGTGGATTGATCTGCGCTTCACTGATACCAAAGGCAAGCAGCAGCACGTCACCATGCCAGCGCGCGATGCTCTGGATGACGACTTCTTCGAAGTCGGCAAGATGTTCGACGGTTCCTCCATCGAAGGCTGGAAAGGCATCGAAGCCTCCGACATGATCCTGCTTCCGGACGACAGCACTGCCGTTCTGGACCCGTTCACCGAAGAGCCGACCCTGATCCTGGTCTGCGACATCATCGAACCGTCCACCATGCAGGGCTACGATCGCGACCCACGCGCCATCGCCCATCGCGCCGAGGAATACCTGAAGTCGACCGGTATCGGCGACACCGTGTTCGTCGGTCCGGAGCCTGAGTTCTTCATCTTCGACGAAGTGAAGTTCAAGTCCGACATTTCCGGCTCCATGTTCAAGATCTTCTCGGAACAGGCTTCCTGGATGACCGACCAGGACGTCGAAGGCGGCAACAAGGGCCACCGTCCAGGCGTCAAGGGCGGCTACTTCCCAGTGCCACCGGTCGACCATGACCACGAGATCCGTACCGCCATGTGCAACGCACTGGAAGAGATGGGTCAGGTCGTCGAAGTTCACCACCACGAAGTGGCGACTGCCGGCCAGAACGAAATCGGTGTCAAGTTCAACACCCTGGTCGCCAAGGCCGACGAAGTGCAGACCCTGAAGTACGTCGTGCACAACGTTGCCGACGCCTACGGCCGCACCGCTACCTTCATGCCCAAGCCACTGTATGGCGACAACGGCTCGGGCATGCACGTGCACATGTCGATCTCCAAGGATGGCAAGAACACCTTCGCTGGCGAAGGCTATGCCGGCCTGTCCGACACCGCGCTGTACTTCATCGGCGGCATCATCAAGCACGGCAAGGCGCTGAACGGCTTCACCAACCCGTCGACCAACTCCTACAAGCGTCTGGTCCCAGGTTTCGAAGCGCCGGTCATGCTCGCCTACTCGGCCCGCAACCGTTCGGCTTCCATCCGTATTCCTTACGTCAACAGCCCGAAAGGCCGTCGTATCGAAGCACGCTTCCCGGACCCGGCAGCCAACCCGTACCTGGCTTTCGCGGCCTTGCTGATGGCTGGCCTGGACGGCATCCAGAACAAGATCCACCCCGGCGATGCCGCCGACAAGAACCTGTACGACCTGCCGCCCGAAGAGGCCAAGGAAATCCCGCAGGTTTGCGGCAGCTTGAAGGAAGCCCTGGAAGAGCTGGACAAGGGCCGTGCGTTCCTGACCAAGGGCGGCGTGTTCAGCGATGACTTCATCGACGCCTTCATCGCCCTCAAGAGCGAAGAAGAAATCAAGGTCCGCACCTTCGTACACCCACTGGAATACGACCTGTACTACAGCGTCTGATCCCTGTGATGTGACAGAAAGGCCGCCCTCGGGTGGCCTTTTTTCGTTCTGCGCCTACCATGGCAACGCTGCACGCACCCCCTCAATTGCTCTATGCTGGCCCCCATGCAAGCGCCACTCAGAGAAGTTTCCATGCGCTCACCCCTAGCCTGCCTGTTGCTGCTGTGCGCGCTGCCCGCCGTGGCGCAGATCTACAAATACACCGACGCCGAGGGCAACACGGCCTACAGCAACCAGCCGCCCCAGGGGCGTGCCAGCCAAACGGTCGAGTTGCCGCCGCTCAACAGCGTGGAGTCGCTGCGCAAGCCCGCGCCAACCACCCTGCCGAGCACCACCGTCGCGGTGCCGCAGACCCAGTACAGCCAGCTGGAACTGACCGGGCTGCCAACCGACGAAGCGCTGCGGGCCAACAACGGCACCTTCGATGTGGGCGTGGCGATCGTGCCACGCCTGCGTTCGGGCGATCGCCTGCGCCTGGTGCTCGACGGCGAGCCCTATGGTCAGCCAAGCAACGTACCGCGCCTGCAACTGGTGAATGTCGATCGCGGCGGACATGGCCTGGCGGTACAGGTCCTCGATGCCCGCGAAGCCGTGATCCAGCAGAGCGCCACCGTCACCTTCACAGTCCAGCGGGTTCACCTGCCGTGATGCGCTGGACGCTGCTCTGGCTGGTAGTGATCGTCGCGTCGGCCCATGCCGCGGTGTACACCTACGTCGACGCCAATGGCAACCGGGTTTTCACCGACCAGCCGCGCAAGGGCGCCGAACGGGTGCCGATGCCTGCACGCGCCACGACCACCGCCCCGGCTACCGTGATGCCGCCGCGCACCAGCAAGGTGCCAGTGCCGAACAGAACCGCGGCGACGCGTTATCAGATGCTGCGCATTCTCGGGCCCCTGCCGGACACCGCCGTGCGCGAGGAAGACGGTTCACTGATCGTGACCCTGACCAGTGAGCCGGCCTTGCAGCCCAACCATCGCTACCGCCTGTTGCTCGACGGCGAAGTGGCACAGGCGCCGGGGCGCAGTCCGGTGTTCGCCCTGAGCAACGTCGACCGCGGCACCCATACCCTGGCCGCCGAGATCATCGATCAGGACGACCATGTGATCGAGCGCACGCCAGCCCAGCCGGTCCACCTGCAGCGTATCTCGCTGATCCAGAAACGCCGGGTTCACCCCTGCCGAAGTTCCGATTACGGTGTACGCCCGGAATGTCCACTCAAGGACAAGCCGGAGGACGACTGAGCAGCGGCAGCCGAAAACGATATATCCCTGCCCGCACTTTTTTGGTGCGCTATGCTGGTCATTGCCAGGCATGCCGTGCCATTTTGGGTCGCCATGGCATTTCACAGACCGAAGATCCCCTGCTGCGAAGCACTAATGGTACCCATTTGCAGGATCCGCGCTTCTTTTCGGAGCCTTGGTTTGGTTCTTGCATTTTCCCTGCACCAGCGAGTTTGTTTCGCGCGCGAACCCGGGCGCTGCCACGGGCGCCCTGTGCCAAAAGAGGTCACCTGTCCCCATGACCATCAGCGATGCCCTGCACCGACTGTTACTCGACAACCTCACCACTGCCACCATTCTGCTCAATGCCGACCTGCGCCTTGAGTACATGAACCCCGCAGCTGAGATGCTGCTGGCGATCAGTGGCCAACGCAGCCATGGTCAGTTCATCAGCGAGTTGTTCACCGAATCCACCGAAGCCCTCAACTCCCTGCGCCAGGCAGTCGAACAGGCTCACCCCTTCACCAAGCGCGAAGCGATGCTGACCGCGCTGGCCGGGCAGACGCTGACGGTCGACTACGCGGTGACGCCGATCCTCAGCAACGGCGCCACCTGGCTGCTGCTCGAAGTGCATCCGCGTGACCGTCTGCTGCGCATCACCAAGGAAGAGGCCCAGCTGTCCAAGCAGGAGACCACCAAGATGCTGGTGCGCGGCCTGGCCCACGAGATCAAGAATCCGCTGGGTGGCATCCGTGGCGCGGCTCAATTGCTGGCGCGCGAGCTGCCCGAGGAAAGCCTCAAGGACTACACCAACGTCATCATCGAGGAAGCCGACCGCCTGCGTAATCTGGTCGACCGCATGCTCGGTTCGAACAAGCTGCCTTTGCTGGCCATGACCAATATCCACGAGGTGCTGGAGCGCGTGGCCAACCTGGTCGAGGCCGAAAGCCAGGGCTGCATCACTCTGGTGCGCGACTACGACCCGAGCATTCCGGATGTATTGATCGACCGCGAGCAGATGATCCAGGCCGTGCTCAATATCGTGCGCAATGCCATGCAGGCGATCAGCGGCCAGAACGAGCTACGCCTGGGACGCATCAGCCTGCGCACCCGCGCCATGCGCCAGTTCACCATCGGCCATGTGCGGCATCGCCTGGTCAGCAAGATCGAGATCACCGACAACGGTCCGGGCATTCCTGCGCAACTGCAGGAAACCATCTTCTACCCCATGGTCAGTGGCCGTCCCGACGGCACCGGCCTGGGATTGGCCATTACCCAGAACATCATCAGTCAGCACCAGGGCCTGATCGAATGTGAAAGCCACCCCGGCCACACCACCTTTTCGATCTTCCTGCCGCTGGAACAAGGAGCCGCTTCGTCATGAGCCGTAGTGAAACTGTCTGGATCGTCGATGACGACCGTTCCATCCGCTGGGTACTGGAAAAGGCCCTGCAGCAAGAAGGCATGACCACCCAGAGCTTCGACAGCGCCGATGGTGTCATGAGCCGACTGGCACGCCAGCAGCCCGACGTGATCATCTCCGACATCCGCATGCCCGGCGCCAGTGGCCTGGACCTGCTGGCGCGCATTCGCGAACAGCATCCACGCCTGCCGGTGATCATCATGACCGCGCACTCGGACCTGGACAGCGCGGTCGCCTCCTACCAGGGCGGTGCGTTCGAGTACCTGCCCAAGCCGTTCGACGTCGACGAAGCGGTGTCATTGGTCAAGCGCGCCAACCAGCATGCCCAGGAACAGCAAGGCCTGACCGAAGTACCGGCGCTGACCCGCACACCCGAGATCATCGGCGAAGCACCGGCCATGCAGGAAGTCTTCCGCGCCATCGGCCGCCTCAGCCACTCCAACATCACCGTGTTGATCAATGGCGAGTCGGGCACCGGCAAGGAGCTGGTCGCCCACGCCCTGCATCGGCACAGCCCGCGGGCCGCGTCGCCGTTCATTGCGCTGAACATGGCGGCGATTCCCAAGGACCTGATGGAGTCGGAGCTGTTCGGCCATGAAAAAGGCGCCTTCACCGGCGCTGCCAACCTGCGCCGAGGCCGCTTCGAACAGGCCGACGGCGGCACACTGTTCCTCGACGAAATCGGCGACATGCCGGCCGACACCCAGACGCGCCTGCTGCGCGTGCTGGCCGATGGCGAGTTCTACCGCGTCGGTGGGCACATACCGGTCAAGGTCGACGTGCGCATCATTGCCGCCACCCACCAGAATCTGGAAACCCTGGTGCACGCCGGCAAGTTCCGCGAGGACTTGTTCCATCGCCTCAATGTGATTCGCATCCACATTCCGCGTCTGTCGGACCGTCGCGAAGACATCCCGACCCTGGCCCGGCACTTTCTCAGCCGCGCGGCCCAGGAACTGGCGGTCGAGCCCAAGCTGCTCAAGAGCGAGACCGAGGACTACCTGAAGAACCTGCCGTGGCCTGGCAACGTGCGTCAGCTGGAGAACACCTGCCGCTGGATCACGGTGATGGCCTCGGGCCGCGAAGTGCACACCGGCGACTTGCCGCCCGAGTTGCTGAGCCTGCCGCAGGACGCCGCGCCGGTGACCAACTGGGAGCAGGCGTTGCGCCAATGGGCCGACCAGGCGCTGGCACGCGGGCAATCGAGCCTGCTCGACAGCGCCGTGCCCAGCTTCGAGCGGATCATGATCGAGACCGCCCTGAAGCATACCGCCGGGCGTCGTCGTGACGCGGCCGTGCTGCTGGGCTGGGGTCGCAATACCCTGACGCGCAAGATCAAGGAGCTGGGCATGAAGGTCGACGGCGCCGACGAAGACGAAGTCGAAGAAGCCTGAGGTTCCGCACACCGTCACCGGCATATGCGATCCCTGTAGCAGCGGCGCCAGCCGCGTCCGACCTCACCGCGCTGGGTCTGATGCACCGCACATACCGCCGACGCGGCTTGCGCCGCTTCTACAGGGGTACGTCAGATGCCCAGCACACACCCCCACGGCATACCCGATCTCTGTAGCAGCGGCGCCAGCCGCGTCCGGCCTCACCGCGCTGGGTCTGATGCACCGCACGTACCGCCGACGCGGCTTGCGCCGCTGCTACAGGGGTACGTCAGATGCCCAGCACACACCCCCACGGCATACCCGATCTCTGTAGCAGCGGCGCAAGCCGCGTCCGGCCTCACCGCGCTGGGTCTGATGCACCGCACATACCGCCGACGCGGCTTGCGCCGCTGCTACAGGGGGTTTGAAGAAACTCTCCGCTTTTGTGCATTCGCCTTGTGCAGTGCACCCACACGATGCGCTAGCGAACATCGCTTATTGCTCGGATAAAACCTCGTCCGTTTCAATGAGCTAAAAGACTGTTATCCGATAAAAACAATTTTCCCTTACATTCCAATCAGATAGATTCCAAGACAAAACGTTTTTGGCGTTCAGAAAGCTTCTGCAACAAAACTGGCACGCACGCTGCAATGTACTAACCATTACCCAGTTTCGGGAACCTCGGTACAGGCAGGCCGGGGATTCCCTCTTTACACCGCGACTCCAGCCAAGGCTGGAATACCGCACAACTGTTTTGGGGACCTTGGTACAGGCAGGCCGGGACTCCCCTTCTTTACATCGAAACGCCCGGCTGCAAGGCCGGGTATTTCAGCCCCGCTTGGGGGGCCCCGGTACAGGCAGGCTGGGGTCCCCTCTTTTATTGCTCGCGCAGCTCGACGGTGGTTTGCCAGCGTCCATCGAGCTGCACCGCGCGCCATTGCATCTGCAACGGACGCGCTGCCACCACCGTCAACAACAACCCCTGATCACTGCGCTGAATGCGCCAGGTCACCGGCTTGCCGTCCACCAGCAACCGCCCGCTGGCCAGAGCGCCGGTGGCGTCGAACAGCATCGCCACCGTTCCTTCCACCACCTCGCCATGCACCCGCGGCTCATCGTTGAACCACAGCACCAACTGGTCGCGGTGCACTTCGATGTTGTCCAAGCGGGCAGGCTCGGGATTGGTCAGGCGACCGATCATCAGTCCGACCAGCAAGCCAATGATCGCCAGCGAGCCCAAAACCCGTGGCCACAGTTGCGAACGCTCGCTCGGATCAGGAGTAGAATGCTGCCCGTCCTTCAGTTCGGTGCCGCGCATGTTTCACGTGATCCTTTTTCAACCAGAGATTCCGCCCAATACGGGCAACATTATCAGGCTGTGCGCCAACAGCGGTTGCGCCTTGCACCTGATAGAGCCGATCGGCTTCGAGCTGGACGACAAGCGCTTGCGTCGGGCCGGCCTGGATTATCACGAATATGCCACTCTGCAGCGCCACGCCGACCTGGCCAGCTGCCTGGAAAGCCTGGGGCAGCCACGGGTGTTCGCGTTCACCACCAAGGGTTCGCGACCGTTCCATGATGCCAGCTTCCAGAAGGGCGATGCGTTCCTGTTCGGCCCGGAAAGCCGTGGGCTGCCGGCCGAGGTGCTGGACGCGCTGGACAGCCAGCACAAGTTGCGCCTGCCGATGCGCGAAGGCTGCCGCAGTTTGAATCTGTCCAATACGGTGGCAGTGGCGGTGTATGAGGCTTGGCGGCAACTGGGGTTCGAGTAAGGCTTGAGGGCCTCTTCGCGGGCAGAGGGCTCGCGAAATGGGCACCACGCACCTACGAAAAAGCGCCCCGAAAGGCGCTTTTTGTTCACTGCAAGCCAACGCTTACTGAGGCGCAGGCGCTTCGCCCGATTCCTGCATGCGCTGCAGTTCCTGGGCATAGAGCATGTCGAAGTTCACCGGAGCCAGCATCAGCGCCGGGAACGAGCCGCGGGTCACCAGGCTGTCCAGGGTCTCGCGGGCATACGGGAACAGGATGTTGGGGCAGAACGCACCCAGGGTGTGGCTCATCGAACCCTCGTCCAGGCCCTTGATCAGGAAGATACCGGCCTGTTGCACTTCGGCGATGAACGCGACTTCTTCACCGTTCTTGACCGTGACCGACAGGGTCAGCACGACCTCGTGAAAGTCCCCTTCCAGTCCTTTCTGACGAGTGTTCAGGTCCAGGGAAACGCTGGGTTCCCACTGCTGGCGGAAGATCGCCGGGCTTTTCGGCGCCTCGAACGACAGGTCACGCACGTAGATGCGCTGCAGCGAGAACTGCGGTTCGTTTTCGGCGGCAGCAGCGCCATTGTTCGCTTGGTCGGTCATCGCAGATCCTTGTGATCTTCAGAGGTGTGGGGGTAAGGGGACCGATCAGGCCCCCAGCAACGCGTCCAGCTTGCCGGCGCGCTCGAGGGCGAACAGGTCGTCGCAGCCGCCGACGTGCAACTCGCCGATCCAGATCTGGGGCACCGACGTACGGCCAGCCTTGGCGGCCATCTCGCGGCGCAGCTCGGGCTTGCCGTCGACCTTGATCTCGGTGAACGGCGCCTTCTTGCTTTCCAGCAGGTACTTGGCGCGCGAGCAGTAGGGGCAATAGTCGCTGGAGTAGACGAGGATCGGCTTCATGTCACTTCACCACAGGCAGGTTGTCGGCGCGCCAGCTCGAGACGCCACCGGCCAGCTTGGCGGCGGTGTGGCCGGCCTTGACCAGCTCGGCGCAGGCAGTGCCGGCGTGCTGGCCGATGGCATCGACCACGATCAGGGTCTTGCCCTTGTATTTTTCCAGCTCGCCGACGCGGCTGGCCAGCTTGTCCTGGGGAATGCTCAGCGCGCCGACGATGTGGCCCGCGGCGTAGTCCTTCTTGTTGCGGATATCCACGACCACGCCTTGGTCGCTGTTGACCAGCGCAGTCAGCTCGCGGGGGCTGAGGCTTTTGGCGCCCTTGCTCATTTCCAGCATGATCAGCATGACCAGCAGGACCACGAACGCGGTCACGAGCAGATAGTGATTTGTGGCGAATTCAATCAGGTGAGCGACCATCAGCAGGTTCCAGGGCGTTAAAATGTCGGCCAGTATACACAGCCGCCAAGTCCGGCCAAAGCCCGCCGGACGGAACCGCTCGGCCTGATTGCGGGTCTGTGCTTGTTGTTCTTGCACCCGCGGTGAAATAAACCGCCATGATTCGTCACGCAGGCCCGCAATGCCCTAAAATGCCGGGCTTCTCCTGAATGCTCTTCTGACATAGCGAGTGGGATCCATGACAGCCACGCCCAAACCCTTGGTCCTGATCATCCTCGATGGTTTCGGTCACAGTGAAAACCACGAGTACAACGCGGTCTATTCGGCTCGCAAGCCGGTGCTCGATGCCCTCATGGCACGCCAGCCCAATGGCTTGATCTCGGGGTCGGGCATGGATGTCGGGCTGCCCGACGGGCAGATGGGCAATTCGGAAGTCGGCCACATGAACCTGGGGGCCGGGCGTGTGGTGTACCAGGATTTCACTCGCGTGACCAAGGCCATCCGCGACGGCGAGTTCTTCACCAACCCCACGATCTGTGCAGCCGTGGACAAGGCCGTGGCCGCCGGCAAGGCGGTGCACTTCATGGGCCTGCTGTCGGACGGTGGCGTGCACAGCCACCAGGATCACCTGGTGGCCATGGCCGAACTGGCCGCCGGGCGCGGTGCGCAGAAGATCTACCTGCACGCCTTCCTCGACGGCCGCGACACCCCGCCCAAGAGCGCCCAGGCCTCGCTGGAACTGATGGATGCCACGTTCGCCCGCCTTGGCCGTGGGCGCACCGCCAGCCTGATCGGCCGCTACTTCGCCATGGATCGCGACAACCGCTGGGAGCGCGTCAGCGCGGCCTACAACCTGATCGTCGATGCTGCCTCCGAATTCCACGCGGCCACTGCCGTGCAAGGCCTGCAGGCCGCCTACGAGCGCGGCGAGAGCGACGAATTCGTCAAGGCCACCACGGTCGGCGAGCCGGTTCGCGTCGAAGATGGCGATGCCATGATCTTCATGAATTTCCGCGCCGACCGTGCGCGCGAGCTCAGCCGCGTATTCGTCGAAGACGATTTCCACGATTTCCCGCGCAATCGCCAGCCCAAACTGGCCGGCTACGTGGGCCTGACCCAGTATTCGGCAAAGATCCCGGCACCGGCGGCCTTTGCTGCCACCGGCCTGACCAACGTGCTGGGCGAATACCTGGCCAAGAACGGCAAGACCCAGCTGCGCATCGCCGAAACCGAAAAGTACGCCCACGTGACGTTCTTCTTCTCCGGTGGCCGTGAAGAAGAGTTCCCTGGCGAAGAGCGCATCCTGGTGCCCTCGCCCAAGGTGGCGACCTACGACCTGCAGCCCGAGATGAGCGCGCCGGAAGTGACCGACCGCATCGTCGAAGCCATCGAGCAGCAGCGCTATGACGTCATCGTGGTCAACTACGCCAACGGCGACATGGTCGGCCACAGCGGCATCATGGCTGCAGCGATCAAGGCGGTCGAGTGCCTGGACACGTGCGTGGGTCGCATCGCTGCGGCACTCGACAAGGTCGGCGGCGAAGCGTTGATCACCGCCGACCACGGCAACTGCGAGCAGATGGAAGACGTCTGCACCGGCCAGGCGCATACCGCGCACACCACCGAGCCGGTGCCGTTCATCTACGTCGGCCAGCGTGACGTCAAGGTACGCGCCGGCGGCGTGTTGGCCGACGTGGCGCCCACCATGCTCTGGCTCATGGGCCTGCCCAAGCCCGAAGAGATGACCGGCACCTCGATCCTGGTACAAGGCTGACCCATGCTCCGCGCCCTGATGTTCCTGACCCTGACATGCCTGCTCGGCCCGGCCTTCGCCGACGAGCGCGCGCAAACCCAGCAGCAGATCGACGCCACCCGCAAGGACATCGCCGAGCTGCAGAAAACCCTTGGCAAGTTGCAGGCGGAACGCTCCGGGGTGCAGAAAGAGCTGCGCACCACTGAAACCGAGATGGGCAAGCTGGAAAAGCAGGTGGAGGCCCTGCAGAAAGAACTAAAAAAGACTGAGGGCGAACTGGAGCGTCTGCAAGGCGAGAAAGCCAAGCTCCAGGCCGCCCGCGTCGAACAACAACGTCTCATTGCCATCCAGGCCCGCGCGGCCTATCAGAGCGGGCGCCAGGAATACCTGAAACTGCTGCTCAATCAGCAGAATCCGGAGAAGTTCGCCCGCACCCTGACTTATTACGATTATCTGAGCCAGGCGCGCCTGGAACAGCTGAAGAACTTCAACCAGACCTTGCACAAGCTGGCGGGTGTGGAAAAGGACATCAATCTGCAGCAGGCGCAGTTGCTGGTGCAGCAAGGCAATCTGGACAGCCAGCGCGAAGACCTCGACAAGGTGCGCAAGGAGCGTCAGGTCGCCCTGGCCAAGCTCAACGATCAGTACAAGCAAGGCGACCAGAAGCTGCAGACGCGTCAGCAGGACCAGGAAGACCTGGCCAAGGTGCTCAAGACCATCGAGGAAACCCTGGCACGCCAGGCTCGCGAAGCCGAGGAAGCGCGGCAGAAGGCCCTGCTGGCCGCCCAGGAGGCTGAAAAACGTCGGCAGCGCGAAGCGCAGGCGGCCGCCACCCGAGAAGCGCCAGCACCCGCACCACAGGCCCCTCGCGCACCGAGTGGCCCGCTGGTGTCGAGCAGCGGCGAAAGCTTCGGTGGTGCATTTGCTTCGGCGCGGGGAAAACTTCCATGGCCTGTCGATGGTCGACTGTTGGCACGTTTCGGGGAAACCCGCGGCGACGATGTCCGCACCAAATGGGACGGGGTCATGATCAGCGCATCGGCCGGCAGCCAGGTGCATGCGGTGCACGGTGGCCGCGTGGTGTTCGCCGACTGGTTGCGCGGCGCCGGGCTTCTGGTCATTCTCGACCATGGCAATGGCTACCTCACCCTGTACGGGCACAACCAGACCCTGCTCAAATCGGCCGGTGACGTGGTCAAGCCTGGTGATGCCATCGCCACCGTAGGTACCAGCGGCGGGCAAAGCACGCCAGCGCTGTATTTTGCAATACGCCAGCAAGGCAAGCCGACCGACCCCTCGCAATGGTGTCGAGGCTGACTGGCGCAGTCGTTCAAAAGCAGCCCTCAAAGGCGCGAACCCGTATCAGGAGTCTGTTAGACATGCCGCATCTGTCCCGCCTTACCTCGCTGGCCCTGACGATCGCCGTGGCCTGTGCTGCCCCGGCAGTGGTCGCCGCCGATCTGGCTCCCCAGCCCGCCCGGTCGGTTGGCACGGCTCCGGCCGCCGCACCGTTGCCGCTGGACGAGCTGCGGACCTTCGCCGAGGTGATGGACCGCATCAAGGCGGCCTATGTCGAGCCTGTGGATGACAAGACGCTGCTGGAGAATGCCATCAAGGGCATGCTCAGCAACCTCGACCCCCACTCTGCCTACCTGGGCCCCGAGGACTTCCAGGAGCTGCAGGAAAGCACCAGTGGCGAGTTCGGCGGCCTGGGCATCGAGGTGGGCAGCGAGAACGGCATGATCAAGGTGGTTTCGCCCATCGACGACACGCCAGCCTCCAAGGCCGGTATCGAAGCCGGCGACCTGATCGTCAAGATCAACAACCAGCCCACCCAGGGCCTGAGCATGACCGAGGCCGTCGACCTGATGCGCGGCAAGCTCGGCGAGAAAATCACCCTGACCCTGGTGCGCGACGGCGGTACGCCGTTCGACGTGACCCTGGCCCGCGCCACTATCCAAGTCAAGAGCGTCAAGGCGCAGTTGCTGGAAAACGGTTATGGCTATTTGCGCATCACCCAGTTCCAGGTGAAAACCGGCGAAGAAGTCGGCAAGGCCCTGGCAAAGCTGCGCAAGGACAACAACGGCAAGCTCAAGGGCCTGATTCTGGACCTGCGCAACAACCCCGGCGGCGTACTGCAAAGCGCCGTGGAGGTGGCCGACCACTTCCTCACCAAGGGCTTGATCGTCTACACCAAGGGCCGCATCGCCAACTCGGAACTGCGCTTCTCGGCAGACCCTGCCGATGCCAGCGAACGGGTGCCTTTGGTGGTGCTGATCAACGGCGGCAGCGCCTCGGCGGCAGAAATCGTCGCCGGCGCACTGCAGGACCACAAGCGCGGCATCCTCATGGGCACCGACAGCTTCGGCAAGGGCTCGGTGCAGACCGTGCTGCCGCTCAACAACGATCGCGCCCTGAAGATCACCACGGCGTTGTACTACACGCCCAATGGCCGCTCGATCCAGGCCCAGGGCATCATCCCGGATGTCGAGGTACGTCAGGGCAAGGTCACCCGCGATGCCGACACCGAAAGCTTCAAGGAAGCCGACCTGCAGGGTCACCTGGGCAACGGCAACGGCGGCGCCGATCGACCTTCGGGCAAGCCGGTGATCGGCGCCCGCAAGGCCCGGCCACAGGACGACGACTTCCAGATCAGCCAGGCGCTCAGCCTGCTCAAGGGCCTGAGCGTGACGCGCGGCAACTGACATGCGCCGAATCCTGTTGGTGGCCGTACTGTTGCTGACTGCCGGCCCGGTCTTCGCCGGGCCGGCGTACCTGAGCCTGATCATCGATGACCTGGGCCAGTCCCCGGCTCGCGACAGCCGCACCCTGGCTCTGCCCGGCCCAGTGACGCTGGCAATCATGCCCGACACGCCACACGCTGCGGACTTTGCCCGCCAGGCGCACAAGGCTGGCAAGACCGTGATGGTGCACATGCCCATGGATCCTGCGACCGGCCCGTTCGCCTGGCGACCCGACATGCCTGCCAGTGAGCTACTCGCTCGCCTGCAGGCCGCGCTGCGCGCCGTGCCGTATGCTGCCGGCCTGAACAACCACGAGGGCAGCCGCATGACCTCGCAGCCCGAGGCCATGGCCCTGTTGATGAACGAGCTGCAGCAGCACGGCATGTTCTTCGTCGACAGCCGCACCAGCGCCGCCACCGTGGCCGCCGCCAAAGCCCAGGGCATCGGCCTGGCCAGCCTCTCCCGGGACGTCTTCCTGGATGACACGCGCACCGTCGAGGCCATCGCTGGCCAGCTCGAAAAAGCCATTGCCTTGGCACACAAACAGGGCACGGTGGTGATCATCGGACACCCCTATCCACAGACCCTGGAAGTGCTGGAGCGCGAACTACCGCGCTTGAAGGCCAGGGGAGTGGAGTGGATACCGGTCCGGCAGATGATCGGCGAGCGCGGCAATCGCGCCACGGCCGCCCATGGCAAGGGCGGGATCTACCACTGATTCGCCATTGCCCTGTTTCATGGAGTGCCGTGTCTCATAGATAGTCGGCGAATACCCGATCGATGAAACCGTCGCGGCGCATCTCATCGAGTGATCGTTGCAGACGCTCGACCACCGCCTGCGGTGTGTCCTTGTTCAGCGCCAGAAACAGCTCGGCGCTGTTGAAGCGCAGCACGGTCTTGAGCCCGTTGATCCCTTCCAGACGTGCCAGATAGCGGCCAGCCGGATCGCCCGTGGCCCACAGGTCGATCTGGCCATCCAGCAACTTGCGTGCGTTGTCCTGGTCGCGCAGGGCGACGATCGGGCGCATGTCGCGCTCGGCAAGGCTCTGCGCAATGGCATCGCCCTTGTAGGCGCCGATCCGGTAGGGTCGGGCCTGGTCGAGGGTCTCCAGGGTGATCGGGCTGTCCGCACGGGCCAGCATGATCCAGTCATCCGGACCCAGTGGGCCAACCCATTTGAAGGCCTGTTCGCGCTCGGGCAGGCGCGCGGTGACGAACACCCCATAGCCGGCATTGCTCAGGGCCAGCTTGTAGATACGGTCCCAGGGAAACCGCAGGGTCATGCTGTAGGGGATGTCCGCCCGGCGGAACATTTCGCGCACGAGTTCCGCTGCGATGCCGCGGATGTTCTCTTCCTGGGCGAAGTTCTTGTCGTTGCTGGCCATGTTGTAGGGTGGGAAGTTTTCGGTCAGCAAGACCATCGAATAGCCTGCCGGGACCTCGGCGCACACGGGGCTGCCACTGAGCAGCGCAGCACAGAAGGCAAAGGCGAGAAAAGTGCGGTCGAGCATTACGAGGTCCCTGCAGCAAAGGCAACGCCAGAGTGCCGGTCAGGCCGACGGCTGTAAAGCCCTGCAATGATTACGTGACAAGGTGTCTACACCGCGCTGTGCAGCAGGTTTTCCAAGGCTGTGAGGTCCGGCACCCGCGCTACGGTTTCGCCGACCTGCACCGCCGCCATTTCCAGCGGCTTGAGCGGCACGTCAACGTAGCTGAGCTGGCTGTCGACCCGGCACGAGCGAGGCACGTGCTGGATCAGTACGGCAATGAAACGCGTCGAGGTTTCACCCAGTGCATTGAGCACGACGATACGGGCGCGCTCGCCGATCACCGCTTCGCCGCCGCTGGCCGCTTCGAAGCTGACCAGCGGCAGGCGCAGGTTGCGCCACTCGATCATTCCCAGGTGCCAGCGCGCGGCGCCGAGCACCGGTTCACCGGGCAGATAGTCGATCAGCTCGGCCACCGCCACGTTGGGCAGCAACAGGCTTCGATCGGCCAGGGGCAGCACCAACGCGGTGAGGCTGTCGCGGCGGCCGATCGCCCGATCAAGCATGGACCTGGCCCCAGCGTTCGATGCATTCAAGCAACTGGCTCTCCTGATAGGGCTTGCCCAGGTACTCGTTGACGCCAATGGCCATCGCCCGCTCGCGATGCTTTTGCCCCGTACGTGAGGTGATCATGATGATGGGCAGGTCCTTGAGCGTGGGATGCTGGCGGATGCGCCGGGCGACCTCGAAACCGTCCATGCGCGGCATCTCGATGTCCAGCAGGAGAATATCGGGGCTGTGTTCCTGCAACAGCGCCATGGCGTCGACCCCGTCCTTGGCGGTCAGCACCTGCATGCCGTGACGCTCGAGCAAGCGACTGGTGACCTTGCGCACGGTCACCGAGTCGTCGACTACCAGGACTTGCAGGCGCCGTACCTGCGCACCGTGCTGATAACCGGCGCGAGCCACGGCCACACCCTGACGGGCCCGCAGCTGAGCCAGCAGGTCGAGGATCAGCACCACGCTGCCATCGCCCAGGATGGTCGCGCCGCCCAGGCCCGGCACGGCCGCGAACTGGCTTCCCAGGCTTTTCACCACGATTTCGCGGGAGCCGGCCAAGGCATCGACCTGCACCGCCACCTGCTGATCGAACGCGCGCACCAGCAGCACGGGCAACGGTTGGCTCTGCGCAGTCAGCGAGGGGACGGCGAGGCCATGCAGCAGGGTGCCCAGGTAGCGCAGGTCATACACCCGCCCGGCGTAGCCGTAGCGCGGTGGGGCAGACTGGTAGGCATCGTGCAGCTCGCCGGGCATGACCCGCACGATCCCCTCGATGCTGTTCAGGGGAATCGCATACTGCTCTTCGCCACACTGCACCATCAGGGCGCGGTTGACCGACACGGTGAACGGCAGGCGAATCTGGAACCGTGCGCCCTGCCCCGGCCGCGAGTCGATACTCATGGCGCCGCCCAGCTGCTTGACCTCTTCGTGGACCACGTCCATGCCCAGGCCCCGGCCGGAGATCTGCGTCACCTTGGTGGCGGTGGAGAAGCCAGGCTGGAGGATGAACTGCAGCACGTCGTGGTCGCTGAGGTCGCTGTGCGGATCCAGCAAACCACGCTTGATGGCCTTGGCGCGCACTGCTTCCAGAGGCACCCCGGCACCGTCGTCACTCATCTCGATGACGATGTCGCCGCCTTGATGAAGCAGCGCCAGGCGAATGTGCCCCGCCGCAGGCTTGCCGGCGGCCAGGCGCTGCTCGAGCGGCTCCAGGCCATGATCGACGGCATTGCGCAGCATGTGTTCGAGCGGCGCGATCATGCGTTCCAGCACGCTGCGGTCCATCTCGCCCTGGGCCTGGCTGACTTCGAACTCGACCTCCTTGCCCAGCGCTTCGGCCACCTGGCGCACTACACGCTGCAGGCGCGGCAGCAGGCGCTCGAACGGCACCATGCGCGTGCGCATCAAGCCCTCCTGCAATTGGCTGTCGACGCGCGCCTGTTGCTGCAGCAACGTCTGTGCTTCCAGGTTGCGGCCGGCCAGGGTTTCCTTCAGATCGAGCAGGTCCGAGGCCGACTCGAACAGGGCCCTCGACAGCTGCTGCAGGTGTGAATGACGGTCCATTTCCAGTGGGTCGAAGTCTTCGTAAGCCTGACCATCGACCTGCTGACGGCTGAGGATGCGGCCTTGGGTTTCGGTATCGAGGCGGCGCAGCTGATCGCGCATGCGCTCGATGGTGGTTTCCATTTCCTGCAGCGCCGCCTGGGCGTCATTGACCTGCTGCTCGATGCGTCCGCGAAAGATTGCAGTTTCCCCCGCCAGGTTGCCCAATTCATCAAGCAGCTCGGCGCCGACCTTGATCACATCGACGGGACCGCGTTCGGCGGCCACCGGTTCGGCAACTGCGGGCTTGGCCGAAGCAGCTGGCCCGGCGGGCCCGGCTGGCTCACTGCCGGCGGCGAATTCGGCGATCGCGGCAATCAGCTTTCCGGCGGCCGGCAACGCCTGCCGCGAGCGGACCGCGTCGAGCATCTGGGCCAGGCGGTCGTGACCCTTGTGCAGCAGGCCAAACAGTTGGCTGGAAGCCTGCAGCTGGCCCTGGGAAATGCGTTCGTACACCGATTCCAGCTCGTGGGCCAGGTCGCCCAGCGGACCGATCTCCACCATCCGTGCGCCGCCCTTGAGCGTGTGCAGGTCGCGCAGCAGGTTTTCCGCTTCGAGATGGTTGCCCGGTTCGGCCTGCCAGCGCACCAGTGCCGCGCCTGCGCTCTCGACGATGTCCAATCCCTCTTCGATGAAGATACCCAGCAATTCACCGTCGGCGTCGTCCACCTGCTCAATTCCAGGCTCCGATGGAGCCGGACGCGGCGGGGGCTGGGATGCCCCCTCGTAGCCGGGTTCGCTCAGCCAGCGCCGCTGGGTCTGCTCGATGGATTCCTCGGTGAATGACCCTTCATCCTCGGCATCCGCCGCAGCGGCGTTGCCAAGCAGGGCAAGATCGATCACCGCGCCGCCTTCGCGCTGCACCACACCCATGGCGTGCGGGGCCAGGGCACCCTGCAACAGTGCCCGCAAGGCACGCACGTGGGTGGGCTGGGCCTTGACCTCTTGCCCGGCCGCCAATTGATCGAGCATGCCGATCATGGCTTCCTGGGCTTGTTCGGCCTGCTGGAAAAAATCCGTGCTGACACTCAGGCTGCTTTCTTCGACCGCGCCATACAGATCGAGCAGCGCCTCGCACAGCTCGTCGAGCGCCTGCACGTCCGTCAGTTGCGCCTGTTCGCCCAGCAGGGTCAGCTGGTCGAGCAGCCGTGGCAACTCCACACGGCTGGCCGGCGTCTGTTGCCAGCGCTGCAGCAAGCGCTCGGCATCGAGCAGGATATCCATGCCCTCGTCGAGCAACCGCTCGATCAGTTGCGGCGCCTGGACCTGCCGGGCATCGCCCAGCGTCTGTACGCCCTGCAGGCGTTCGGTGGTGTGTTCCTGTACCTGCCGGATCAGCTCGCCGGCACCGGGAATGGGCGTCAGCGGCTGCGCAGGCAATTGCAGCAGCTTCTGCCGCATCAGATAGTGGGCATCGCCCAGCAGGCCCAGCGTTCGGGCCTGGAACGGCAGCCGGTGGGCACGCAGCTCGCGGGCCATGACGTCGAAGGCCGTGGCCAGTTCGGCCAGCGGCGTGACACCGGCCACCAGCGCGCTGCCCTTGAGCGTGTGCAGGGCACGCTGCAATTCGTCGGTGACGGCGACGTCGTTGCCCTGCTCGTCCAGGGCGAGAAATCGCTCCACGGCGCTCAGGTGGCTCAAGGCCTCGCTGTGGAAGATCTCCAGCAATTGGGTATCCACGGGGTCGGGCTCCGGGCCCGTCGCGGCATGCGCCTCGCCGTGTGGGTCTGTTGGCGCAGCCGCTGCCAGGCCAGCCTCGGCCACCGCCAGCAGGCCCTCATGGGCAAGCTGCGGTGCTTCGCTGGTGCGCTGCAGGTAATGCTCGACCGCCGCGAGTGCAGCCGTCACCTGCTCCAGGGGCACAGGTACCGATGCCGTCGGCTCGTCCAACAGGTGCGCTTGAACGGCGTCATTGCAGCCTTGCAGCACCGCGGCGGCCCTGGGCAACGGCAGCATGACCAGCGCACCGCGCAGCTGGGTGAGCAGCGGCACCAAGGTGCGCAGCCGTTGCCGGTCCCAGCGGCCGTCGCTGGAATCGGCCAGTATGTCCCTGGCCTCCTGCAGGCCGAAGCGGGTTTCGCGCATCACCAGTTGGCGAATCTGCACCAGGTCGGTGCTGGACGTCTGCTGCTCGTCGCGCCCCGGCGTATCGCTGGGTCCCGCCATGCCCGCCAGCGTGGCTTCGACATAGAGCAGTGCCCCGGCGACGTCCATCAACACGGCATCGTTGGGCTCGCGGGTCCCCTGCACCAGGCTCTGGATCACCGCCAACTGGTCGATGATGACCTTGCGCGGCTGGCCGAAACCGAGCACAGCCAGGGCATCGGCAATCTGTCGCAACGATGCCGTCAGGCCGTTCAACTCCTGGGTGTACTCGCGACCACCGCGCACGAACAGGTCCAGCTGCTCCTTGACCTTGAGCAACTCCTCGCACAACGCGGGAAGTACGTATTCGTGCCGTTCAGCCATGATCACTCCGCAGTTGCATCGGCACTGGGCGCCGGCAAGGTGAAACCGGACACCGAACGGCGCATCTCGCTGGCCATCTGCGCCAGATTGCCGATGCTTTCAGCCGTTGCACTGGAGCCTGAAGAGGTCTGCTCGGTGATCTGCTGGATCACCGACATGGTGTGCGAGATCTGTCCCGCCGAACTGGTCTGCTGCTGGGCAGCGCTGGAAATCACCTGGATCAGTTCGGCCAGATCCTGCGACACGCCCTCGATCTCTTCCAGGGCGATCCCGGCGTCGTGAGCCAGGCGCGCACCGCGCACCACTTCGAACGTGGTCTGTTCCATGGAGATCACTGCCTCGTTGGTGTCGGCCTGGATCGCCCGCACCAGCGTCTCGATCTGCCGGGTAGCCGATGACGAGCGCTCGGCCAGGCGTTGCACTTCGTCCGCGACCACGGCAAAGCCACGCCCGGCCTCGCCAGCCATGGAGGCCTGGATCGCCGCGTTCAGGGCAAGGATGCTGGTCTGGTCGGCAATGTCGTCGATCAGGCTGACGATGTGGCCGATTTCCTGGGATGATTCGCCCAGCCGCTTGAGGCGCTTGGCGGTGTCCTGGATCTGCTCGCGAATGTTGTCCATGCCCTGGATGGTGTTGTTCACCACCTCGCTGCCCTTGTTGGCGATGGTCACCGAACGATCCGCAACCTTGGCCGACTCCCAGGCGTTGGTCGACACCCGGTCGATCGACTGGGCCATGTCGCTGATCGCCACCGATGCGTCACTGATCTGCTGCGCCTGATGCCCCGAGGCCCGCGCCAACTGGTGGGCGGTGGCCTGGGTGTCCTGCACGGCCGTAGCGACCTCTTCGGCGGTGAGGTTGATGGTGGCCACCAGATCGCGCAACTGGTCGATGGAATGATTGATCGAATCGGCGATGGCACCGGTGAATTCCTCGGTCACCGAGGCGGTCACGGTCAGGTCGCCATCGGCCAACCCACCGATCTCATCGAGCAGGCGCATGATCGCCGCCTGGTTGCGCTCGCTTTTCTCTGCGGTCTGGCGCAGTTGCCGTTTGGTTTCGCGCACCATCACCAGGGCGATCAGAATGATCGAAGCCAGCGCCGCCAGGCCCAGCACATAGCCACCGACGGTACCAGCGGAACGCCCGCTGGCCAGGTTCTCGAAGCCGCTGGCCAGGCGCGAGGCTTCTTCCAGAAGGCTCTGCGACTGATTGAAGATATTGCTGGCCGAGGCCCGCACCTGAAACAGTTCGGGCGAGGTTTCCAGGATCTCGTCGACACTGCCCGAGACGAACTGGAACAACTCGGCGATCTCGCGCAAGCGCGCGCGTGCCTCCGGATCTTGTACCTGGGTCACCCGGATCAGCGCATCGCCGTCGAGCATGCCGCCCAGCACCTGGCCGAAACGGTTGGCGTCGCGGCCGAAGCTTTCTGCAGCCTGGGCCGCGCTTTCGTCGCCGGACAGCACCGTGTTGACGGCGCCCAGAATGCGTTCGGCGAGCAACGACTGGCGCTGCGCCACGGCAACCTGGCTGGCTGGCGCGGCGCCGCGCAGCAGCGTGTCGACGACCTTGTCGTACTCGACCTGCAGTTGCGGCACGGTTTCGGCCAGGGTCGCGGCCACCTGATGCAGCGACAGCACCGTCTGTTCGCTGGCCAGGATCGCATCGGAATTGTGGCGCAGCTCGTCCCAGTCGCGCTGCACCAAGCGCATCTGTTCGCGCATCGCCGCGGGGGCCGCAGGCAGCCCGGTGGCGCTGTCGCCTTCCTTGAGAAAACCCCAGCGGCGCTCGAAATCGTTGCGCGCGTCGGCCAGCAACTTGAACGCTGCAGCCTTGCCCGCCGCCGCCTCGGTGGCGTTCTTGGCGATGCGCTGCGACAGCACGCGCAATTCGCCGGCATGGCCGATGTACTGCTTGTCGTAGGTGGATTGAGTGTTGAGGTAGGTGAAATTGGCGAACAGCAGAACGATGAAGATCACCAACGCCACGAACAGGCCGATGATCTGCGCGCCGGCTCGGGAGCCCAACAGAGAGTTGCCTGGCCAGCGCTTGGTCATGATGTGGGCCCGTGTAGGGCGAGTCTGCTGGGGGAAGTACGGATACGCATAGGCATGCTCAGAGTGCTACATCCAGGAAAGCGGGGGCCTGTACCAGCCGGGCCGGGCTGAACACGCACCAGGGGTGTTCACGCAGGAAGTGGCCCTGCAGGAACGGCGCGGCGGCAGCCAGCGCCATTTCGGGCAATGATGCCTGGTGGTTGGCCGAGCTGAAATGCTGCAGACCGGCGACCTCGTCCACCAGCAGGCCGACGAAGATGTCCGCTCGGTCCACCACCAGCACCCGGTGCTGTTTGCGCTGCGGCGACAGGCCATGGCCGAAGAATCCGCCCAGGTCGATGACCGGCAACAGCCGCCCGCGCAGGTTCGACACGCCCACGACCCAAGGCCTGACCCCCGGCAGCCGCGTGCTGCGTGGCTCGGGCAGCACTTCGGCAACCTCGCCCATGGGCGCGACGTACCAGTGCCCGGCCAGACGAAAACCGATGCCGCTCCAGGTCTGCAGGCGCAGTTCCTGCGAGGGCAGTTCGGCGGCCAGCAGGCGACAACGCTGGTCGATATCGAGCAGCAGGTCGAAGGCGGTGCGTGACTCCAGCATCGGCGTGGGTCAACCGGCCAGGACGGTGTTCAACGTCTGGATCAAGGTGTCCTCGTCCACCGGCTTGGTCAGGTAGCCCTTGGCCCCCTGGCGAGTGCCCCAGACCTTGTCGGTTTCCTGATCCTTGGTGGTGATCATGATCACCGGAATGTGCGCGGTCTCTTCGTCCTTGTGCAACTGGCGGGTCGCCTGGAAGCCGTTCAAGCCGGGCATGACGATGTCCATGAGGACGGCGTCGGGCTTCTCCTGGCGGGCCAGGGCCACACCATCGGCACCGTTCTGGGCCTTGAGCACTTCATGACCGTGCCGTTCCAGCATGCCGGTGAGTTTGTAGGTTTCCGTCTGCGAATCATCGACGATCAGGATTCGAGCCATGCTGTTCCCCATGCGGTAAAGGCCCTGGCACGCGCCAGGGCTGGACAACGTTCGCTACGCGGCGAAACCCGGCACATGGGTGCGGATCGCGGCGAGCAGTTCTTGCTTGCTGAAGGGCTTGGTCAAAAATTGATCCGAGCCGACACTGCGGCCGCGAGCCTTGTCGAACAGGCCATCGCGCGACGACAACATCACCACCGGAATGGCGCTGAAGGCGCTGTTGCTCTTGAGCAGCGCGCAGGTCTGGTAGCCATCCAGGCGCGGCATCATGACATCAATGAAGATGATATCGGGACGTTCGTCGACGATCTTGGCCAGGGCATCGAAGCCATCGAGTGCGGTGATCACTTGGCAGCCTGCCTGTTCGAGCAACAGTTCGGCGCTGCGACGAATCGTCTTGGAGTCGTCGATCACCATGATCTTGAAGGCTTCGGACGTTTTCATGGAGGCTCTGATGTGCGCTTGCCCCGACGGGCGCCTTCGCGGGCAATAAAGAAGTCCGAGCCTTTTTAGCACACTCTCCAACAGCGTTCCATCGGCCGCTGCCCCTTGACCTGCGGGCCATGCGGCGCCACCCTGACGCCACTTTCCAAGACCCATTCGCAAGCGGCACGTCCCGCGTACAGGAGCTACCCCATGAGCGTTCGCCTCGGCATTGTCATGGACCCGATCGCCAACATCTCCTACAAGAAGGACAGCTCGCTGGCCATGCTGCTGGCGGCCCAGGCACGCGGTTGGTCGCTGTTCCACATGGAAATCCAGGACCTGTATCAAGGCCAGGGCCAGGCCCGCGCGCGGATGCGTCCGCTCAAGGTCTTCGCCGACCCGCAGCACTGGTTCGAGTTCGAGTCGGAATTCGACGCGCCGCTGGCCGATCTCGACGTCATCCTGATGCGCAAGGACCCACCCTTCGACCTCGAATTCGTCTACAGCACCTACCTGCTCGAACAGGCCGAGGCCGCGGGCGTACTGGTGGTGAACAAGCCGCAGAGCCTGCGCGACTGCAATGAAAAGATGTTCGCCACGCTGTTCCCGCAACTGACCCCGCCCACGCTGGTCAGCCGTCGGGCCGACATCCTGCGCGAGTTCGCCACCGAACATGGCGACGTCATTCTCAAGCCGCTGGACGGCATGGGCGGCACCTCGATCTTCCGCCATCGGGTGGGCGATCCGAACCTGTCGGTCATCCTCGAAACGCTGACGGCCATGGGGACCCAGCAGATCATGGCGCAGCGCTACCTGCCGGCGATCAAGGACGGCGACAAACGCATCCTGATGATCGACGGCGAGCCGGTGCCCTACTGCCTGGCGCGTATTCCCGCCAGCGGCGAGACTCGCGGCAACCTGGCAGCCGGGGGGCGTGGCGAAGCGCGTCCGCTGAGCGACAAGGACCGCTGGATCGCCGAACAGGTCGGCCCGTCGCTGCGCGCCCGGGGCCTGTTGTTCGTCGGCCTGGACGTGATCGGCGAGCACCTCACCGAGATCAACGTCACCAGCCCGACCTGCATCCGCGAAATCGACGCGGCATTCGGCACCGACATCGGCGGCCAATTGATGGACGCCATCGATCGCAAGCTCAAGGCACGCTGACCCTACGCCCCTGCTCCGGGTTATGATGCACGCCCTTTCAGTTGCCGGGCGCGCATCGCCGCCCGGGTTGCACGCCTGCCGGATTCTTCATGACGCTGCCCGCCGACCTCCCTGCTGAACTGACCCGCATCGGCGCCCGCCCTGCGGATCGGCTGGGTTTTACCCTGTTCCTCGCCGCGCTGCTGCACGTCGCCCTGATCGTCGGCGTGGGCTTCGGCACGCAGCCGCCTACCCAGATCAGCAAGACCCTGGAAGTGACCCTGGCACCGCTCAAAAGTCAGACCGCGCCCAAGGATGCGGATTTTCTTGCCCAGGACAACCAGCAAGGCAGCGGCACCCTGGACAAGAAGGCCGTGCCCAAGACCACTGAAGTCGCGCCCTTCCAGGACAGCAAGATCAACAAGGTGACGCCACCGCCTGCGCCCAAGCCGGTCACCCAGCCCGAGCCTGCACCGCTGAAGAAGGCCATCGCCACCACGGCCCCCCGGCCAGTGAAGACCGAGGCACGACCGCCACCGGTCAAGCCCGACCCCAAGCCAAAGGCCGTTACCCCGGAATTCGACAGCTCGCAGCTGTCCAGCGAGATCGCCAGCCTGGAAGCCGAGCTGTCCCACGAGCAGCAGGCCTACGCCAAGCGTCCGCGCATCCACCGTTTGAGCGCGGCCTCGACCATGCGCGACAAGGGTGCCTGGTACAAGGATGACTGGCGCAAGAAAGTCGAACGCATCGGCAACCTCAATTACCCCGACGAGGCACGCCGCCAGCAGATCTACGGCAGCCTGCGGCTGATGGTGTCGATCAACAGCGACGGCTCGCTCTACGAGGTGTTGGTGCTCGAATCGTCCGGCCAGCCGCTGCTCGATCAGGCGGCCCAGCGCATCGTGCGCCTGGCCGCGCCGTTCGCGCCCTTCACCGGCGATCTGGCCGACGTCGACCGCCTGGAGATCATCCGTACCTGGCGCTTCGCCAAGGGCGATCGCCTGCAGAGCAATTGAGACACATGAAACTGCGCCTGCAAGCTTGTCAGGCTGGCAGGCCGACGCCACACTACAGGTCATGAAAAACCTCGAAACGAGCTACCTCAGGAACCAGTTCCTGATCGCCATGCCGCACATGGCGGACCCCAATTTTGCCCATACCTTGACCTACATCGTCGAGCACACGCCCAATGGCGCGATGGGCCTGGTGGTCAACCGCCTGCAGGACCTGAACCTGGCCGACATACTCGAGCAGTTGCGGCCGGACACCGAACCACCGGCTTCCTGCCAGCAGGTGCCCATCTACAACGGCGGGCCGGTGCAGACCGACCGCGGCTTCGTTCTGCACCCCAGCGGCCCGGTGTTCCAGGCCACGGTCGAGCTGGGCGAGGTCTCGCTGTCCACCTCCCAGGACATCCTGTTCGCCATCGCCGATGGCGCGGGTCCCGAGCAAAGCCTGATCACCTTGGGCTACGCCGGCTGGGAAGCCGGTCAGCTGGAAGCCGAACTGGCCGACAATGCCTGGCTGACCTGCCCTTTCGATGCCGACATCCTGTTCAATACCGACAGCGACCAGCGCCTCGGCGCGGCGGCGGCACGCCTGGGCATCAACCTCAGCCTGCTGACCAGCCAGGCGGGCCACGCCTGATGAGCGCACCCAGACTGCTGCTCGGCGTGGATTACGGCACCAAGCAGATCGGCTTCGCGGTCGGCCAGGTGATCACCGGCCAGGCCCGTGAACTGTGTACCCTCAAGGCCCAGAACGGCGTGCCCGACTGGACCCGCGTCGAAGCGCTGATCAAGGAATGGCAGCCGGACGCCATCGTCGTCGGCCTGCCGCTGAACATGGACGGCAGCCCCAGCGAAATGAGCGAGCGGGCAGAAAAGTTCGCCCGCCGCCTGAACGGCCGCTTCAACATCCCGGTGCACACCCACGATGAACGGCTGACCACCTTCGAGGCCAAGGGCGAGCGCATGGCCCGTGGCGGGCAGCGCGGCAGCTACCGCGACAACCCGGTCGACGCCATCGCTGCCAAGCTGCTGCTGCAAGGCTGGCTGGAGGCGAATGCGCTGGGTGGCAACAGCTGAAGATGACAGCAGCTGCACCCCACCCCCCTGTAGCAGCGGTGCAAGCCGCGTCGGGCCTCGACGCATTTTTCCAGATACACCGCACGACCGCCGACGCGGCTTGCGCCGCTGCTACAGGTGCGGCGCAAGCCGCGTCCGGCCCTGACGCATTTCTTCAGACACACCGCGCGACCGCCGACGCGGCTCGCGCCGCTGCTACAGGTGCGGTGCAAGCCGCGTCCGGCCCTGACGCATTTCTTCAGATACACCGCGCGACCGCCGACGCGGCTCGCGCCGCTGCTACAGGTGCGGTGCAAGCCGCGTCACACCGCACCCCTTCTCTTCGGACGATCTCAACCACAGGAGCACACATGAGCCTTCCCAACCCGGCCGAGCTGATCGGCGCGATGGCTGTCGACCTCAAGGCCCATCTGGCCAGGCGCTCCATTGCCGAGCCGCGCTACATCGGCATTCACAGCGGCGGTGTCTGGGTCGCTCAGGCGTTGCTGCAAGCCATGGACAGCAAGGCTGCGCTGGGCACCCTGGACGTGTCGTTCTACCGCGACGACTTCAGCCAGAACGGCCTGCACCCGCAAGTGCGCCCCTCGGCCCTGCCCTTCGAGATCGAGGGCCAGCATCTGGTGCTGATCGACGACGTGCTGATGAGTGGCCGCACCGTCCGCGCTGCCCTCAATGAACTGTTCGACTACGGCCGCCCTGCCAGCGTGACCTTGGTGTGCCTGCTCGACCTGGACGCCGGCGAGCTGCCGATTCGCCCCGACATCGTCGGTGCCACCCTGTCGCTGGCTGCCCATGAACGGGTAAAATTGCTCGGCCCGTCCCCGCTCGCCCTCGAGCGCCAGGACCTCGTTTCCGCCTCCAGCCTTTAAGAGCCCCCGCCATGACGCCTATCGACGCCAAGCGCCCGCTGCAGCTCAATGACCAGGGCCAGCTACGCCATTTTCTTTCCCTCGACGGCTTGTCCCGCGAACTACTGACCGAAGTGCTCGATACCGCCGATTCGTTCCTTGAAGTCGGCGCCCGTGCGGTCAAGAAAGTCCCGTTGCTGCGCGGCAAGACCGTGTGCAACGTGTTCTTCGAAAACTCCACGCGCACGCGCACCACCTTCGAGCTCGCCGCCCAGCGCCTCTCGGCCGACGTCATCACCCTGAACGTGTCGACCTCCTCGACCAGCAAGGGTGAAACCCTGTTCGACACCCTGCGCAACCTCGAAGCGATGGCCGCCGACATGTTCGTCGTGCGCCATGCCGACTCCGGGGCCGCGCACTTCATCGCCGAGCACGTCAGCCCGGAAGTGGCCATCATCAACGGTGGCGATGGCCGCCATGCCCACCCGACCCAGGGCATGCTCGACATGCTCACGATTCGCCGCCACAAAGGCGGCTTCGAGAACCTGTCGGTAGCGATCGTCGGCGACATCCTGCACTCGCGGGTAGCGCGCTCGAACATGATCGCCCTCAAGACCCTGGGCTGCCCGGACATCCGCGTGATCGGCCCGAAGACGCTGCTGCCCATCGGCGTCGAGCAGTATGGCGTCAAGGTGTTTACCGACCTGGAGCAGGGCCTCAAGGATGTCGATGTGGTGATCATGCTGCGCCTGCAGCGTGAACGCATGACCGGTGGCCTGCTGCCCAGCGAAGGCGAGTTCTATCGCCTCTACGGCTTGACCACTGCGCGCCTGGCCGGTGCCAAGCCCGACGCCATCGTCATGCACCCAGGGCCGATCAACCGTGGCGTCGAGATCGAATCGGCCGTCGCCGACGGACCCCATTCGGTAATTCTCAACCAGGTCACCTACGGCATCGCAGTCCGCATGGCGGTGTTGTCGATGGCCATGAGCGGGCAGACGGCCCAGCGTCAATTCGAGCAGGAGAGCGTCCAGTGAGCCTCAGTATTATCGGTGCACGGGTGATCGACCCCGCCAGTGGTCTGGACCGGATCAGCGACCTGCATATCAGCCAGGGGCGAATCGTGGCCATCGGCGATGCGCCCGCCGATTTCACCGCCAGCCAGCGCCTGGACGCCTGCGGCCTGGTGGCAGCGCCCGGCCTGGTCGACCTCAGCGTGTCGCTGCGCGAGCCCGGCTACAGCCGCAAGGGCACCATCGCCAGTGAAACCCGGGCCGCAGCTGCCGGTGGCGTCACCAGCCTGTGCTGCCCGCCGCTGACCAAGCCGATCCTCGATACCTCGGCAGTGGCCGAGCTGATCCTGGATCGCGCCCGCGAGGCCGGGCATGCCAAGGTGTTTCCGATCGGTGCCCTGAGCAAGGGCCTCGAGGGCGAGCAACTGGCGGAACTGATCGCCTTGCGCGATGCCGGCTGCATTGCCTTCGGCAATGGCCTGAACAGCTTTGGCAACCACCGGACGCTGTGTCGTGCGCTTGAGTACGCCGCAACGTTCGACCTGACGGTGATCTTCCATTCCCAGGACCGTGACCTGTCCGCCGGCGGGCTCGCCCACGACGGCCCTACGGCCAGCTTCCTTGGCCTGGCAGGCATTCCGGAAACGGCTGAAACCGTCGCCCTTGCACGTGACTTGCTGCTGGTCGAACAAAGCGGCGTGCGTGCGCATTTCAGCCAATTGACCACCGCCCGCGGCGTCGAGCTGATCGAACAGGCCCAAGGCCGCGGCCTGCCGGTCACGGCGGACGTGGCGCTGTACCAATTGATCCTGACCGACGAGGCGCTGACCGGGTTTTCCAGCCTGTATCACGTGCAACCGCCGCTGCGCTCGACAGCGGATCGGGAAGGCTTGCGTGCGGCGGTGAAGAAGGGCGTGGTGCAGGCCATTGCCAGCCATCACCAGCCCCACGACCGTGATGCCAAACTGGCCCCGTTCGGTGCGACCGAGCCGGGTATCAGCAGTGTCGAGCTGCTATTGCCGTTGGCCCTGACCCTGGTGCAGGATGGCTTGCTCGACCTGCCGACCTTGCTCGCGCGCCTGGGCCAGGGCCCGGCCGAGGCCATGCGCTTGCCGGCCGGCCGCTTGCAGGTGGGCGCAGCGGCAGATCTGGTGCTGTTCGATGAAGGCGTCTCGACGGTGGCCGGCGAGCGCTGGCTGTCCAAGGGCGCCAACTGCCCGTTCCTCGGTCACACGTTGCCGGGCGCAGTGCGTTACACCTTGGTGGATGGGCATATCAGCTTCACTGGCTGATCCCCCCCGCTCCTACAGACGACACCATCCCTGTAGGAGCGGTCAGCGGCCGCGAAGGCCTCACTGTGGTCTGCCTGATGCACCGCACCCACTTCTTCGCGGGCAGAGCCCGCTCCCACAAACGACCATCCCCGTAGGAGCGGTCAGCGGCCGCGAAGGCCTCGCTGCGGCCTCCCGGACACAGCGCAGGGGGCTGCAGCCTTTCCGACCTACCCGCGCTGCGCATTCTTCATCGACACCTGATCATTCAGCGTCCAGAAGTCATACAGCACGCCCACCAAGAACAACCCCCCAGTCAGCAGGTAGATCACCCCGGTGATCCACTTGCCCATGTACATGCGGTGCACACCGAACAAACCGAGAAAAGTCAGCAGTACCCAGGCCACGTTGTAGTTGGTCTGGCCGCTGTGAAAGCGCATGTCGGCGTGCCGGTCCATGGCCGGAATCAGGAACAGGTCGATGAGCCAGCCAATGCCGAACAGCCCCAGGGTGAAAAACCAGATCGTCCCGGTCACGGGCTTGCCGTAATAGAAGCGATGAGCACCGGTAAAGCCCAAAATCCACAACAGGTAGCCCATGACTTTGCTGTGGGTATCGTGGATCCGATAGCTGTTCATTGTTGATGTGCGCCCTCTGATATAAAAATTTTCTGAACGGTTTTGTGACTTTTTTGCCCCGTCCCGACGTATGGCATTTCTGTGACCGACATCGGCTGAACCCTTGCAGCACCTGAGTTGCGTGCCGCACAAGAGACAATCCTGCGCCCGATTGGTGCCATTTGCGACCTGCCTGCCTCGACCAGCGGATTAAAAACCACACAAAAAGCTGTTATAAAGTTGCGCGCCTACCCACATGAGCCCTGCCGAATGCGTCCATTTTTCAAGACATGGCTGACCATCTGCCTATTATTGCCCCTGGCCGCCCACGCCACCAATCGTGAGCAACGACTTCCCGCTGGCTTCAATGGCTACACCGCCCAGTCCGCTACCGAACAATCGCAACGCGCCCCACGCATCGTCGTGACCCGCCCTGCCAGCAACAACCAGGCATTGGCCAAGGTTACCGCGGTCAAGGTCGGCAGCGCCTCGTCCAAGCAGAGCAGCGATGTGCTCAGCCGTGCGGTCAACGTGCTTGGCACCCCCTATCGCTGGGGCGGCAGCAGCCCGAGCAAGGGTTTCGACTGCAGTGGCCTGGTCAAGTATGCCTTCAACGACGTGAAAGCCGTTGATCTGCCGCGTACGTCCAACGCCATGGCTGCGGGCCACGGTGTCAAGGTTGAACGCAAGGACCTCAAGCCGGGTGACCTGGTGTTTTTCAACATCAAGAGCCGCAAGGTGAATCACGTCGCCATCTACCTGGGCAACGACCGCTTCATCCATGCCCCGCGTCGTGGCAAGGCTGTGACCATCGACACCTTGAAGAAACCGTACTGGAACACCCACTACGCTGTCGCCAAGCGCGTCCTGCCCAAAGAGCCCGCGCTGCGCATCGTCCAGCGCTGATCCCTCTTTCCGCGGCGTGCCCTTCGCGGCCACGGACCGCTCCTACGGATGACCGCAATTGTCTGTAGGAGCGGTCATCGGCCGCAACGCATTCACCGCAGGGCATCAGCCCGACCGCGGTGCGCCCTTCGCGGCCACTGGCCGCTCCTACGGATGACTGCCATTCTCTGTAGGAGCGGCCAGTGGCCGCGAAACGTACGCCACGGTGCAGCGGGATATGCACCGTTCAGAAGTTGTCCGGGGACTTGGCCTTTTCGCGCGCCGAGTCGCGGCTGATGATGCCCTGGGCGAGCAGGTTCTTCAGGCACATGTCCAAGGTCTGCATGCCCAGCGATCCACCTGTCTGGATCGACGAGTACATCTGCGCGACCTTGTCTTCACGGATGAGGTTACGAATCGCCGGGGTGCCGATCATGATCTCGTGCGCAGCCACCCGCCCGCCACCAATCTTCTTCAGCAAGGTCTGGGAAATCACTGCCTGCAGCGATTCGGACAGCATTGAACGCACCATCGACTTTTCCTCTGCCGGAAACACATCGACCACCCGGTCGATGGTCTTCGCCGCCGACGTGGTGTGCAGCGTGCCGAACACCAGGTGCCCGGTCTCGGCCGCCGTCAACGCCAGCCGAATGGTTTCCAGGTCGCGCATTTCGCCCACCAGGATCACGTCTGGGTCCTCCCGCAACGCCGAGCGCAAGGCGTGGGAGAACCCCAGGGTGTCGCGGTGCACTTCACGCTGGTTGACCAGGCACTTCTTCGACTCGTGGACGAATTCGATCGGATCTTCCACGGTCAGGATGTGATGGTGCTTGTTGCTGTTGAGGTAATCGATCATCGCCGCCAGGGTAGTCGACTTGCCCGACCCGGTCGGCCCGGTGACCAGCACCAGCCCGCGCGGCACTTCGGTAATCTTGCGAAACACATCTCCCATGCCCAGGTCGTCCATGCTCAGCACCTTGGACGGAATGGTCCGAAACACTGCACCGGCACCGCGGTTCTGGTTGAACGCGTTGACCCGAAAGCGCGCCACACCGGGCACTTCGAAAGAAAAGTCGGTTTCCAGAAACTCCTCGAAGTCCTTGCGCTGCTTGTCGTTCATGATGTCGTAGATCAGCGCCTGGACCTGTTTGTCGTCCAGCGCCGGCAGGTTGATACGGCGCACGTCGCCATCCACTCGAATCATCGGCGGCAGGCCTGCGGACAGGTGCAGGTCGGATGCGCCTTGTTTCGCACTGAAGGCCAACAGCTCGGTAATGTCCATGAGACTCCCCAAATACAGACAAGCAGGTAGAATGCCGCAGACCTGAAACCCGCCGGCACGAATTCAATGTCCACGATAGCAGACAACATTTCGCAAGTGAGTGCCCGAATCGCAGCCGCTGCTCGACAGGCGCAACGCGAGCCCGGCCAAGTCGGCCTACTCGCGGTCAGCAAGACCAAGCCTGCCGCTGCCATGCGCGAGGCATTCGCCGCCGGCATCCGTGACTTCGGCGAAAACTATCTGCAGGAAGCCCTGGGCAAACAGCTGGAACTCACCGACCTGCCCTTGATCTGGCACTTCATCGGCCCCATTCAATCGAACAAGACGCGCGCAATCGCCGAACACTTCGACTGGGTACATTCCGTGGACCGCCTCAAGATCGCCCAACGGCTCAGCGAACAACGCCTAGCCGCGCTTGGCCCCCTGAACATCTGCATCCAGGTCAATGTCAGCGGCGAGGCCAGCAAGTCCGGCTGCGATCCCGACGACGTAGCCACCCTGGCCAGCGCCATCGCCGCGCTGCCCAACCTGCGCCTGCGTGGCCTCATGGCCATACCGGAGCCCACCGATGACATCGCCCTGCAGAACGCTGCCTTTGCCCGCGTGCGTGCGCTGCAGCACGATCTGCCATTGCCGCTGGACACCTTGTCCATGGGCATGAGCCACGACCTGGAGGCGGCCATCGCCCAGGGCGCCACGTGGGTGCGCATCGGCACGGCGCTGTTCGGCGCGCGCAACTACGGCCAAGACACCTCCCCGGCGCACACCGCTGTGGCCTCCTCACCTCTGAGCAAGGATCCTTCATGAGCAACACTCGTATTGCCTTCATCGGCGCCGGCAACATGGCCGCCAGCCTGATCGGCGGCCTGCGCGCGCAGGGTGTCGAAGCCAGCCACATCCGCGCCAGCGACCGCGGCGCCGAACAGCGTGACAAGGTAGCGGCCGAACATGGCATCGAGGTGTTCGCCGACAACGCCGAGGCCATCGAGGGGGTCGACGTGGTGGTGCTGGCCGTGAAGCCGCAAGGCATGAAGGACGTGTGCCAATCGCTGGCACCGAGCCTGGCACCCGGTCAGTTGGTGGTCTCGATCGCCGCGGGCATCAACTGCGCGAGCCTGCAGGCGTGGCTCGGCGAGCAACAGCCGATCGTGCGCTGCATGCCCAACACCCCCGCGCTTTTGCGCCAGGGCACCAGCGGCCTGTACGCCACCGCCGACGTCAATGCCGAACAACGCCAGCAGGCCGAAGACTTGCTGGGCGCGGTCGGCCTGGCCCTTTGGCTGGATGAAGAACAGCAGCTGGATGCGGTCACCGCCGTGTCCGGCAGCGGCCCGGCCTACTTCTTTCTGTTGATAGAAGCCATGACCGCCGCCGGGGAAAAACTCGGACTGCCGCACGAGACGGCTGCCCGGCTGACCCTGCAGACCGCCCTGGGCGCCGCGCACATGGCCGTGGCCAGCGACGTCGACGCTGCCGAACTGCGTCGTCGCGTCACCTCACCCGCCGGTACCACCGAAGCGGCCATCAAGTCATTCCAGTCCGAAGGGTTCGAAACCCTGGTGCAGAACGCCCTGAACGCCGCCGCTCGGCGTTCGGCCGAGCTGGCCGAACAGCTGGGTCAATAACCAGGTCATCAAGGAGCTTTCATGTACGGTCTCAATACCGCGGCGATCTATGTCGTGCAAACCCTGGGCAGCCTGTATCTGTTGATCATGCTGCTGCGCTTCGTGCTGCAGCTGGTGCGTGCCGACTTCTACAATCCGCTGTGCCAGTTCATCGTGCGCGCCACGCAGCCGCTGCTCAAGCCGGTGCGGCGGATCATCCCCAGCCTGTTCGGGCTGGACATGTCCTCGCTGCTGCTGGCCATCGTCATCCAGATGATCATCATGGCGCTGACCTTGCTGCTCGCCTACGGCACCACCGGCAACCCCTTGCAGTTGCTGGTGTGGTCGATCATCGGGGTGACCGCGCTGTTCCTGAAGATCTTCTTCTTCGCCATGATCATCAGCGTGATCCTTTCCTGGGTCGCGCCGCAGAGCCACAACCCGGGTGCCGAGCTGGTCAACCAGATCTGCGAGCCGGCTCTGGCGCCGTTCCGGCGCATCCTGCCCAACCTGGGTGGCCTGGACATCTCGCCAATCCTGGCCTTCATGGTACTCAAACTGCTGGACATGCTGGTCATCAACAACCTGGCCATGAGCACCGGCATGCCGCAGATCCTGCGCCTGCTGATCTGACCGTCGCATGCCGCCTGCGTGAAGGTCCCGATGGGCTTTCACGCACGCGGCAAACGCTCCCTGCCTGCGTGCCTCCAACCCCGCCAAGCGCTGCTTGCCCCTGTGCCCCGCGCTCTTTAGACTTACGCCTCATTCAAGCGTGAGCAGGGTCGATGTCCACTGTCTTTCCCGATGATTGCGTCGGTCTGGTCGTTCCACAAATTGCCCACTTCAGCGAACCCCTGGCCCTGGCCTGCGGACGCTCGCTGCCCGCCTACGACCTGATCTACGAGACCTACGGCCAGCTCAACGCCAGTGCCAGCAACGCGGTGCTGATCTGCCACGCGCTGTCGGGCCATCACCACGCCGCCGGCTACCACTCCGCCGACGACCGCAAGCCGGGTTGGTGGGACAGCTGCATCGGTCCCGGCAAGCCCATCGACACCAACCGCTTCTTCGTGGTCAGCCTGAACAATCTGGGCGGCTGCAACGGTTCCACCGGGCCCAGCAGCATCGATCCCGACACCGGCAAACCGTTCGGCGCCGATTTCCCGGTATTGACCGTCGAAGACTGGGTTCACAGCCAGGCCTGCCTGGCAGACGCCCTGGGAATCACCCAGTGGGCGGCGGTGGTTGGAGGCAGCCTGGGCGGCATGCAGGCCTTGCAGTGGACCATCACCTACCCCGAGCGCGTTCGTCACTGCCTGGCAATCGCTTCGGCGCCCAAGCTCAGCGCACAGAACATCGCCTTCAACGAGGTGGCGCGTCAGGCCATCCTGTCCGACCCCGAGTTCCATGGCGGTGATTTCCAGGCCCGCGGGGTGATACCCAAACGCGGCCTGATGCTGGCGCGCATGGTCGGGCACATCACGTACCTGTCGGATGATTCGATGGGCGAGAAATTCGGCCGTGGCCTGAAGAGCGAAAAGCTCAACTACGATTTCCACAGCGTGGAATTCCAGGTGGAAAGCTACCTGCGTTATCAGGGCGAGGAATTCTCCGGTCGCTTCGACGCCAATACCTACCTGCTGATGACCAAGGCGCTGGACTACTTCGACCCTGCCGCAGCTCACGACGATGATCTGGCCGCCACGTTCGCCCATGTGCAGGCCAAGTTCTGCGTGATGTCGTTCACCACCGACTGGCGTTTTTCGCCAGCGCGCTCGCGCGAGCTGGTCGACGCCTTGATGGCCGCGAAGAAAGACGTCTGCTACCTGGAAATCGACGCGCCACAGGGGCATGACGCTTTCCTGATCCCCATTCCACGGTATCTGCAGGCGTTCAGCAGCTACATGAACCGCATTGCACTGTGAGGCATCCATGAGAGCTGACCTAGAAATCATCCAGGACTGGATCCCTGCCGGCAGCCGCGTGCTCGACCTGGGCTGTGGCAATGGCGAGTTGCTCGCCTGGCTGCGCGACCACAAGCAGGTCACCGGCTACGGCCTGGAAATCGATGCGGACAACATCACCGAATGCGTGCGCAAGGGCATCAACGTCATCGAGCAGGACCTGGACAAAGGCCTGGGCAACTTCGCCAGCAACAGCTTCGACATCGTGGTCATGACCCAGGCGCTGCAGGCCGTGGAATACCCTGACCGCATTCTTGACGAAATGCTGCGGGTCGGCCGCCAGTGCATCATCACCTTTCCCAATTTTGGCCACTGGCGCTGTCGTTGGTACCTGGCCAGCAAGGGCCACATGCCGGTGTCCGAGTTCCTGCCCTATACCTGGTACAACACGCCGAACATCCACTTCTGCACCTTTGCCGACTTCGAGGCCCTGTGCAGCGAGCGCCGCGCGCAGGTGCTCAACCGCCTGGCGGTGGATCAACAGCACAGGCACGGGTGGGCGAGCAAGATCTGGCCCAACCTTCTGGGCGAGATCGGCATCTACCGGGTCAGCAGCCCCGGGCTGCAGGAGCATCGGGTGGCGGTGTAGACGGCTTTTCGCGGTCTGTGGGAGCGGGCTCTGCCCGCGAAGCTGACGACTGGATACATCAGACAGACTGCATGAACTGGCTCTTTGAACCCTTCGGAACCCATTCACAACCATGATCAATTTCACCCAACTCGTCCTCGCCAGCCATAACGCCGGCAAGCTCAAGGAACTTCAGGCCATGCTCGGAGGTGCGGTGCAACTTCGCTCCGTCGGCGAATTCAGCCAGGTCGAGCCCGAGGAAACCGGGCTGTCGTTCGTCGAGAACGCCATTCTCAAGGCACGCAACGCTGCGCGCCTGTCCGGCCTGCCGGCACTGGCGGACGATTCCGGCCTGGCCGTGGACTTCCTCGGCGGTGCCCCGGGCATCTATTCGGCGCGCTATGCCGATGGCCAGGGCGATGCCGCCAACAATGCCAAGCTGCTCGACGCCTTGCAGGGCGTACCCGACGAGGAGCGTGGTGCGCAGTTCGTCTGCGTCCTGGCCCTGGTGCGGCACGCCGACGACCCGCTGCCGATCCTCTGCGAAGGGCTCTGGCACGGCCGCATCCTGCATGCCGCCAGCGGTGCCCACGGATTCGGCTACGACCCGTTGTTCTGGGTGCCCGAGCGCAACTGTTCAAGCGCCGAACTCGACCCTACGCAAAAGAACCAACTGAGCCACCGCGCCCGTGCCATGGCCTTGCTGCGCCAACGCCTGAGCCTTGCATGAACGACCAACTGCTTTATCCGCCGGCACCGCGTCCCGACCAGGCGCTGGCGCAATTGCCACCCCTGGCGCTGTACATCCACATCCCCTGGTGCGTGCGCAAATGCCCGTACTGCGACTTCAATTCCCACACCGCCAGCCCGGTTCTGCCTGAAGAAGAATACGTCGACGCCCTGCTGGCCGACCTAGACCAGGACTTGCCCGCGGTCTACGGACGCCCGCTGAGTTCGATCTTCTTCGGCGGCGGCACGCCCAGCCTGTTCAGCGCGGCCGCCCTGGGCAGACTGCTGGCCGGCGTCGAGCAACGCATCGCCTTCGCGCCCGACATCGAGATCACCCTGGAGGCCAACCCCGGTACCTTCGAACAGGACAAGTTCGTCGCCTATCGCAAGCTGGGGATCAACCGCCTGTCCATCGGCATCCAGAGCTTCCAGCCGCAGAAGCTCGAGGCGCTGGGCCGCATCCACACCGGTGACGAAGCCTTGCGCGCTGCCGAAATGGCGCGCCGCGCCGGTTTCGACAACTTCAACCTGGACCTGATGCACGGCCTGCCCGATCAGTCCCTGGAAGAGGCACTGGACGATCTGCGCCAGGCCATTGCCCTGGCGCCCACGCACCTGTCCTGGTACCAGCTGACCCTGGAACCCAACACGGTGTTCTGGAACCAGCCACCCGTGCTGCCCGAGGACGATATTCTCTGGGACATCCAGGAAGCCGGTCAGGCCCTGCTGGCCGAGCATGGCTTCGGCCAGTACGAAGTGTCGGCCTATGCCAGGCCAGGCAAGGCAGCGCGGCACAACCTCAACTACTGGAGCTTCGGCGACTTCATCGGCATCGGCGCCGGTGCCCACGGCAAGCTGAGCCACCCTGATGGACGCATCGTGCGTACCTGGAAAACCCGCCTGCCCAAGGATTACCTGAACCCCGCCAAACCATTCAAGGCCGGCGAGAAGGCCTTGGCCGCAGACGAGTTGCCCTTCGAGTTCCTGATGAACGCGCTGCGCCTCACCCAGGGCGTCGACGCCGGGCTGTTCGCGCAACGCACCGGCCTGTCCCTGCAGTCACTGGCGACGGCACGCGCCAACGCCGAACAAAAGGGCCTTTTACAGGTCGAACCGACGCGTCTGGTCGCCACTGCCCGCGGGCAGTTGTTCCTCAACGACCTGCTGCAATACTTCCTGGTATAAGGATTGTCCTGATGGATTTCGTGCTCGATCTGCTCGCCACCGTGTCCCGCTGGGGCCGAGGCAACCTTTCGGAGATCTCCCTGGCCTTGGTGGGCTGTGTGCTGGTGCTGTTCGGCGCCGATGTGAAGGCGTGGGCCGAGGGCCGCCTGGGCTCGCTCTCAGGCATGCTGCGAGTGCCCCTGATCGCCTTGATGTGCGTGATCGGCAGTGGCGCGGCCTTGATCTATGCCACGCCCTGGGTGCTGAAGGGGTTGAGCCAGTTCAACAACTACAGCCTGGCGCCGGTGCTGTTGGTGGTGTTGGTGCTGCTGGGGATTGTCGCTGATCGCAAATGATGCGTGAGCCTCAATCGACCTTCTCGAACTTCAGATCCCACACCCCATGCCCCAGCCGCTCACCGCGGCGTTCGAACTTGGTCACCGGCCGCTCGGCCGGACGCGGTACGCAACCGCCATCGGCCGCCTGGTTGCGGTAACCGGGCGCAACGTTCATGACTTCCAGCATGTACTCGGCATAGGGTTCCCAATCGGTCGCCATGTGCAGCACACCACCGACTTTCAGCTTGCTGCGAACCAGTTCGGCGAACGCCGGCTGGACGATGCGCCGCTTGTGGTGGCGCGCCTTGTGCCATGGGTCCGGGAAAAACAGCAGCAGGCGATCCAGGCTGTTGTCGGCAACGCACTGCTTGAGCACTTCGATGGCATCGCAGTCGTAGACCCGCAGGTTTTTCAGGCCCTGGGTCAGGACGCCGTTGAGCAGCGCGCCAACGCCAGGCCGGTGTACTTCAACACCGATGAAATCCAGCTCCGGCGAGGCCGCTGCCATCTCGAGCAGCGAGTGGCCCATGCCGAAGCCGATCTCCAGGGTGCGCGGCGCAGTGCGGCCGAACACCTGGTCAAAGTCGGCCGGTTCATCGGTCAGTGGCAGCACGAACAGCGGCTTGCCCTGGTCCAGGCCACGCTGCTGACCTTCGGTCATGCGTCCGGCGCGCATCACGAAGCTCTTGATAGCGCGGTGCTGGCGCGGTTCGCCTTCGTTGGACGTTGGCGTTTCTTGCGAGTCAGTCATCGGGGGCTCTTACTTGATCAGGCCATCCAGCGGCGAAGAGGCGCTGGCATAGAGTTTTTTCGGCATGCGCCCGGCCAGATAGGCCATGCGCCCGGCAATGATGGCGTGCTTCATGGCCGCGCCCATCATGATCGGATCCTGCGCGTGGGCGATGGCCGAGTTCATCAGCACCGCTTCACAGCCCAGTTCCATGGCTATGGTGGCGTCGGACGCGGTACCCACGCCGGCATCGACCAGTACCGGGACCTTGGCTTCTTCCAGGATGATCTGCAGGTTGTACGGGTTGCAGATACCCAGGCCAGTGCCGATCAAGCCAGCCAGCGGCATGACTGCGATGCAGCCGATCTCGGCCAACTGGCGAGCGATGATCGGGTCATCGCTGGTGTAGACCATCACGTCGAAACCGTCCTTGACCAGCACTTCGGCGGCCTTGAGGGTTTCGATCACGTTGGGAAACAGGGTCTTCTGGTCGGCCAGCACTTCCAGCTTGACCAGGTTGTGGCCATCGAGCAGCTCGCGGGCCAGGCGACAGGTGCGCACCGCCTCCACGGCGTCGTAGCAACCGGCGGTGTTGGGCAGAATGGTGTAGCGATCCGGCGGCAGCACGTCGAGCAGGTTCGGCTCGCCGGGGTTCTGGCCGATATTGGTACGGCGCACGGCGACCGTGACGATCTGGGCGCCCGAAGCCTCGATGGCCAGGCGCGTCTGCTCGAGGTCGCGGTACTTGCCGGTGCCGACCAGAAGGCGCGACTCGAAGGTGCGACCGGCCAGGGTGAATGGCTTGTCAATGCGAGCATTGCTCATCGGAATTCCTCTGCTGAGGTAAAGATACGAACGTGGAAGGTGCCGGCGACTCGATCAGCCGCCGCCGATGGCGTGAACCACTTCGATCTGGTCACCCTCGCCCAGTACGGTGTCGCCGTGCTGGCTGCGCGGGACGATGTCCTGGTTCAGCTCGACGGCCACGCGGCGGCCGACCAGCTCGAGACGGACCAGCAGCCCGGCAACGGTTTCGCCGTCGGGAAGTTCGAAAGGGTCGCCGTTCAATTGAATGCGCATGCGGTCGGCAGCCATCATTTTTTGGGGGTCGCCATTCTAGCCCGATCGCCGAGGATTCCCAAGGCCAAGCCGACCACCCGCGCGATCAGCCCAGGCGCCAGGCGACCATACCCAGGCACAGCCAACCGGCGAGCAAGGCCAGGCCGCCGAACGGGGTCACGATACCCAGCTTGCTGACGCCGGTCAGGGTCAACAGATACAGGCTGCCCGAGAACAACACGATACCCAGACAGAACAGCGCGCCCGCCCAGCCCACCAGGCGCCCTGGCACATGGACGCTGAGCAGCGCGACCCCGAACAACGCCAATGTGTGGATAAGTTGGTAGCTGACGCCGGTCTGGAAAATGGCCAGATACTCGGCGCTCAGGCGGTTCTTCAAACCGTGGGCGGCGAAGGCGCCGAGCGCCACACCGGTAAAGCCGAAGAACGCAGCCAGCATCATGAACGTACGCAGCATCCAGGTGTGTCCTCATAAAGCCGTGTTGCACTGCAGGGTCTGTATAATGGCCCGCTCACTCGGCCAGGCCAAGCCCTTCATGCTGCAATCCTTCTTCCGCCGTCTGTGCAAGACCCTGCTCTGGTTCGTCGCCGCAAGCGTGGCCGTGGTGGTGATCTTTCGCTTCATTCCACCGCCGGGCACCATGCTCATGGCCGAACGCAAGATCGAATCCTTGATCGACGGCCAGCCGATCGACCTGCAGCGCGATTGGCAACCCTGGGCGAACATCGCCGACGATCTCAAGGTGGCGGTGATCGCCGGCGAAGATCAACGTTTCGCCGAGCATTGGGGCTTCGACATCGCCGCCATTCGTGCAGCGTTTGCGCACAACGAAGAAGGTGGCTCGCTGCGCGGTGCCAGCACTCTGAGCCAGCAGGTGGCGAAGAACGTCTTTCTATGGTCGGGCCGCAGCTGGTTGCGCAAAGGCCTGGAGGCGTGGTTCACCGGTCTGATCGAGATGTTCTGGTCCAAGCAGCGCATCCTCGAGGTGTACCTCAACAGTGCGGAATGGGATGACGGGGTGTTCGGCGCCGAGGCGGCCGCGCGGCACCATTTCGGCGTTGGCGCGGCTCAACTGTCCCGCCAGCAAGCCAGCCTGCTGGCCGCCGTGCTGCCCAACCCGCGCAACTGGAGCGCCAGCCGGCCCAGCCCTTACGTGGCTCGCCGCGCGGGCTGGATCCGCCAGCAAATGGGCCAACTCGGCGGGCATGACTATCTGCTGCGCCTCAACATGCCGCGCCCGGCGCCCTGGGCGGATTAGGCCACGTCTGTGTGAGAGTGCGGCAAGCCCTCTCCCGCAAAGACTTCCTGCCAGGCAACAAAAAGCCCCGAACCAGTCGGGGCTTTTCAATTCAACACATCACATCAAGCCGCGATCGAAACCTTCAGCTTGTTCATCGCACTCTTCTCCAACTGACGAATGCGCTCGGCCGAAACGTTGTACTTCTCGGCCAGCTCGTGCAGCGTCGCCTTTTCCTCGGCCAGCCAGCGCTGGTAGAGGATGTCACGGCTGCGATCGTCCAGCACCTGCAGGGCTTCGTGCAAGTTGGTGTTGGAGTTGTCGCTCCAATCGGCGTCTTCCAGTTGGCGCGCCGGGTCGTAGCGATGGTCTTCCAGGTAGTTCGCCGGGGACTGGAACGCACTGTCGTCGTCTGCTTCGGCAGCCGGATCGAAGGCCATGTCATGGCCGGTCAGGCGGCTTTCCATCTCGCGGACTTCACGCGGCTCCACACCGAGGCTTTCGGCCACGCGGTGCACTTCCTCGTTGTTCAGCCAGGCCAGACGCTTCTTCTGGCTGCGCAGATTGAAGAACAGCTTGCGCTGCGCCTTGGTGGTCGCCACCTTGACGATGCGCCAGTTGCGCAGAATGAACTCGTGGATTTCAGCCTTGATCCAGTGCACGGCGAACGACACCAGGCGCACACCCATTTCCGGGTTGAAACGCTTTACGGCCTTCATCAGGCCGACGTTGCCTTCCTGGATAAGGTCGGCTTGAGCCAGGCCGTAGCCCGAATAGCTACGCGCGATATGCACGACGAAACGCAGGTGAGCGAGCACCATCTGCCGAGCCGCTCCAAGATCCTGCTCATAGTAGAGACTCTCGGCCAGTTCACGCTCCTGCTCGGGTGTCAGCAAGGGAATGCTGTTCACCGTGTGCACATAGGCTTCCAGGTTCGCACCCGGCACCAGCGCATAAGCAGGTTGCAAAGAAGTGGTCATACGAAAAAACCTCCGACTCACATGACTCGTGCCCGTGGGCACTGCGAAAAATTGACCGGAAACCAGTGGACAAGTTCCCTATGACGCTTTAACGGTCAATGACAATAAAGTTAACTTGAATACACGTTCACACAGCACACATATCTGTTGCAGGCTAACGCGGCGCCAGTTCGCGCAGGTGCCGCCAGACCGCAATCCATGCACCGATATACCCTAACAATACCGCGCCTAGCAAGAGCGACAAGCCGTCGGCGACGGGAACCCCACCCAGGGCGAAGTCGCTGCCGTACAGGCCGGAAAGCCCGGTGACCGCATCGTTGAGCCAATCCAGGCCGAAGGCCAGGATGCCCCATGCAAAAATGCCTGCACCGAAGCCGTACAGCGCACCCATGTACAGGAAAGGTCGACGCACGTAGCTGTCCGTGCCCCCTACCAGTTTGATGACCTCGATTTCGATGCGCCGGTTCTCGATGTGCAGACGAATGGTGTTGCCGATCACCAGCAGCAACGCCGACACCAGCAGCAGGGTCAGGCCGAACACGAACCGGTCGCCCAGCTTGAGAATCGCCGCCAGGCGCTCCACCCATACCAGGTCCAGCTGCGCCTGCTGCACCTTGGGCAGTTCGGCGAGTTGCTGGCGCAGGGTTTCCAGGGCGGCCTTGTCGATTTCCAGCGGGGTGACCACCACTACACCGGGCAGTGGGTTCTCGGGCAGCTCCTTGAGCGCCTCGCCCAGCCCGGACTGCTGCTGAAACTCGCCCAGCGCCTGCTCGCGACTGATGAACTCGGCCTGCGCCACGCCCGACAGCCCCTTGATCTGCGTCACCAGGGCCTGGCCCTCGCGCTCGCCGGCATCGAGTTCCAGGTACAGCGAAATTTGCGCCGCGCGCTGCCACGAACCGCCCAGCCGCTCGACGTTCTTGAGCAGCAGGGACAGGCCCATGGGCAAGCTCAAGGCCACGGCCATGACCAGGCAGGTAAAGAAGCTGCCGATCGGCTGCTTGCCCAGACGGCGCAGGCTGTCGACCCAACTGGCGCGATGGCTTTCGACCCAGGCGCGCAGCAAGCTGCTGAACGGCGGCCCGTCGTCTTCGTCACGCTGGCGTTTCTTCGGCTTCTGCGGTGTGGGCTCGCCGCCCTTGGGCGCTACCCGGTCCGCGACCTTGGGACTGCGTGTCGCACTCATTGTCCTGCCTCTCCGTCACCGATCAGGCGCCCGCGCTGCAGCGTCAGCATGCGGTGGCGCATGCGCGCGATCAGCGCCAGATCGTGGCTGGCAATCAGCACGCTGGTGCCTAGCCGGTTGATGTCTTCGAAGACCCCCATGATCTCGGCCGCCAGACGCGGGTCGAGGTTGCCGGTGGGTTCATCGGCGAGCAGCAAGGCTGGCTGATGGACGATGGCCCGGGCAATGCCCACGCGCTGTTGCTGGCCCGTCGACAAGTCGCCGGGGTACAGGTCGGCCTTGTCCGCCAATGCCACGCGCTCGAGCGCCGAATCGACCTTCTTGGCGATTTCCGGCTTGCTCAAGCCGAGAATCTGCAGCGGCAAGGCGATGTTGTTGAACACCGTACGGTCGAACAGCAGTTGGTGATTCTGGAACACCACGCCGATCTGGCGGCGCAGGAACGGGATCTGCGCATTGGTGATCTGCCCCAGATCCTGGCCGGCCAGCAGCAGCTTGCCGCTGGTGGGCCGTTCCATCGCCAGCAGCAGGCGCAGCAAGGTACTTTTGCCCGCGCCCGAATGACCGGTAACGAACAGGAATTCGCCACGCCGCACCCGAAAGCTCAGTTCATGCAGACCGACATGGCCGTTGGGGTAGCGCTTGGCAACCTGTTCGAATCGAATCATGAAGGCTCCCGCTCGGCGAACAAGGCCTGGACGAAGGGTTCTGCCTCGAAGGTACGCAGGTCATCGATGCCCTCGCCCACGCCGATGTAGCGAATGGGCAGGCCGAACTGCTTGGCCAGCGCGAAGATCACGCCACCTTTGGCGGTGCCGTCGAGCTTGGTCAGGGCCAGGCCGGTCAGGGCCACGGTCTGGTTGAACTGCTTGGCCTGGTTGATCGCGTTCTGCCCGGTACCGGCATCGAGCACCAGCAGGACTTCGTGCGGCGCCTGCTCGTCGAGCTTGCCCATCACCCGACGGACCTTCTTCAGCTCTTCCATCAGGTTGTCCTTGGTGTGCAAACGACCTGCAGTGTCGGCGATCAACACATCGATACCGCGCGACTTAGCGGCCTGCACGGCGTCGAAGATCACCGAGGCGGAATCGGCACCGGTGTGCTGGGCGATGACCGGGATATTGTTGCGCTCGCCCCACACCTGCAACTGCTCGACGGCTGCGGCACGGAACGTGTCACCCGCCGCCAGCATGACCTTCTTGCCTTCGAGCTGCAGCTTCTTGGCCAGCTTGCCGATGGTGGTGGTCTTGCCGGCGCCGTTGACGCCCACTACCAGAATCACGAACGGCTGGTGCTCGGCCCTGATCACCAACGGCTGCTCGACCGGCCGCAGCAGGGCGGTCAGCTCGCTTTGCAAAGCCTTGTACAAGGCGGCGGCATCGGTCAGTTCCTTGCGTGCCACCCTGCGGGTCAGGCTCTGGATGATCACCGACGTGGCCTCGACGCCGACATCGGCGGTCAGCAGGCGGGTTTCCAGCTCTTCGAGCAGGTCGTCATCAATGATCTTGTTGCCCAGAAACAGGCTGGCCATGCCTTCGCCAAGGCTGGCGCTGGTCTTGGCCAGGCCCTGCTTGAGGCGGGCGAAGAAGCCGGTCTTGGTCTGCCCTGGAGGTTGCGCGGCAGCAACGGCAGGCGTCGGCGCTTCGACACGGGGCGCAGCGACGGGTGCCACGGGTGCGGGCAGCGGTGGCGCAGGTACCGGGGCTGGCGCGCTGGTCGCTGCCGGCGCTGGTGGCGAAACAGGAACATGAGCAGGCTCGACGGCCACAGGGGCCGGCGCTTCCGGCCGCAGAGCGATGACCGGCGGCGTTTGCGGGGCATCGTCCTCGACCAGCGCCACGGGCTCCTCGGGAACCGGGAGCACCAGGCCGTGCGGGACAGACTGCTCGACCGGTGCGGCAGCGGGCTCGGCCTGCGGCGCCAGAACCGGCTCCGGTGCGAGCGCCACTGCAGCTTCCACGGAAGCCTGCGGGATCGCCTCGGCAGCGGCGTCGGCTGCTGCAGGCAGATCCTGGGCGGCAGGGGCTGGCGGCTGTTCGGCGACAGGTGTCTGCGGCTTCTTGCGCAGCCATCCGAACAGGCCTTTCTTTTCACCGGCCGGGGCCGGGGTCTTTTTGTCGTCGTTGGAACCAAACATGGAAGACGGCTATCTCAAGGTAGCGACGCGCCAGGCGGCGAGTCGGAAAAAATTCGAAGACGCAACACAGACTGCTTTTACGCCGGCTCGTTCACGCGCAACATTTTGTCGAGTTGCCCGGGCAGGTTCATGCCTTCCAGGCATGGCCCCCAGCGAACCGGATCAGTATCCTAGCACCTCCTCGCCCGTAGACGCTAAGGCCACGCGGGCAGCTCTCAAGGTTCTGAATCCCATGAATGTCCTCGCCCGCCGCGCCGCAGGCCTGCTGCTCTGCACGCTCAGCCTGCCTTTGGCGGCTTTTGCCGCCGATACACAGCCCACGCACGAATTCACCCTGGACAACGGCCTCAAGGTCGTCGTGCGCGAGGATCACCGCGCCCCGGTGGTGGTTTCCCAGATCTGGTACAAGGTCGGCTCCAGCTACGAAACCCCAGGCCAGACCGGCCTGTCCCACGCCCTTGAACACATGATGTTCAAGGGCACCGACAAACTGGGCCCCGGCGAAGGCTCGCGCATCCTGCGCGACCTCGGCGCCGAAGAAAACGCCTTCACCAGCGACGACTACACCGCCTATTACGAAGTGCTGGCCAAGGACCGCCTGGCCGTGGCGTTCGACCTCGAAGCCGACCGCATGGCCAGCCTCAGCCTGCCCGCCGAAGAATTCGCTCGGGAAATCGAAGTCATCAAGGAAGAACGCCGCCTGCGCACGGACGACAAGCCCAGCGCCAAGGCGTACGAGATCTTCAAGGCCATGGCCTTCCCGGCCAGTGGCTACCACACGCCCACCATCGGCTGGATGGCCGACCTGGAACGCATGAAGGTCGAAGAGCTGCGCCATTGGTACCAGGCCTGGTACGTGCCCAACAACGCCACCCTGGTGGTGGTAGGCGACGTCAAGCCAGACGAGGTCAAGGCCCTGGCCCAACGTTTCTTCGGCAACATCGCCCGACGCCCCACCCCACCGGCGAAGATCCCGCTGGAACTGGCCAACCCCGGCCAGCGCCTGGCCACATTGCACGTACGCACTCAACTGCCGAGCCTGCTGTACGGCTTCAACGTCCCGGCCCTGGCCACTGCCGACAAGCCGCGCGACGTCCAGGCCCTGCGGCTGATTTCCGCACTGCTCGACGGCGGCTACAGCGCGCGCATGGCCACACGCCTCGAACGCGGCGAGGAACTGATCTCCAGCGGCGGCGCCCGGTACGATGCCTTCACCCGCGGCGACAGTCTGTTCTTCATTTCCGCGACGCCCAATGCGCAGAAGAAAAAAACCCTCGCCGATGTCGAGAAAGGCCTCTGGAAACTGCTCGACGAGCTCAAGACCACGCCGCCCTCGGCCGACGAGCTGGAGCGCGTGCGCGCTCAGGTCATCGCCGACCTGGTCTACAGCCGCGACTCCATCAGCAGCCAGGCCACCACCATCGGCATGCTCGAAACCGTGGGGTTGTCGTGGAAACTCATGGACAGCGAACTCGAAGACCTCAAGAGCGTGACGCCGCAGGACATCCAGAGCGCCGCACGCACCTATTTCACCCGCGATCGCTTGAGTATCGCCCACGTTCTGCCAGAGGAAGCCGCTCATGAGTGAGCCCACCACCCCCCGTCGTTTCCTGGTTGGCTCGACTTTTCTGGTGCTTGCCGGTTGCCTGGCCACTTTCGCCGTCCAGGCTGCGGACGCCACCGGCGCTGGCCAACCCGCGCGCGGCCTGCAATCGGTGAGCGAGCTGGGCAACACCGCACCCAGCCATCGCCGCCTCGACATTCAAAGCTGGAAAACCGCCGAAGGTGCCAAGGTCCTGTTCGTCGAGGCCCACGAGCTGCCGATGTTCGACCTGCGGCTTACCTTCGCCGCCGGCAGCAGCCAGGATCAGAACCATCCCGGCATCGCCGTGCTGACCAATGCCATGCTCAACGAAGGCGTGGCCGGCAAGGACGTCAGCGCCATCGCCCAAGGCTTCGAAGGCCTGGGCGCGGACTTTTCCAACGGTGCCTATCGCGACATGGCCGTCGCGTCACTGCGCAGCCTCAGCGATACCGACAAGCGCACCCCTGCCCTCAAGCTGTTCGCCGATGTCGTCGGCAAACCGACCTTCCCGGCAGACGCCCTGGTACGCATCAAGAACCAACTGCTCGCCAGCTTCGAATTCCAGAAGCAGAACCCTGCCAAGCTGGCCAGCAACGAGCTGTTCACGCAGCTGTATGGCAGCCATCCGTATGCACACCCCAGCGAGGGCGACGCCAAGAGCCTGCCGCGTCTGAGCATCGAGCAGCTGCGGGCCTTCCATCAACGTGCCTATGCTGCAGGCAACGCGGTGATCGCCATCGTCGGCGACCTGTCGCGCGGCGAAGCCGAGCAGATCGCCGCACAGGTATCCAGCGCCCTGCCCAAGGGCCCTGCGCTGGCCAAGCCGGCGCAACCGGTTGCGCCCGCAGCCGGTGTGACCCATATCGACTTCCCGTCCAAGCAGACGCAGATGTTCATCGCGCAGCTGGGCATCGACCGCAAGGACCCGGATTTCGCCGCGCTGTCCATGGGCAACCAGATCCTGGGCGGCGGTTCCTTCGGTACCCGCCTGATGAGCGAGGTCCGGGAAAAACGCGGGCTGACCTATGGGGTGTACTCGGGCTTCACGCCGATGCAGGTGCGCGGTCCGTTCCTGATCAACCTGCAGACCCGTGCCGAGCTCGGCGACGGCACCTTGAAGCTGGTGCAGGACATCCTGCGCGATTACCTCAAGACCGGCCCGACCCAGGGAGAATTGGACAACGCCAAACGCGAACAAGCCGGCAGCTTCCCGCTGTCCAATGCCAGCAACGCGAGCATCGTCGCGCAACTGGGCGCCACCGGCTTCTACGACATGCCGCTGACCTGGATGGAAGACTTCCTGCAGCAATCCCAGGCGCTGACCGTGGAGCAGGTGAAAGCTGCGATGAACAAACATCTGGATGCCGATAAACTGGTGATCGTCACGGCTGGCCCCAAGGTTGCGCAGCAACCGTTGCCGGCCCCTACGGACACACCCAATGAGCAACCGCTCGGCGTACCGGAGCACTGATGGCCAGCGTCAAAACCAAGCAACCCCATGGTGGCCAAGGCCACCTGCGCATCATTGGCGGCCAGTGGCGCAGCCGCAAACTGAGCTTCCCGGAAGCGCCTGGTCTGCGCCCTACCCCGGATCGGGTGCGTGAAACACTGTTCAACTGGCTGGCAGCGCACATCGAAGGTGCCAAGGTGCTGGATGCCTTCACCGGCAGCGGCGCGCTGTACCTCGAAGCGCTGTCGCGCGGCGCCAGCATGGCACTGGCACTGGATGCCAATGCCAGTGCCATTTCCAGCCTTCGGCACAATCTCGACCTGCTCGGGTGTGCCGTCGGCCAACTGCTGCAAAGCGATGCGCTCAAGTACCTGGAAACCCAGACCCCAAGCGCATTCGACCTGGTGTTCCTCGACCCCCCTTTCCACCAGAACCTGCTGCCAGCCACCTGCACACTGCTTGAAGACAAAGGCTGGCTGGCCGCGCGAGCCTGGATCTACACGGAGAGCGAGGCACCGCCCTCTGCGCTGCAGATGCCGGCAACATGGCGCCTGCACCGCGAGAAGAAAGCCGGACAGGTTTACTACTCCCTGTGGCAGCGTGGCTGACACAGGCTTGCCAAGGCAGCCACGTTGAACGCAACACACCCCAGCTTCCGCCCGGCCCTTGGGCTGGGCAACCCGCATCTACAGACGCTGTGGGGCCCTTTGTGGCGCAAGCAACCGGCACTGGCGCGCGAGCGCGAACGCCTGTGGCTGGAGGACGGCGACTTCGTCGACCTCGATTGGCACGGCCCACACGCACCCCATGCGCCACTGGTGCTGGTATTGCACGGCCTGACCGGATCATCCAACTCGCCCTACGTCGCCGGCCTGCAACGGCAGTTGGGGCTGCACGGTTGCGCAAGCGTGGCCGTCAACTGGCGCGGCTGCTCCGGCGAGCCCAACCTGTTGGCGCGCAGCTACCATTCCGGCGCCAGCGAAGACTTGCTGCACGTACTCGACCACCTGGGCAGGCAACGACCCCTGGCGCCGCTTTACGCCGTCGGTTATTCACTGGGTGGCAACATCCTGCTCAAGCACCTGGGTGAAAGCGGAGCGAACAGCCCATTGCAGGCCGCGGTGGCGGTATCGGTGCCGTTTCGCCTGGACCAGTGTGCCGACCGCATGACCCAGGGGTTTTCCAGGGTGTACCAGGCGCATTTCATGCGCGCCATGCTCGGCTACCTGACCGACAAGCGCAGCCGCTTCCAGCACGAGGGGCAGCACGAGGGACTGGCCGCGCTCGAAGCGCTGGGCTCGCTGCAGGGCATCAGGACCTTCTGGGATTTCGACGGGCAGGTCACGGCTCCGCTGCACGGCTTCAAGGATGCCCAGGACTACTATCGCCGCTCGTCGAGTCGCTACTACCTGGGCGGCGTCGCCAAACCCACGCTGATCATCCAGGCCAAGGACGATCCGTTCGTGTTTGCCCACAGCCTGCCCACCGCCGAAGAAATGTCGCCCTGCATCGAGTTCGAGCTGCATGCGCGGGGCGGACACGTCGGCTTCGTCGATGGCAGCCTGCGCCAGCCCGGCTATTACCTGGAACGGCGCATACCGCAGTGGCTGAACCAGTGGATCGAGTTCATGGCCCCTTCTGCACGGGCCGCTGCGGGTCGGTGATCCAGTCGCTCCAGGAGCCTGGATACAGCGTCGCCAACGGGTAGCCCGCCAGGGCCATGGCGAACAGGTTGTGGCAGGCGGTGACGCCCGAGCCGCAGTAGGCCACGGCCTGTTCCACAGGACGGCCCTCGAGTTGAGCATCGAACCGCTCACGTAACTGTTCCACAGGGAGAAAGCGCCCATCGGGCCCCAGGTTCTCGGTAAAGGCTGCGCACTGTGCGCCGGGAATATGCCCCGCCACAGGGTCGATGGGTTCGACCTCGCCCAGAAACCTGGGCAATGCGCGTGCGTCCAGCAAGGTCAACCCGGGCGCTTGCAGGCGCGCCTGCAGCTGGGCTGCATCGACCACACGCTCGTCGTCGGGCGCTGCAATGAAATCGCCTGGTTCGGTGGACGCCGCATCCAGACTCAAAGGCAGTCCGGCGGCGTGCCACGCCGCCAGCCCGCCGTCGAGAAGGAAGACGCCGTCGCGCTTGCCCAGCCAAGTCAGCAGCCACCACGCACGTGCCGCATAGGCACCCGGCCCGTCATCGTAGAGAACCACCCGACTGTCTGCACCGATGCCCCAACGCTGCAGCCGTTCCTGCAACTGTCCAGGCTCGGGCAGCGGATGACGCCCGGTGACGCCCCTGACCGCCGGGGCGCTGAGGTCACGGCCCAGGTCGGCGAAACAGGCACCGGCGATGTGGCCCTCGGCATAGCTGCGCTGGCCGTAATCGGCGTCTTCCAGGCTGTAGCGGCAGTCGAGCAGGACCCATCCGGGGGAATCGATATGTTCGGCGAGCGCTTGCGGGCTGATCAGTTGCGCGAGGGGCATGAAGGACTCCGGCGGGGATGAATGATGGACCTGCGCGCAGCTGGAAAAGCTCGGGCAAAATCGATCGCGGCATGAATCACTGTAGCAGTCGGCACACCCGTTCGCGCGGCGCGTCGGGGCTGGCGGCCATCGTACAACGAGCGGCCGACCACCGCGACAGCGTGCCACAGGCGATCCTGCTTGCATTGCGCCATGGATGCAGGCTTGGCCCACCTCTCCGGCTGCGATACCATCGCATTCCCCAACAGATTCCCGCCAGGACGCCGTGATGAACCGAGTGTTGTACCCAGGTACCTTCGACCCTATCACCAAGGGTCACGGTGATCTGGTCGAACGCGCCTCGCGCCTGTTCGATCACGTGATCATCGCGGTCGCCGCGAGCCCCAAGAAAAACCCCCTGTTCGCCCTCGAGCAACGGGTGGAGTTGGCCCGCGAAGTGACGCGGCACCTGCCGAACGTCGAGGTCGTGGGCTTCTCGACCCTGCTCGCGCACTTTGCCAAGGAGCAGAACGCCAACGTATTGCTGCGCGGCCTGCGGGCGGTGTCCGATTTCGAATACGAGTTCCAGCTGGCCAACATGAACCGGCAACTGGCCCCGGACGTGGAAAGCCTGTTCCTTACCCCTTCGGAACGCTATTCCTTCATTTCGTCGACGCTGGTGCGGGAAATTGCGGCCCTGGGTGGAGACATCACCAAGTTCGTCCACCCGGCCGTGGCCGAGGCGCTCACCCTGCGCTTCAGCAACAAGTAGCCGGCAAAGGTAGCGCCCGCGTGCACTACGGGCGCTAATGCGGCACAATTGCGCCCATTGGTTTTCACATGCCTGGGCCGTTGTCTCGGGCCGGAGTCTTCATGTCCCTTATCATCACCGACGATTGCATCAACTGCGACGTCTGCGAACCCGAGTGCCCGAACGCTGCCATTTCCCAGGGGGAAGAGATCTACGTGATCGATCCCAACCTGTGTACCCAGTGCGTAGGCCACTACGACGAGCCACAGTGCCAGCAGGTCTGCCCGGTGGATTGCATACCGCTGGACGAAGCGCATCCTGAATCCCAGGAACAGCTGATGGCCAAGTACAAGCAGATCACCGGCAAGCATTGATTCCAGCGCGCTGGCAGATGCGCCAGCGACAGACTCAGTCGCGGTTGCCGTAGCCGCTCTGCGTGCAGCCCAGGCAACGCACGAAGGCGGCCATGCCCGGATCGACCACCAAGGCCTTGCCGCTGGCGCCGACGTTGCCACCGGCGGCGGTGAACGGCAATGCGATCACGAACAGCCCCGCGCCCACGATAGTGGCGGCCACCAGCAGCGGCCGCGCGATCAGCAGATCGCCGATCATGGCATAGGCCGGCGGATTCTGGATCTGGTAGGTCGGGTCACCGCTGCTCGTGCTCATGCTCGAGTCGGCGGCAGTGGCCGGCACGATGTGCAGGCCGAAACTGACGATCAGCGCCAGCGACAGGGTTCGAAACAGGTTCATGGCACAATCCTTCTGCTCACGTGGGGCGACTGCGATTTGCGATGGGGTCATCAGGGCTAAAAGTAACTATATCAGTTGCCCGCCGTTGTGCAGGCCGCGCGCAGCCGGATCATGTCTGGCAGCGCGGACAATACACGCTGGCACGCTGGCCCAGCTTGACCTCGCGCAGAGTGGTACCGCAGACCTTGCACAGCTGCCCACCGCGGCCATAGGCGAACAATTCCTGCTGAAAGTAGCCCGGCTGTCCATCTCCGCCGATGAAGTCGCGCAACGTGGTACCACCGCGTTCGATCGCGTAGGCCAGGATGCGCTTGATCTCGACCGCCAGGCGCAGGTAGCGGCCGCGCGATATGCCCCCTGCCGCGCGGCGCGGGTCGATACCGGCGGCGAACAGCGCTTCGGTCGCGTAGATATTACCCACCCCGACCACCACCGCGTTGTCCATGATGAACGGCTTGACCGCCATGCTGCGGCCACGCGACAGCTGAAACAGCCGTTCGCCGTCGAACAGCTCGGTCAACGGCTCGGGCCCCAGACCCTGGAGCAATGTGTGGTTGAGCGCATCCAGGCTCCAGAGCATGGCGCCGAAACGCCGCGGATCGGTGTAGCGCAAGGCCATGCCCGATTCCAGCTCGATGTCGACATGCTCGTGCTTGAGCGCCGGCAGGCCGGCTTCGACCAAGCGCAGGTTGCCCGACATGCCCAGGTGGCTGATCAAGGTGCCGACTTCGGCGTTGATCAACAGGTACTTGGCCCGCCGCTCGACGGCCACGATCCGCTGCCCGGACAACCGCGCATCCAGATCTTCGGGTATCGGCCAGCGCAGGCGCCGGTCGCGGACGATCACGCGGCTCACGCGCTGCCCTTCCAGGTGCGGGGCAATGCCCCGGCGAGTGGTTTCTACTTCGGGTAATTCAGGCATGGGGCCCCTGATGCGAAACGCGGATCGATAGGCAACCGTGCCCCAGGCTCGACGCCCCGGACACCATGGGGATTCTAACTGTTAAGGTCCGCAGCGCCCACCGTGCGCACCGGGTCATTTGTCGAATGAGCCGTCGGCGACGGGGACGGCAGGTTATACTCCCGCTCTTTTTTCCGGAGCGACTTCATGTCCCTGCCCAGCCTTCGCCTCAAAGCCAACGCCGACCGCCGCCTGCGCGCCGGACACCTGTGGGTCTACAGCAACGAGATCGACGTGGCCGCCACTCCGCTGAACGGGTTCCAGGCGGGCGATCAGGCCATTCTCGAAGCGGCGGGTGGCAAGCCCCTGGGCGTGGTTGCAATGAGCCCGAACAACCTGATCTGCGCTCGCTTGCTGTCGCGCGACGTCAAGCTGAGCCTGGACAAGTCGCTGCTGGTGCACCGCCTCAACGTGTGTCTGTCGTTGCGCGAGCGCCTGTTCGACAAGCCGTTCTATCGCCTGGTATTCGGTGATTCAGACCTGCTGCCGGGCCTCGTGGTGGATCGCTTCGGCGACATCCTGGTGGTGCAGCTGGCTTCGGCCACCATGGAACGCTACAAGGCCGATGTCATGGCCGCATTGATCCAGGTGATCAAACCCAGCGGCATTCTGTTCAAGAACGACTCGGCCGCGCGTGATGCCGAAGGCTTGGAACGCTACGTGGAAAGCGCCTTTGGCGTGGTGCCGGAATGGGTCGCCCTGGAAGAGAACGGCGTGAAGTTCGAAGCGCCGGTGATGGAAGGCCAGAAGACCGGCTGGTTCTACGACCACCGCATGAACCGCGCGCGCCTGGCGCCGTACGTCAAGGGCAAACGCGTGCTCGACCTGTTCAGCTACATCGGCGGCTGGGGCGTGCAGGCCGGTGCCTTCGGCGCCAGCGAAGTGTTCTGCGTCGACGCTTCGGGCTTCGCCCTGGACGGCGTCGAGCGCAATGCCGCGCTCAATGGCTTCGCCGAAAAAGTCACCTGTGTGGAAGGCGATGTGTTCGAAGCCTTGAAAGAGCTGAAGGCCGCCGAAGAACGCTTCGACGTGATCGTGGCTGACCCGCCCGCGTTCATCAAGCGCAAGAAAGACCTGAAGAACGGCGAAGGCGCGTACCGCCGTCTCAACGAGCAAGCCATGCGCCTGCTCAGCAAGGACGGCATTCTGGTCAGCGCGTCGTGCTCCATGCACCTGCCCGAAGACGACCTGCAGAACATCCTGCTGACCAGCGCCCGCCACCTGGACCGCAACATCCAGCTGCTGGAACGCGGCGGCCAGGGCCCGGACCATCCGGTGCACCCAGCGATTCCGGAAACGCGGTACATCAAGAGCATTACGTGCCGGTTGTTGCCTAATAGCTGATGCAGCGACGTTTTTGACGCGGCTTGCGCCGCTGCTACAGAGAATTGTGTCTCCCGTGGGAGCGGTCATCGGCCGGGAAAAGGACGACGCGCACTGGCTGATGCACCGCGGCGCTTGGTTCGCGGCCACGGACCGCTCCTACGGAGAATCAAGAGGGCCTGGCTGCGTCAGGCCTTACTGCCGATTACTTGCCCTGCCCCACGTTCCATCCTTCCCCCATGGGTGTAGAATCGCCCTACTCATCGCCAATCATCCCCCGGCGGGTTTATGAGCTCGGCCGAACGCGTGGCGATCCCGCAGCGTTACCGGCCTCATCCGCAAGCACGGCAACACACCGCCCGAGCGTGCCGCGGACCAGGAAAAGCTCAATCCCTCATTGCAACCCGATTAGCCGCCCGGAGTCGTTCCATGCCTGACTATCGCTCGAAAACGTCCACCCACGGTCGCAACATGGCCGGTGCCCGCGCGCTGTGGCGTGCCACTGGCATGAAGGACGACGATTTCAAGAAACCGATCATTGCCATCGCCAACTCGTTCACCCAGTTCGTGCCGGGGCATGTACACCTCAAGGATCTCGGTCAGCTGGTTGCACGCGAAATCGAGCGCGCCGGCGGCGTGGCCAAGGAATTCAACACCATTGCCGTGGACGACGGCATTGCCATGGGCCACGACGGGATGCTGTATTCCCTGCCCAGCCGCGAGATCATCGCCGACTCGGTCGAGTACATGGTCAACGCCCACTGCGCCGATGCCATCGTGTGCATCTCCAACTGCGACAAGATCACTCCTGGCATGCTGATGGCCGCCTTGCGCCTGAACATTCCGGTGATCTTCGTTTCCGGCGGGCCAATGGAAGCCGGCAAGACCAAGCTGGCCAGCCACGGCCTGGACCTGGTCGACGCCATGGTGATTGCCGCCGACGATACCGCTTCGGATGAAAAGGTCGCCGAATACGAGCGCAGCGCCTGCCCGACCTGCGGTTCGTGTTCAGGCATGTTCACCGCCAACTCGATGAACTGCCTGACCGAAGCCCTGGGCCTGGCCCTGCCGGGCAACGGTTCCACCCTGGCGACCCACAGTGATCGCGAGCAGCTGTTCCTGCAGGCGGGCCGCACCATCGTCGAGCTGTGCAAGCGCTACTACGGCGAGAACGACGAGTCGGTCCTGCCGCGCAATATCGCCAACTTCAAGGCATTCGAAAACGCCATGATGCTGGACATCGCCATGGGTGGTTCGACCAACACCATCCTGCACCTGCTGGCCGCTGCCCAGGAAGCCGAGATCGAATTCGACCTGCGCGACATCGATCGCCTGTCACGTACCGTGCCGCAGCTGTGCAAGGTCGCGCCGAACATTCAGAAGTACCATATGGAAGACGTGCACCGCGCTGGCGGCATCTTCAGCATCCTCGGCTCGCTGGCCCGTGGCGGCCTGCTGCACACCGACCTGCCGACCGTGCACAGCCGCAGCATGGCCGAAGGCATCGCCAAGTGGGACATCACCCAGACCACCGACGAAGCGGTGCACCACTTCTTCAAGGCCGGCCCCGGTGGCATACCGACGCAAACTGCCTTCAGCCAGTCGACCCGCTGGGACACCCTGGACGACGACCGCGAAAACGGCTGCATCCGCAGCTTCGAACACGCCTACTCCCAGGAAGGTGGCCTGGCCGTGCTCTACGGCAACATCGCAATGGATGGCTGCGTGGTGAAGACCGCCGGCGTGGATGAGTCCATCCACGTGTTCGAGGGCAACGCCAAGATCTTCGAAAGCCAGGACAGCGCGGTGCGTGGCATCCTCGCCGACGAAGTGCAGGCCGGTGACATCGTGATCATCCGCTACGAAGGCCCCAAGGGTGGGCCGGGCATGCAGGAGATGCTGTACCCGACGTCGTACCTCAAGTCCAAGGGCTTGGGCAAAGCCTGCGCGCTGCTCACCGACGGACGTTTCTCGGGCGGCACGTCCGGTCTGTCGATCGGCCATGCATCGCCTGAAGCGGCGGCAGGTGGTGCCATTGGCCTGGTGCAGGACGGCGACAAGGTGCTGATCGACATTCCCAACCGCTCGATCAACCTGCTGGTGGACGATGCCGAACTGGCTGCCCGTCGTGCCGAGCAGGACAAGAAAGGCTGGAAGCCGGTCGAGGTGCGCCCACGCAAAGTGACCACCGCACTCAAGGCCTATGCCCTGCTGGCCACCAGCGCCGACAAGGGCGCGGTACGCAACAAGGCGATGCTCGACGGGCTGTAAGACGTCCTTCGCTGGCAGGACACTGTGGCCGGTCTTCACGCAACCTCTGGTGAAGACCGGCCTCTTGCCGTGCAGGCCCATACGCTTATTCCAAAAACGCCTAACGATCTTCCATTCCGATATTAATTACCTTTCGATTCAGGGTGTTAGCATTCGCGATTGACCAGCGTCCGTAGAGCCGCGGTCGTCAATCTTTCGGAGCTGACATGAACCTGCCCCTGCTGTTGAACCTGCTGATCTTCGCGGCATTGCTGCTGGGTCTGGCACAAACGCGTCGCACCGACTGGAGCCTGGCCAAGAAGGTCTTGCTGGGCCTTGCCTTGGGCGTTCTGTTCGGTATCGGCCTGCACACCGTCTACGGTGCCGGCCACCCTGTGCTCAAAAGCACCATCAGTTGGCTGGAACTGGTCGGCAACGGCTATGTGCAACTGTTGCAGATGATCGTCATGCCACTGATCTTCGCGTCCATCCTCAGTGCGGTGGCCCGTCTGCACAATGCCTCTTCGCTGGGCAAGATCAGCTTCCTGACCATCGGCACGCTGCTGTTCACCACCGCAATCGCAGCACTGATTGGTATCGGCCTGACCAACCTGTTCGGCCTGACCGCCGAGGGCCTGGTGGCCGGGACTCAGGAAACGGCACGTCTGGCGACGATCCAGAGCGACTACGCGGGCAAGGTGGCCGACCTCAATGTGCCGCAACTGCTGCTCTCGTTCATTCCACAGAACCCCTTCGCCGACCTGGCACGGGCCAAACCCACGTCGATCATCAGCGTGGTGATCTTTGCCGCGTTCCTGGGCATGGCGGCTTTGCAGCTGTTCAAGGACGATGCCGACAAAGGGGCGAAAGTGCTGGGTGCGATCGACGTGCTGCAGGCCTGGGTGATGCGCCTGGTGCGGCTGGTGATGAAGCTGACGCCCTACGGTGTGCTGGCCCTGATGGCCAAGGTGGTCGCCAGTTCCAACGTCCAGGACATCGTCAAGCTGGGCAGTTTCGTGGTGGTATCGTACGTCGGCCTGGCATTGATGTTCGCGGTGCACGGGCTGCTGCTGAGCCTGGCCGGGGTCAATCCGCTGCGGTTCTTCCGCAAGGTGTGGCCGGTGCTGACCTTTGCCTTCACCAGCCGCTCGAGCGCGGCGACCATTCCACTGAGCATCGAAGCGCAGACTCGTCGCTTGGGCGTACCTCAAGCGATCGCCAGCTTCGCCGCCTCCTTTGGCGCGACGATCGGCCAGAATGGCTGCGCTGGCCTGTATCCAGCCATGCTGGCGGTGATGGTCGCGCCCACGGTTGGGATCAACCCACTCGACCCGCTGTGGATCGCCACGTTGGTGGGCATCGTCACCCTGAGTTCGGCCGGTGTGGCAGGGGTGGGCGGCGGCGCGACCTTCGCTGCATTGATCGTACTGCCGGCCATGGGCTTGCCGGTCACCCTGGTGGCGCTGCTGATTTCAGTCGAGCCACTGATCGACATGGGCCGCACGGCACTGAACGTGAGCGGGTCGATGGCGGCGGGCACCATTACCAGCCAAGTGATGGGTCAGACCGACCAGGCTTTGCTGGCAGCCGATGAGCACAAGGAACTGGCTTCGGCGTAACCGCTGCTGCCTGTTCGCGGGCGCCCTCTCGAACAGGCGGCGCGAACAGGCCATCCGATCATCTGCGCGCCCATACCTCGAACGTGTAGGCCGGCTTGTCGTCGACCGCTTCGTTGGGCACGCTCGACACCCTCTGCCATCGGTTCTCGTCGAACTCGGGAAACCAGGCATCCCCTTCCGGGTGCAAGGCTACCCGCGTCAGGTACAGGCGATCCGCCTGAGCAAGGCCCAGCTCATACAGCTGCGCGCCACCAATGAGCATCACTTCCTCGGCGCCCTGTTCGCGAGCCCAGGCTTCGGCACGCTCGATGGCCGCCTGCAGCGAAGTGAACACTTCGGCACCCGGCAGTTGCAGGTCCGGCTGTCGGCTGACCACCAGGTTCAGGCGCCCCGGCAGTGGTCGGCCGAGCGAGTCCCAGGTCTTGCGACCCATGATGATGGGCTTGCCCAGGGTGGTTGCCTTGAAATATTTGAAATCCCCCGGCAGGTGCCAGGGCATGCTGTTGTCGATGCCGATCACGCGGTTCTCGGCGAGTGCCGCGATCAGGCTTAAAGGGAGAGATGTCTTCATGGCCGGCAGAATAGCAGAGCCTCCTTGGGTTATGCTCACGACGAATCGGCCGCCTGGAAAAACGCGTGAGCGCACCCACTGCATTGCATCGACTCTGGCTCAGTGAAGCCATCCGCCTGCGCGAAGAGCAGGCAGGCCCCCTGGAAGACCTGGAAGCCAACCGCCGCGCACGTCAGCATGGCGGCGACCTGGCCGCGCGCATCGAGCACCGTGCTCTACTGCTGGCCGAACGTGATGGCCAGCGTCAGGCCCTGGGCCACTGGTTGCAGGGTGCGCGACTGGCGATGCTGCTGCTGGGCGTACTGGCCGTGTTCAGCGGCGCGGGCCTGGCATTCGCGGCGCTGGGCGATGGTCTGCAGCCCGTCAACGTGTTCTGGGCGCTGGGCAGCCTGTTGGGGCTTAACCTCATTTTGCTGCTGAGCTGGCTGCTGGGGCTGGTCGCGTCCGGTGGACACGGTGCGGCGCTGGGCCGACTGTGGTTGTGGCTGAGCGAGAAACTGGCGCGTGATGCGCAAGCCGTGCATCTGGCACCGGCGCTGGTACTGCTGCTGCAGCGGCGGCGACTCAACCGCTGGGCCTTGGGCACACTGGTGCATGGGTTGTGGCTGCTGGCCTTGCTGAGTGCGCTGGCCGTGCTGCTGTTGCTGCTGGCGACCCGGCGCTATGGTTTCGTCTGGGAGACTACCATTCTGGGCGCGGACACCTTCATCAACCTGACTCGGATGTTGGGCGCCGTGCCCGCGCTGCTGGGTTTCAGTGTGCCGGACATCGACATGATCCGCGCCAGTGGCGATCAGGCGACCAACATCGAAGGCGCACGCCAGGCCTGGGCCGGTTGGCTGGTCGGCGTGCTGCTGGTGTTCGGTATCGGCCCGCGCCTGGTGCTGGCCGCGTTCTGCCAATGGCGTTGGCGCCGAGGCCGCGCGGGTTTGACCCTGGATACCAGCCTGCCCGGCTACAGCCAGTTGCGCGAACGGCTGATGCCCAGCAGCGAACGCTTGGGCGTGCGCGATGAGGCGCCAGATGCGTTGCCGCATGTCACCACTCAAGCAGCCAGCGAATCGAGCAGCGGCGCTGTATTGGTAGCACTGGAACTCGACGGCCAGCATCCGTGGCCGCCTGCCCTGGCGCCCGACATTCAGGATGCCGGCGTGCTCGACAGCCGCGAGTCGCGCCAGCGGCTGCTGGAACAGATGACCCGCTTTCCGCCCGCGCGGCTGGTGATCGCCTGCGATCCGCGGCGCTCGCCGGATCGCGGCAGCCTCGGCCTGATTGCCGAACTGGCCAGGTGCGCCAACGTTACCCGAGTGTGGTTGTTACCCGCGCCACCCGGCCAGGCCCTCGACCCACAACGCCGTGGAGATTGGCAGGCGGGGCTGGATGCACTGGGCCTGCCGGTCGATGAATCGACCCCGTTGAGCTGGCTGGAGACAGGCCATGAGTAAGCCCCTGACCCTGGCCGTGGTCGGCCATACCAACGTCGGCAAGACTTCGCTGCTGCGTACGCTTACCCGCGACGTGGGTTTTGGCGAAGTGTCACACCGGCCCAGCACCACACGACATGTGGAGGGCGCACGTCTTTCGGTGGATGGCGATGCCTTGTTGGAGCTCTACGACACCCCTGGGTTGGAAGATGCCATTGCCTTGCTGGAATTCGTGGAGCGTCTGGATCGCCCCGGCGAGCGTCTCGACGGTCCGGCGCGGGTCGAGCGGTTTCTGCAGGGCAGCGAAGCCCGTCAACGCTTCGAGCAGGAGGCCAAGGTGCTGCGCCAGTTATTGGCTTCCGATGCGGGCTTGTACGTGATCGACGCACGCGAGCCGGTGCTGGCCAAGTACCGGGATGAGCTGGAAGTGCTGGCCAGCTGCGGGAAACCGCTACTGCCAGTGCTCAATTTCGTCAGCAGCAGCCTGCAGCGCGAGGGGGATTGGCGCGAGGCCCTGGCCCGCCTTGGTTTGCATGCCTTGGTGCGCTTCGACAGCGTGGCGCCGCCCGAAGACGGTGAACGGCGTCTTTATGAAAGCCTGGCGTTGCTGCTGGAGCATTCCCGTCCGGCCCTGCAGCGGCTGATCGACGATCAACAGGCACAACGGCTGGCGCGCCAGGGCAGCGCGCGGCGGTTGATTGCCGAACTGCTGATCGACTGCGCCGCCTGTCGTCGCAGCGTTACCAGTGACGCCGCGGCGGGCGCCATCGAAGACCTCCGCCAAGCGGTGCGCACACGCGAGCAGCGCTGCGTGGAAACGTTGCTGAAACTGTATGCCTTCCGCAGCCAGGATGCCTCGGCAGGCGGCCTGCCGCTGTCGGATGGGCGCTGGGGAGACGATCTGTTCAACCCCGATACGCTCAAGCAGCTGGGGGTGAAGGTCGGCGGCGGCATTGCGGCCGGCGCAGCGGCTGGCGCGGGCGTCGACCTGCTGGTGGGCGGTTTGACCTTGGGCATGGCGGCCATCGCTGGGGCCATTGCCGGCGGCGCGCTGCAAACCGCACGGGGCTATGGCGCGCGCTTGCTGGGCAAGTTCAAGGGCGAGCGCGAACTGACCGTGGACGACAATGTGCTACGGCTGCTGGCGTTGCGCCAACAGCAATTGGTCAAAGCCCTCGATGCCCGTGGCCATGCCGCCATGGGCACCATCGAAGTGGCGGCGCCACAGGAGCAGACCTGGCGCGAAGGCAAGCTGCCCGAAGCCCTGAACAAGGCCCGCGCCTATCCGCAATGGTCCTCGCTCAACGGCCACAAGCACCTGAGCCAACGCGAGCGCGAAGAGCAGATCGAGGCGCTGGCCCAGCAGCTCTGACAACCCCGTAGGAGCGGCCAGTGGCCGCGAAAGGAACGGCGCGGTATGTCAGATGCATCGGGGTAACCCTTTCGCGGCCGATGACCGCTCCTACGCTGAGATCCGCAGTGCCACGAACCTTGTAGGAGCGGCCAGTGGCCGCGAAAAGAGCGCCGCGGTATGTCAGATGCATCGGGGGGGCCTTTCGCTGCCGATGACCGCTCCTACGGTGAGATCCGCAGTGCCACGAACCCCGTAGGAGCGGCCGGTGGCCGCGAAAAGAGCGCCGCGCAGTCACGGGTGCAACGTCACTTGCGCAGCAACCGCAGCCCGTTGAACACCACCAACAGGCTTACGCCCATGTCGGCAAACACTGCCATCCACAGCGTTGCCATACCGGCCACGGTCATCAGCAGAAACACTGCCTTGATCGCCAGGGCCAGTACGATGTTCTGCAGTAACACGGCGCGGGTCTGCCTCGACAGCCGAATGAACGCCGGTATCTTGCGCAGATCATCGTCCATCAACGCGACATCGGCGGTTTCGATCGCGGTATCGGTGCCCGCTGCCGCCATGGCGAAACCGATCTCGGCCCGCGCCAGCGCCGGCGCATCATTGATGCCGTCACCGACCATGCCAACCCGATGTCCTTGGGCGTACAGCTGTTCCACGGCCTTGAGCTTGTCGGCAGGCAACAGATCGCCAATGGCCTGATCGATACCCACTTGGGCGGCAATCGCCTTGGCAGTGTGCGGGTTGTCCCCGGTCAGCATCACGGTCTTGATGCCCAGCGCATGCAACTGGGCAATGGCCTCGCGGCTGGTCTGCTTGACGGTATCGGCCACAGCGAACAGCGCCACCGGACCCTGCGGGCCCAGCAATACCACGACCGATTTACCTTCGCGCTCCAGCTGATCGAGTTGCGCTTCCAGCGCCGGGGAGCACTGACCCAGCTCTTCCACCAAGCGATGGTTGCCCAGGTGATAGGTCTGCCCTTCCACCTGGCCCTTGATGCCTCGCCCAAGCAAGGCCTCAAAGTTGTCCAAGGCCAGGGCCGCCCCATTTGCGTCAGCAGCAATCGCTCGCGACACAGGATGGTCCGAACGTCCCGCCAACGCCTGAGCAATCGCCTGTGCCCGGCCTTCGAAGGCGGAATCGAGCAGCGCGTAATCGGTCTGCACCGGCTTGCCATGGGTCAGCGTGCCGGTTTTGTCCAGGGCCAGATAGTCCAGTTTGTGACCACCTTCCAGGTACACGCCGCCCTTGACCAGGATGCCTTTGCGCGCAGCCGCAGCCAGCGCACTGACGATGGTAACCGGGGTAGAAATGACCAGCGCGCAGGGACAGGCGACCACCAGCAGTACCAGCGCACGGTAGATCCAGTCGAACCAGGCGCCGAAACCTACCAGCGGCGGTACCACAGCGATCAGCAGAGCCAGGGCAAACACCACCGGCGTATAGATCCGTGAAAAGTTATCCACAAAGCGCTGAGTGGGTGCCCGCGCGCCCTGCGCCTGCTCGACCGCATGGATGATACGCGCCAGTGTCGACTGGCCAGCCGCGGCAGTGACCTGAAACTCCAGCGAACCCGCCTGATTGATGGTGCCGGCGAACACCTTGTCGCCAACGCCCTTCTCCACCGGCAGGCTTTCACCGGTAATGGGCGCCTGATCGATGCTGGATTGACCGGAAATCACTTCACCATCAAGACCGATGCGTTCCCCTGGACGCACACGCACGATGGCCTCCAGAGCGACGGTCTTGACGTCCTGTTCCAGCCATTGGCCATCGGCCTGGCGCACGGTGGCCGTGTCCGGCGTGAGGCGCATCAGACCGCCAATCGCATTGCGCGCACGATCCAGGGACTTGGCCTCGATCAATTCGGCCACGGTGAACAGGAACATCACCATCGCCGCTTCCGGCCACTGGCCGATCAGCACCGCACCGGTCACCGCGATGCTCATCAACGCGTTGATATTGAGGTTGCCGTTCTTCAGCGCGATCCAGCCCTTGCTGTAGGTGCCCAGGCCGCAACTGGCAATCGACACCAAGGCCAGCAATGCCACGACCCAAGTCGGCGCCGCCTGGGTGAAATGGACCACTTCGGCCGCGACCGCCGTCACGCCTGACAGCGCCAGCGGCCACCAGGGCTTGCGCGGCGTCGGCAGCGCACTGGCGGCAGGCTCGTCTCCGTTGATGGGTTCGGCATGCATGCCCAACGATTTGATGGCGCTCTCGATCGCCTGGGTATCGGGCAGCGAATGGCGCACGCCAAGCACGCGGTTGATCAGATTGAAATCCAGCTGCTGCACACCGGCCAACTTGGCCAGCTTGTTCTGGATCAATGTCTGCTCGGTCGGACAGTCCATGGCTTCGATGCGGAACTGGCTCAGCCGTGCATCCTGGCTGTCGCCGGGTGCCAGCTGGACGGTCGACGGTGCAGTCGACTTGCTCGAGCAGCAGTGGCTCGACGGTGCGGAGCTTGGCTGGTGCTCGTGCTCATGCTCGTGCTCGTGCTCGTGCTCGTGCTCGTGCTTATGATCGTGGGCATGGCCGGAGGTGGGGTGGCTCATTGGTCGCAATTCCCTGAAGTGCAGGTTGCCAAGTGAACACTCTGTAGCCACTATAGGGTCAAGCACCTTTTTGCAGGTCATCAGCATGAAAATCGGGGAACTGGCGAAAATCACCGACTGCCAGGTCGAAACCATCCGCTACTACGAACGCGAACACCTATTGCCCCTGCCGGCCCGCAGCAATGGCAACTACCGCCTCTACACCCAGGCCCATGTCGAGCGACTCACCTTCATACGCAATTGCCGCATCCTCGACATGACCTTGGATGAAATTCGCAACCTCCTGACCCTGCGCGACAGTCCTCAAGATCAATGCCAGAGCGTCAACGACCTGATCGACGAGCACATTCATCACGTCAAGGCACGCATAGACGGCCTGGTCGCGCTGCAGGAACAACTCGTGGCCCTGCGCCAGAAATGCCACGACGGCACTGCCGAAGAACACTGCGCAATCCTTCAGCGCCTGGAAATCAGCGGCGCCGTCACCGTTCCCGATGCCGAACACTCCCATGTAGGCCGCAGCCACGGGCATTGAACGACTGAACACAGCCTGTGGGAGCGGGCTCTGCCCGCGAAAAGAGCACTGCGTTTCGTCAGCCATACCGCGGCGCGGCCTTCGCGGGCAGAGCCCGCTCCCACAGGAGATTACACAACCTCGTAGGAGCGGTCTGCGGCCGCGAAACAAACGTCGCGGCTCATCGGATACACGCTCCCATTCGAATCTTGTGTGAAGTGTGAGAAGTGTGAGAAGTGTGAGAAGTGTGAGAAGTGTGAATAATATATGACTCATTAAATTTGACATGAACCATATACAGCTCATACTCAACCCATGCTAACCACACTTCTGCAACAGATCCGCAACCGCCGCCAACAACTGGGCCTTCAGATCCAGGACATGCCCTTGCGCACAGGCCTCACCCGCCAGCAATACGGAAAGATCGAAAAAGACGGCAACCCGCGCCTCAACACCCTCGACCTGATTGCCGAAGGCCTGGACGCCAGCATGGTCCTGGTACCCAAGGATCAACTCAAGCTGATCGAAAAGATCCTGGCAGGCGCACCGGTGTACTTCGAGGACGATCGCCCTGTGGATAACTATCCGGAAAATCCTTGGGACGATCTGCCATGAGTATCGAGACCGTAGCGGCCTTGAAGCTGACGCTGCATTCGCAACTAGTCGGTTATGTCACCGGCCATTCGAATGGCAAGAATGTACTTACCTTGGCGCCGGATTACATCGATGATCCACACCGCCGCACGCTGACCTTATCTCACCTCAATCCGGGCATATTCAGGCGTCAACTGGCAAACAAACACCCCTACATCACCCATCACCGGCTGCACCCGGTGTTGAGCAATCTACTTCCGGAAGGCGCGCTGCGTGGCCTGGTTGCGCAAGCCATGAAAGTGCATCCAGACAGCGAATTTCCCTTGTTGAGCTGGCTCGGTCAGGACTTGCCGGGTGCATTGGTCGCCACTCCCGTATCTGCCGAACACATACCCGCCTATGCGCTGGGCAACCACGGCAAGATCACTCCAGTATCCATCGACACACCCGACCATCGCTCGCATTTCTCGCTGGCCGGCGTACAGATGAAATTCTCCATGCACGACCGGGATGGTCGTTACATAACCGCAGACCCCACGGCGCCGGGAGACTGGATCATCAAGACGCCTCCCACCGTTCATCCATTCGTGCCGCTCAACGAATACACCTGCATGAAACTGGCACAACTGGCAGGCGTCGACATTCCTGAAATACGCCTGGTCGGCATGGACATGATCGACAGCCTGCCCGCAATCAACCTACCCGACGAGCAATGGGCCTATGGCATTCGTCGTTATGATCGGCTTGCTGGAGGTCAGCGCGTTCATTCAGAAGACTTCGCCCAGGTGCTTTACGCCTACGCACACGATAAATACCGCAGCGGCCGTTATGAACAGATCGCCAAATTGCTCTACACCCAGACCCGCCATGGCCAACGGGATGTCACGCAAATGGCTGTGCGTTTGCTGGTCAATGTGCTCCTGGCCAACGGCGACGCGCATCTGAAGAACTGGAGCCTGATCTATCCGGACACTTTCAGCGCAGAACTGTCCCCGGCTTACGACATCGTCGCGACCAAGGTATTTATTCCCGGCGAGAGCCAGTTTGCGTTGAACATGGCCGATACCAAAGCCTGGTATGACGTCTCGCTCGAACACTTCAAACGATGGGCCGAGACCTCTGGAATACCTTGGCGACCCGTGCTCGTTCATCTACGAGAAACACTGGACGCAGCACGAACGCTGTGGCCTGAGGCCCTAGCGGCCAGCGTCATGAAGCCAAACCAGCAAGCGATCCTGCGCCAGCATTGGAAACAGCTGCATGCGGATTTTCGGATCTCTTAAATGAATCAGCGAGCAAGGTTTTGAAACAATGCTGGTTTCGCTATTGCAAAGCCTGCCTATAGGTTCGTTGCACATGTCCAACAAAAAGAACCTGTCATGAATCGCACCGCAACCCCCTTTCAAATATCAGATCTGCGCACTGAACCTGGTTTTCTTGCCATCGTGGGCGAGCGGCTGTGGCAAGCCTGGTGGAAGGAAGACGGCCAAACCTTGGAAGATGTGCTGACGCTTCTGGAAGACAGCCTGCGTTCCAAGCCCATTCCCACCACTTTGGTCGCTCATGCAGGTGAGCGGTTCATGGGCACGGTATCGCTGATCGTTTCGGACATGGATGAACGAGTGCAGTATTCGCCCTGGCTGGCGGCGCTGTGGGTGGAGGCCGAGAGCCGCAATGAGGGCGTCGGGGCGGCATTACTCACAGCCGGAATGCAGAAAGCGAAAGCTGAGGGTGTCGAGCGGGTCTATCTATGTGCTGTCGAGGAAAAGTCGGCGTACTACGGGCGGCTTGGCTGGGAGCAGATCGAGACTGACGTTGGGGGGATGAATATCTTCATGAAAATGTCGAAGGAGTAAGGTCGGAAAGTCTGTAGGGCTGGCATATGCCAGACTTCGATGTTGTTACCTGACCAGAACGCTCGCCGCCCCGTCTTGAAAACCGTAAAGACCTTTGCGAAGACACGCAACTCTATCCATTCATCACCTAATCCGACGAAAAACCTGCGTTTGTGAAGGAAATGGCGCAAGGCATCCTAAAGCATAGGTTTCGGAAATGCCTTACGTGATAATAGGAATCATTACGTTTTATCGAGTTGCTTTACGCTATACGCTTTGATCTTCATTTCAAGGATGTGAGGGTGCCCATGACGTCGGCTCGAATCGGAACGCAACAAGCCGTTCTATCCCGCTGGATAAAAGCCTTAGATACGGAAGCTTTTAAACGTCGAGGTATAGGTCTCAGTGATCTAGTAAATGCGGCGCCCATCGCCTTGGAACATTCTTGCCAACGCTTGATCCAGGCGATGTTTCGGGAAAAACTTCTGGATTCTTCAGCGCTTAGTGCCTGTGCGGATGGAACCACATGCTTGGCTATCTCAGGGCGTGGTCGTATACGCTTTGACTCACTCAAGTCAGGGCCCATGGGGAGCTGGACGATAACAGGGAAGGTTTCGGTCGAAAACGTACAAGGCGTGGTAAAACCTGTCGAACTACCCTCCGATCTTCTGGAACTAATATACGATCATCTTACGGTGCATAACAGTAACTGCACCTTCGCAAGGATTGAGTCCGAAATCAACGATAGCTTTGCGAATGATATTTTGTGCATAGCATTCCAACGCCGTTGGGCATCACAACTTAGCAATATCGCCAAGCATGATGGCTATAGAAACACGCTGGACTGGCTCCACTCAAATCCTCAAAACTCGAATCCTACAGCCTTACTGGAGCAATGGGGTACCCTCGGACATCCTTGGCATCCAAATTACAAAACCAAGCTGGGTTTGGACATCTCTCAGATCATCGACTTTTCCCCAGAGTTCGAAGCTAGACTTCCGGTGATGCTGGCTGCGTTGCGCACTGACGTGTGTTACATAGAGTCAATGGATCCTGTTGAGAGCCATACAAAGTGGTGGCAACAACGTTTTCCAAAAGCGGCTGAAGAGTGGAAGCAAGCCCTTATAAAACTTAAACTAAAGCCCGATGATTACACGCCCATTCCGGTTCACCCCTGGCAAGCGACTACGGAACTCCCGAATTTATTTCCTGATGAAATTCGTCAGCATATGCTGGTGATTACCGATGTGACAGCGTTTACGGGCCATCCAACGATGTCATTCAGAACCGTAATACCAGATGGCAGGAGGAAAGCCCCATTAGTAAAACTTCCAGTCTCGCTAAGGCTGACCAGTGTGCAGAGAACAATCTCACCCCGCTCTGTACGGATGGGACCACGAGTAAGCAGACTATTACAAGAAATGCACGAAATTGAGCCGACCCTTATCCACTACCTGAAGATCATTCCAGAGCGCGTGGGCATCCAATATGAACCAGCACAATCGGATGACGATCGCGCGCGGCATATAGCAGCCATATTCAGAGACAATCCTGCAGATCTGGTTGATGACGGCGAACTGGCGATCCCGGTGGGCAGCCTATTTGCAATGGACGCGTCTGGCAGGCCGTTATTGGAACAGTGGATTGAGTTACGCTACAACTCCAATGAGCCTGACGCCGCTTTGAAATTCTACAAAGAATACATTTCAATGGCACTCCCTGGGCTTCTGGGATTCTATCTGATTTTCGGTGTCGCGTTTGAGGCACACCAACAGAACAGCTTCGTGATATTAGGCACCGGCCAACAGCCCAGCAAGCTCCTGATCCGCGACTTTGGTGACATCCGAATAGATCGTCAGGCATTCAATAAACATGCTTTGAATATTCAACTGCATGACCCTCACATGACACTGTTCGATGATTCTAACCATGTGAGAGACAAATTCATTCACACGACCCTGATGTGCCACATTGGTGAACTCTCTCTGCTCTGCGCACGGCAGTGGCGTATTCCCCATGCTGTGCTGTGGAATGCCCTGACTAAGGAAATAGAATCTGTGTTCTACCAATTCAGGTCAAAAGTAGACGCTCAACGCTGGGAAGCAGAGCGCCAGGCTATCCTTTTTGAGGACTGGCCTGCAAAAGCATTTCTGCGCATGCGGCTGGAAGAAAATTCGAAAGATATTGTTGAAAGGATACCCAATCCACTGCGCACGCACAGCAATGCACGCTGACCATAAAGCGATTTTTCTCCTCGTTGCGATCCAGGCACTGTCGATGGGTGCTTTGGAAATGAGTGGCCCTTTCTGGCCTTTGCATATAAAAGCTCTTCTAGGTCCAGCATCTCAGGAACACTTGGCATTCTTCACAATGGGAGTATATGCAGGCCCCTTGGTAGCGGCAATGCTGCTGAGCCCGCTATGGGCTCGCTACGGAGACCGGGTCGGGCACAAAGCGATGATCTTGCGCGCACTTCTTGCGCTGAGCATATTCCAAGGCGCAGTGGCATTTATCTCAGACCCGACAACTTTGGTCATAACTCGTAGCATCCAAGGCGGACTTGCAGGGTTCTTGGTAGCCGCACAGGCCTATGCTTTGTGTTGTTGTCACGAGTTTAACAAAGCCAAAACATTGGCTTTACTTCAATCAGCAACTGCAATCGGTTCTTTGGTTGGTCCAGTCGTAGGCGGATGGTTGATTGACAAATATGACTTCAAACACATTTGCAGTGTAGCTGCATACGTTTGCCTAGCCTGTGCAATAGGCGGCGCGTTCTTGACCAACCATCGCCCGCAGGCTTATAGGTACCGCCAACGAGGGCCTGTGATCAGGCTCGATAGAAAGTGGCTTGCTGGGTTGTTATCAGTCATGTTTTTTTTGCAAGCGGCTAAAGTAATCTCTCAGCCTTTCTACTCACTTTATGTACTGGAGGTACTGAATGCACCTGGGTGGCTTATTGGAATTACTTATGCCGCAAGCGCAGCAACCCTTGCAGTCTCCGCGCCATTATGGGGGAAACTGTTTGATCATCATTCACATAGCCAGACGCTCAGGCTGATCGAAGGTATCGCATGGCTCTGTGCACTTACTATGGCAATAACAATATTCGCACAAGGTTGGCTAAGTTTCTTGATAACACGTTTGGTTTGGGGCGTATGGCAAGGAGCTTTGCTGCCTGTCACTTACGCAATTATTGCTCAGACAATCGATTCAACCCAGCGTGGATTCGTGATGGCGCTTGGTAATAGTGCAGCCAAGGCAGGGTCGCTGTTGGGCATCGCCTTGGGCGCTTCAACGCTGGCATGGATGCCCCTCGCTCAAAGTTTTTGGATCGTGGCTGCAACCTATGTTGCAGCGGCCATAGCCATTCGGCTCATGCGCAAAAGGACTGGCGCGCCACGGAGTATCTCCTAGTTTCCAACTAAAAGGACTTTGTATGCCCTACACGATTAGACCTGTCTGGCTTTTGACGATACTGACTCTGTGCACGGACTCGCGCGCCAGTGAAATGGAAAAAGAGGCCTTCCTGAGTCTTGACGCCAGTGTGGTCTCAGCCACCAGAACACAGGCGAGCATCGCTTCGATTCCAGGCTCGATCCAAGTGATCGATGAGTACCAGATCAGACAACAGGCAGGCACCGGTCGCCGCCTTTCGGATGTGCTTGGTCAGCTTGTACCCAGCCTTTCGCCTTCTAGCGGTGGCATGAGCAATTTTGGCCAAACGCTTCGGGGAAGGAACATGTTGGTCTTGATTGACGGGGTTTCCCAGAATGCTACTAGAGACAATTTCCGACAGCTGAACAGTATTGCTCCCAACAGCATAGAGCGTATCGAAGTCATATCTGGAGCGACCAGTATCTACGGCGCAGGTGCGTCAGGTGGCATCATCAATATCATCACCAAACGCAACTCTGATGCCGATTTATTGCTGCACAGTAAAATCGGACTGACATCTCCCGATACCCTACATCGTGGAGGGCTCGCCTATGAATTCTTCCAGAGCGCAACTGGCCGGCACGGTCCGCTGGACTGGTATGGCTCTGGCAATCTCATTCAGCGCAACGATCAATACGATGCAAGCCACGCGCGTATACCTCAAGACACGTCGCAGGGTAGCAGCATGGACACTCAAACCTATGACCTGCAGACCCGGTGGGGACTTGCTTTGGGGGAAGACCGTAATCTGACCCTGTCTCTGCAGGACTATAAGGACCGTCAGGACACTGACTACACCAAAGACCCTCGAAACAAGACCCGTCCAGTAGCTGTGAAGGGGCTGTATCTGAAGGAACAGCCTTACACGCATAATCAAGCGATCAATCTGAACTACAGAGAGGGGGACTTTTACGGCCAGACAGTGCAACTCGAAACCTATTGGCGTAAGGCCGATGCGCGTTTTTTCCCCGACCGCAAACGCGGACACGCCGGCGTTGCCAGCACCACCAGCACGCAGAATGTATACGGCCTTCGCGCGGCAGTGGAAACCGAGCTTCCCGGCATCGGCGCCAGTAGCGGAGATCTTGTGTGGGGTGCGGACTATAGCAACGAACACGCACGTCAACGTGGCGACCACTACCTGGTGGATGGGCTGACCTATCGAAAAACTGGAATTCGTTACGAATTGGGGCCTGACTTGACTACTCAGACACGCGCGCTATTTGCCCAGTCCGCATGGTATTGGGGCGACTGGACGCTTCGAGGGGGCGTTAGACACGAGCGGATCAATAGCGAGATAGCGGACAGCATTGCCTATGGCGAGATCGTTCAAACCGGCCAGCGCGCTGTACTCCCCGGGGACACGCTTGATTACAACGCCACGCTCTACAATCTGGGTATGGTGTATCAGCTCACTGATCAACAGAACGTTTTTACGAATTTCAGTCAGGGATTCTCTTTGCCTGATATTCAGCGTTTCATGCGGGACGTCACCAGCAGCTTCGATATCCAAACTCTCAACGCCCAAGCCATAAAGGTCGATAGCTACGAGCTGGGCTGGCGAGGTGATTGGAGCAACTGGCAAGGCCGCGTAAGCGCTTATCAGAACACATCGGATGTTACGCAGTTCTACGATGCCCAAGCACGCGTACTGCGGCTGATCAACCAACGTGAACGTGTGCGAGGCTTTGAAATGAGTGTTGACCACTCACTCAACGAACAATGGAGAGCGGGCGGCACCTACGCCTGGACAAAAGGCGAGACATACCAGCGAGGTAAGTGGCTGGACCTTCCCGCTACCCGGATTGCACCGCCCAAAACCACCGCGTATGTCAGCTATCAATCAAGCACCTACGACCTGCGCGCCCAAGCCATGCGACTCAGCAGCTATGGCGCCGCTGCGCGAGACCACAACGGTCGCAGAACCAAGGGCTATCTGACGATGGATCTGATAGGCGGCGTTGCACTCCCGGTCGGCCGTCTGGAAGCAGGCGTTTACAACGCGACTAACACGAAATACCAGACGCTGCTTACCCAAGCCAATGCCACCGCGCCTTATGCAAATGCGCAAGGGCGAACGCTGAGCCTGGCCTATTCGGCCGATTGGTAGGGTTGGGACCTGACTTGTCGCGAACGCCGAAATTGCTGCGGTACGTCACGCCTCCTGCAGCCAAGTCTTGCCCGCCGCCAGACCGATTCCAGGGGGGTTCTCGCCTTCAGTGGAGACCGATCACACCGCCATCGGTGCAGTCAGTGGTGCGTGGTGTTCGTACCCTTCCAAGGTAAAGTCGCTGGGTTCGATCAGCTCCAGCCACTCCGGTTGGTACACGCCAGTCTTGGCGAACTCGGGCACGCGGTCGGAGATCACCAGCTTGGGGGCCGGCAGCGGCTCGCGCTTCATCTGCTCGTTGAGCATGTCCAAGTGGTTTTCGTACACATGGGCGTCGCCGATGAAGTAGGTGAACCAGCGTGGCGTATAGCCTGTCAGGCGACCGACCAGGGACAGCAGCGCGGCGCCTTCGGTGAGGTTGAACGGCGTGCCCAGGCCCAGGTCATTGGAGCGGATGTACAACGTCAGCGAGATCTCGCGGGTTTCCGGGTTGGGGTGGAACTGGTACAGCAAATGGCAAGGCGGCAGGGCCATCTCGTCGAGTTGAGCGCAGTTCCAGCCGTGGAACAGGATCCGCCGGCTGCCGGGGTCCTTGATGATGGTGTCGACGCATTGGCGAATCTGGTCGATGGCCTTGTACAGCACCACAAAGCCTTCCCCGTTTTCTTCGGCCTGGGCAATCTGCAGATATCCCTGGCTGGTGGCCAGTTCGATCGCCGCTGGGTTGCTCAGGGCGATGCGCTTGTAAGCCGGCCACTGGCGCCACTGCACGCCATAGATCTCGCCCAGGTCGTCTTCACCCTGGCGGAACGGGTTGGCCAGCCATTGAGCGTTCTCGTTGGCGTTCTGGTCCCAGACCTTGCAGCCAAGGGCGCGGAATTCGGCGGCATTGTTGACCCCGCGCAAAAAACCGACCATTTCGCCGATGGCCGACTTGAACGCCAGCCGCCGGGTAGTGATCGCTGGAAAGCCTTCCTGCAGGTCGAACCGCAGCATGGCACCCGGGAAACTGATGGTGCGCACGCCGGTGCGGTTGCTTTGCAAGGTGCCGTTCTTGATGACGTGGGCGACCAGTTCCAGATATTGCTTCATGACTTACCTGCATCGTTCAGGGCGCAACCGCAGTCACGCCCAGGCAAAAAGAATCAAACGGCCGGACGTGAAGCCGCCGGCACGCGGTGATAGGCCCACCAGATCAACCCCAGGCCGCCCAGGATCATCGGCAGACACAGCACTTGTCCCATGGTCAGCCAGCCCCACGCCAAGTAGCCCAGCTGCGCATCGGGCACCCGGACGAATTCGACGATGAAACGGAAGATTCCGTAGAACAGCGCGAACATGCCCGATACCGCCATGGTCGGCCGCGGTTTGCGCGAGAACAGCCAGAGAATGATGAACAGCGCGACGCCTTCCAGGGCAAACTGGTAGAGCTGCGAGGGGTGACGAGGCAACTGCGCCGGATCGCTGAAAGGCGGAAAGATCATCGCCCATGGTACGTCGGTGGCCTTGCCCCACAGCTCGGCGTTGATGAAGTTGCCGATACGCCCGGCGCCCAGCCCGATCGGCACCAGCGGCGCGATGAAGTCCATCAGTTGGAAGAACGATTTGTCGTTCTTCCTGCCGAACCACCAGGTCGCCAGCATCACGCCCAGCAGCCCGCCATGGAACGACATGCCGCCCTTCCACACCTCGAATATCAGAGTCGGGTTGGCGATGTATTGCTCCAGGTCGTAGAACAGCACGTAGCCGAGGCGGCCGCCGACGATCACCCCCATTGCGCACCAGAACACCAGGTCCGAGAGCTTTTCCTTGGTCCAGGTCGGGTCGAAACCGTTGAGCCGGCGCGAAGCCAGCAACCAGGCGCCACCAATGCCCACCAGGTACATCAAGCCGTACCAGTGGATTTTCAGCGGTCCGATGGCCAGGGCCACCGGGTCGATCTGCGGGTAAGGCAGCATTGCGATTCCTCAGCTAAGCAAAAAACTCATGCCGACGCTGAACAGCAGCGCGGCGAACAGGCGTTTGAGCACACGTGGCGATAACTTGTGCGCCAGGCGTGCCCCGTATTTGGCGAAAAACATGCTGGTGATGGCGATGCCCGCCAAGGCCGGCAGGTAGACGAATCCGAAACTATGCGCTGGCAGGCCCGGCTCGTGCCAGCCCAGCACCATGAAACTTGTCGCGCTGAACAGGGCGATCGGCAGGCCGACCGCCGAGGACGTCGCGACGGCCTGCTGCATGGACACGCTGCGCCAGGTCAGGAACGGCACGGTCAACGAGCCGCCACCGATACCAAATATGGCCGAAGCCCAACCGATCACCGTGCCGGCCACGCCCAGCCCCAGTTTGCCGGGTACCTGACGGGTGGCCTTGGGCTTGAAGTCCAGCGCCATCTGCACGGACACCAGCACGGCGAATACGCCGATGATTTTCTGCAGGTGCGGGCCCTGGATCAGCGACGCGGTGAACGCGCCGATGCCTGCGCCTACCACGATACCCAGGGTCATCCAGCCGACCACTGGCCACTGCACCGCTTTCATCCGGTGGTGGGCACGAATGGCATTGATCGAGGTGAACACGATGGTGGCCAGCGAGGTGCCCACCGCCAGGTGCGTCAGTACCGAGGCATCGAAGCCCTGCAAGGTGAAGCTGAACACCAGCACTGGCACGATGATGATACCGCCGCCCACGCCGAACAGGCCGGCCAGCACGCCAGCGCAGGCACCGAGCAGTAGATACAGCGCGAATTCCATGGTTGCCCCCGTAAACAGTTCGGCATGGTACCGGAACCGGTGCCCCACGCTCCACCTTGCAGCGATGGATAGGCGCGCCGGGGATCGGTAGAGTGAAGCCAAACTACAAGGATTTCCACGTATGTGCCTGATCGTTTTCACCTGGCAGCCCGGTGATGCCCACCCGCTGGTGCTGGCGGGCAACCGTGACGAATTCCATGCACGGCCCACGGCGCCCCTGTCCCCGTGGCGGGAACACCCTGGCGTTCACGCCGGGCGGGATCTGGAAGCCGGCGGTACCTGGCTGGGCATCGGGCCCGAGCAGCGCATCGCCGCCCTGACCAATATCCGCCGACCTGGCCAGCCGCCCGCTCGGCGCTCCAGAGGTGATCTGGTCGCAGGCTTTCTCACCGGCACAGGGTCGATCGACGAGTACCTGCAGCGTGTCATGGACCGCCTGGACGAATATGCCGGATTCAATCTGCTGCTCGGCGATGGCCAGCGCCTGTGCTACCTGCACTCGGCCGCGGGCTCCCCGCAGTATCTGTCGGCGGGCACCTATGGGTTGTCCAATGCCGGGCTCGATACGCCATGGCCCAAGCTGGTGAAGGCCCGTCAGGGGCTAGAGGCATTGGGCAGCCAGCCCCATGCGCTGCTGGACATGCTGGCCGACCCGGCCCAGGCGCCCGAGCATGCATTGCCCGACACCGGCGTGGGCCTGGCCACCGAGCGGTTGCTGTCGAGCGTATTCATTACCGGCGCCAGCTACGGAACTCGGGCCAGCACCGTGGTCATCGTCGATGCCGCAGGTCGTCGGGAAATGATCGAGCGCAGCTTCGGCCCACTGGGCAGCGCACTGGGCGAAGTGCATCTGCAATCGGTCTAGCCAGTTGTGCGCTAAACCGAACGGCCGATGCGTTTGCCCTGGCGCTTGCCGATGTCGCTGGCCTGGCCATCGCGCTGCTTACCGGTGCGGGCATCGCTGATCAGGCCAGGAATCAATGCCCCTTCAGGCAGATTCTTCCAGAAGCGGGTGGGCAGGTGGCCCTGCATGACCTTGGGGTTCAGGCGCGCAGGATTGAAGATGTGGCTGTAATAGGTCAGCCACAGTTCGCCTTGCGGGTCGTGCGCCTGCTGCGCCAGCTGTTGCCATTCCAGCGGGCATTGCCGTTCGTGGATCAACTGAGTGCCGTCGTAATAGACCCCGTCCTGGGGCGTTGCGATCAGCCAGCGACTGCGCCCCATGCGGCCGATGAAATGCTCGCTGGCGAGGGCCAGAATATCGTGGGCCGGCTCATGCCAGGCCACGTACTCGGGGCCCGGTGGCCCCTCGGCCGCCGCCGGCAGCTCGACGAAACGCAGGAAGGCATGCAGATGGTGGCTTTCGCGTCGCACCTGCTTGATGCGCCGGTGCAGTTCACTGCCCAGGCGATCACCCGCCAGCATGGCCGTGCGATCGCCGTGACTGACGCGCCAGAGCACCTCGTACAACAGGCTCCAGCGTTGCTCGCCACGGTACTGCGCGGCGCTTTCCAGAAGCTCGATGAGGGCCAGGGGAATGCGCGCCTGGAATGGCCCGATTTCCGCCGGGTAGTGCTCGTCCGTGGCGAACAGGTCCGCCACGGTGTTCCAGCCAACATGGCTCGGATCGATCTGGTGGCTGAGCAGCCAGCGCGCCTGTTGTCGCCAGGTCGCGAACAGGTCGTCACAGTCCAGGCATATCATCCCCACAGCCCCAATTGCTGAGGCTGCGGGCGATCACGCAACTGATCGCGCAGCAACAGGGTGGAAATCTCGGCCTGCTGTGGGTGGTAGTCGCTGGTGATGAAGAACGGCTTGGCCTTGGCCAGCACGCAGCGCAGGCGAGTCAGGTCTTCATAGCGGATCCGTCGCTGCCGGCGTAGCTCCACCAGGCGCTTGGTGGTACGCAGGCCAATACCGGGTATGCGCGCGATCAGCGCCGGTTCGGCACGGTTCAGGTCCAATGGGAAAACGCTTCGGTTTTCCAGGGCCCAGGCCAGTTTCGGGTCGATGTCCAGCGCCAGGTCGCCCGGACCGGACAGCAGTTCGTCCGCCTTGTAGCCATAGCTGCGCAGCAGGAAGTCGGCCTGGTAGAGGCGGTGCTCGCGCATCAGCGGCGGTGCTGCCAGCGGCACGCTCTTGGGGCTGTTGGGAATGGGGCTGAACGCCGAATAGTAGACCCGCTTCAGGCCGAAGTTGCCGTACAGCGACTCGGCGCTGTGCAGGATGGTGCTGTCATCGGTCTGGTCGGCACCGACGATCATCTGCGTGCTCTGCCCGGCCGGTGTGAAACGCGGCGCACGCGGCTCGTTGAGCACGGTCTGCTGACCGGTGTAGATGGTGCTCATGGCTTTCTTGATCGAAGCGACGTCTTTTTCCGGGGCCAGGGTCTGCAGGCTGGCATCGGTGGGCAGCTCGATGTTGACGCTCAAGCGATCGGCATAGCGACCGGCTTCGGCGATCAGCGCCGGGTCCGCTTCGGGGATGGTCTTGAGGTGGATGTAACCGCGAAACTGATGTTCCTCGCGCAGCAGGCGTGCAACGCGAATCAACTGCTCCATGGTGTAGTCGGCCGAGCGAATGATGCCGGAGCTCAGGAACAGCCCGCTGATGCAGTTGCGGCGATAGAAGTCCACCGTCAGGCGCACCACTTCTTCGGGCGTGAAGCGCGCCCGCGGCACGTCGCTGGAGCGGCGGTTGACGCAATACTGGCAATCGAACAGGCAGAAGTTGGTCAACAGGATCTTGAGCAGCGATACACAGCGGCCGTCCGGCGTGTAGCTGTGGCAGATGCCCATGCCATTGGTCGAGCCCAGCCCACCCTTGCCTTCCGAGCTGCGCTTGGGCGCACCGCTGCTGGCGCACGAGGCATCGTACTTGGCGGCGTCGGCGAGGATGCTGAGCTTATCGATCAATTGCATGAAATTTCCCGATACTGTTTTTATGTACAGTACAGAAATACCGGGCTGCCAGCAACGCCACCGGTCGGCCAGAAGCCAGGCAACACGCGGCCTGGGCCCCGACCTTCGGTAACCCGCAAGGGCTCACCCGACGGTGTCGAACTGATCCTTGATGTAGCGGATTTCGCTGCGTCCGTGAGGCGCTGGCAGGCCATCTTCGCCGAGGTTGACGAATACCAGCTTGTCCACGGTGAGGATGCTCTTGCGGGTGATCTTGTTGCGCACTTCGCAGGTCAGGGTGATGGAGGTACGCCCGAATTCGGTGGCGGTGATGCCCAGCTCGATGATGTCGCCCTGGCGCGAAGCGCTGACGAAGTTGATCTCGGAGATGTACTTGGTCACCACGCGCTGATTGCCCAACTGGACGATGGCGTAGATGGCCGCTTCCTCGTCGATCCAGCGCAGCAGGCTGCCACCGAACAAGGTGCCGTTGGGGTTGAGGTCTTCGGGCTTTACCCATTTGCGCGTATGAAAATTCATGCTGGCTCCTCTGTTCTTCACCTAAGTGGCTCGAATCATGGCAGACCGCGGCGCCCGGCTCCATTGAGCTTTGCCTATGAATACCATTATCGATCCGGCGCTGATCGTCAGAAATACTTTGGCAGCTGGGCACATCGCTATATAATCGCCACCGATTCACCCAACGGCCTTTTTCACTCCCGGCCGTTCCCGCCACCCGTCCGAGGGGCGCTGCAGCAGGTTCGACCTGTCAGGCTCGGATGGGGCGTTGTCCCTTCAGGCCTTGCCTGGGGACGCCAAACGCACACAACGGCGCCCATTCGAACCTTACGAATGGAGGCTCTTAATGAGCGCTGTACTTACGCCTGCTGGTTTTTCCGATTTCAAAGTCGCCGACATCTCCCTGGCTGCCTGGGGCCGTCGCGAAACCATCATTGCCGAGTCGGAAATGCCCGCGCTGATGGGCCTGCGCCGCAAATATGCCGGCCAGCTGCCGCTCCAGGGCGCGAAGATCCTGGGTTGCATCCACATGACCATCCAGACCGCCGTGCTGATCGAGACCCTGGTCGCCCTGGGTGCCGAAGTGCGCTGGTCCTCGTGCAACATTTTCTCCACCCAGGATCAGGCCGCTGCAGCCATCGCTGCCGCCGGTATCCCGGTGTTCGCCTGGAAAGGTGAAACCGAGGAAGAATACGAGTGGTGCATCGAGCAGACCATCCTCAAGGACGGCCAGCCATGGGATGCCAACATGATCCTGGACGACGGCGGCGACCTGACCGAAATCCTGCACAAGAAATACCCGGCCATGCTGGACAAGGTCCACGGCGTGACCGAAGAAACCACCACCGGCGTACACCGCCTGCTGGACATGCTGGCCAAGGGCGAACTGAAGATCCCGGCCATCAACGTCAACGACTCGGTGACCAAGAGCAAGAACGACAACAAGTACGGCTGCCGTCACAGCCTCAACGACGCCATCAAGCGCGGCACCGACCACCTGCTGTCGGGCAAGCAGGCGCTGGTGATCGGCTACGGTGACGTGGGCAAGGGCTCGGCCCAGTCGCTGCGTCAGGAAGGCATGATCGTCAAGGTTTCCGAAGTCGACCCGATCTGCGCCATGCAGGCCTGCATGGATGGCTACGAGCTGGTTTCGCCATTCGTCGACGGCATCAACGACGGCACCGAAGCGAGCATCGACAAGGCACTGCTGGGCAAGATCGACCTGATCGTCACCACCACCGGTAACGTCAACGTCTGCGATGCCAACATGCTCAAGGCGCTGAAGAAGCGTGCCGTGGTCTGCAACATCGGGCACTTCGACAACGAAATCGACACCGCTTTCATGCGCAAGAACTGGGCATGGGAAGAGGTGAAGCCACAGGTGCACAAGATTCACCGCACCGGTGCCGGCAGTTTCGACGCGCAGAACGACGACTACCTGATCCTGCTGGCCGAAGGCCGTCTGGTTAACCTGGGCAACGCCACCGGTCACCCAAGCCGCATCATGGACGGCTCGTTCGCCAACCAGGTGCTGGCGCAGATCTTCCTGTTCGAGCAGAAATACGCCGACTTGGACGCCAACGGCAAGGCTGCGCGCCTGACCGTCGAAGTGCTGCCGAAGAAACTCGACGAGGAAGTGGCCCTGGAAATGGTCCGCGGCTTCGGCGGCGTGGTCACCCAGCTGACCCAGCAGCAGGCCGACTACATCGGCGTCACCGTCGAAGGTCCGTTCAAGCCAGAAGCCTATCGCTACTAAGCTTCTGCACCGTTGATACGGCGGGCCAGCCAACCCTGGCCCGCTCGATGGGTTTACCGAGAAACTGCCATGTCTCAAGATCGTCCCTTAAGCTTCGAGTTCTTTCCGACCAAGACCGATGCCGGGCATGAAAAGCTGATGGGCGTTGCCCGCCAGTTGGCTGCCTACAAACCCGATTTCTTTTCCTGCACCTACGGCGCCGGCGGTTCTACCCGCGACCGTACGCTGAACACCGTTCTGCAGCTGGAAAACGAAGTCAATGTTCCCGCCGCTCCGCACCTGTCGTGCGTGGGCGACAGCAAGCAGGACCTGCGTGGTCTGCTCGACCAGTACAAAGCGGCCGGCATCAAGCGCATCGTTGCCCTGCGCGGCGACCTGCCTTCGGGCATGGGCATGTCCAGTGGCGAGCTGCGCCATGCCAACGACCTGGTCGAGTTCATTCGCGCCGAAACCGGCGACCACTTCCACATCGAAGTGGCGGCCTACCCGGAGATGCATCCGCAGGCGCGCAATTTCGAAGATGACCTGGTCAACTTCGCGCGCAAGGCCAACGCCGGCGCCAGCAGCGCAATCACTCAGTACTTCTTCAACGCCGACAGCTACTTCTACTTCGTCGAGCGTGTGCAGAAGCTGGGCGTGAACATTCCGATCGTGCCCGGCATCATGCCGATCACCAACTACAGCAAGCTGGCGCGTTTCTCCGACGCCTGCGGCGCAGAAATCCCGCGCTGGGTGCGCAAGCAGCTGGAAGCCTACGGCGATGACGTGAAAAGCATCCAGGCGTTCGGCGAGCAAGTGATCACGCAGATGTGTGAGCGTTTGTTGCAGGGCGGCGCACCGGGCCTGCACTTCTATACCCTTAACCAGGCAGAACCCAGCCTGGCCGTATGGAACAATCTGAAACTCAGCAGCTGAGTCTTCTCAGGCGGCCACAGGGCCTCGGCACATTGCCGGGGCCTTTTTTCGTCGTTCATCAGCATCAGAATCAGGTCCATGGTCACTCAAACCCGCTCTTCTCGCCCGCAACTGGTCTACCTCGTGTTCGGTGCCGACACCTATCACCGGGAAGCCATCTTCAGCATCTGCAGCGCCCTGGCGCGTCTACGTGAAACGCCCGGTCACCGCATCGATATCCAGGTGTTCACCGACGACCCCGCGCCCTACGGCGACCTGCCGGTACGCGTGCGCAATTTCGACGCGGCCACCCGCAAGGCGTGGATGCAACCGCACGGTTACCACTTCCGCATCAAGCACATGGCGCTGCTCGAAGTGCTGCGCGAATCCGAAGTCGCTCTGCTGATCGACACCGATACCTTCTTCCATCAATCGCCGCTGGCGCTGTTCGAGCGCATCGCGCCGGGGAGCCTGCTGTGCAACGCGATCGGTATCCGCTATGGCGACTGCCGGGAAAGCGTGCTGTACAGCGCATTGAGCGAAGAACTGCAGGCGCGCGGCCTGGCCGATGACCAGATGCCCCTGATCAACTCCGGGGTGATCGGCCTGCATGCCGACGATGCCTGCCTGCTCGAGCGCTCGATCGAGCTGATGGACGACCTGTACCCGCGGGCCCAGGGTGCCTACATCCTGGAGGAGTTCTGCCTGGGCATCGCCGCCTACCGGCACTACGCCCTGCGTGAATGCCCCGACCTGATCCACCACTACTGGAGCCGCAAGCAGCTGTTCCGGGCCAAGGTCATGGCGTGGCTGCGCAAGCACCAAAACGTGCCGCTCGATCCTGCTGCGCTGGACGATACCCGGCAGGTCACCGCCCAGTTGCCGCGTCCGCCCGCTGCGCAACGCCTGCTGTTCAAGGCCGTGACCCTGCTGCTGCCCGGTCATCAGCGGCAGTTTGTGCGCGAAGTGCTGTATGGCTGCTATCCCCATGCCAACGAGTTCGATCAGGCCTGCGCGCCCGTCTGGTGGGAAAAGGCTCAGGACAACGTCGAGCGGCGCATGCGCACGCCGCTGCAGCCGCGGCAACTGGAACAGTGGCTGGGGCATCCCGGCGTTCGTTTACTGCTGGGCCGCCGCCGCAGCTCCATCTATCAGCACCTGACGAGCCGGCAAAAGTCCTGAAAGCCCGGCGCAGACCTTTTCAAGCGGAGCCAGCCGTCGTAATCTCCGGCCCATGGTTGCCATCCTCCGCTCGTTGCCCTCTGCGCTTCTCCTTTGCTGGTGCCTGCAGGCCCACGGCGAAACGCTGCGCATCGTCACCGATTCATGGGCGCCCTACGCCTTCGAGGAAAACGGTAAGGCGCAGGGAATCGACTACGACATCACGGCGCTGATCTTCGAGCGCCTGGGCATTCAAGTGCAGTGGCAATTCCTGCCGTGGAAACGCTGCCTGGCCATGCTCGATCAAGGCCAGGCCGACGGCATCCTCGATATTTTCCAGACCAACGAGCGCGATGCCAGCCTGTTCTATCCCAGGGAGCCGCTGTCGGAGGTGGAATGGGTGTTCTACCAGGCCAACGATCGCCCTCACCCCGTGCAGAGCATGGCCGACCTCAAGGGGCTGACCGTGGGCATAACGGCGGGGTACGACTACGGTGACGAGTTCGCCCAGGCGCCTGGCGTGATCCGCGAGAGCGGACCCAGCCAGGAAGCCAACTTCGGCAAGCTGGCCAAGGCACGCATCGACCTGCTGATCACCGACCGCCGGGTGGGCGAATACACCGTCAAGCGTCTGGGCATGGAGCAGCGGGTCAGTCGCCTGCCCATGGAGATCGGCAGCAATCCGCAGTTTCTGGCGGTACGCCGCGGCGCCGGGATGGACCTGCTGGTGCAGCGCTTCGCCGCGGAACTGCGCCGGTTCAAACAGGAGCCAGCCTACGCGCAGTTGCTGGCACGCTATGCCGACGCGCCAATGAGTGGTAAAACGCTACCTTCCGCTGCGCCGCAGATACTGCGGCAACCGCCCGCAAGCACCGCTGGGCAGCGTGAAAGCAGCGCAATGTGATTGCTCTGTTATACTCGGCCCTTGTGCCAGGCTTACGTCCGGCCGCTCGGCCTTGCCAAGGCCTCTCGAAGCACCTGCCAGCTGGGCTTGCGCCCGCGCACCGCTTCGTGAAGCCCCCTTTGCAACCCCAGCAGGACCGGACGCGACAGTGTCATCACACACCCGTCGCGCCAGGCAAGATTATCCCTCGGGCATAAGCCCCTACTAGAACAGGATTACTCATGTCCTTTGCTTCCCTCGGTCTCTCCGAGGCTCTAGTCCGCGCCATCGAGGCAGCGGGCTACACCCAGCCCACACCGGTGCAACAGCGGGCCATTCCCGCCGTGTTGCAAGGCCGCGACCTGATGGTTGCCGCTCAGACAGGTACAGGTAAGACCGGCGGTTTCGCCCTTCCGATTCTGGAACGGCTGTTCCCAGGTGGTCACCCGGACAAATCCCAACGTCACGGCCCGCGCCAACCGCGCGTGCTGGTCCTGACCCCGACGCGCGAGCTCGCCGCCCAGGTTCACGACAGCTTCAAGACCTACGCTCGCGACCTGAAATTCGTCAGCGCCTGTATCTTCGGCGGTGTCGGCATGAACCCGCAGGTTCAGGCCATGTCCCGCGGTGTCGACGTGCTGGTGGCTTGCCCCGGTCGTCTGCTCGACCTGTGTGGCCAGGGCAGTGTCGATCTGTCCCACGTTGAAATCCTCGTGCTCGACGAAGCCGACCGCATGCTCGACATGGGCTTCGTGCACGACGTCAAGAAAGTGCTCTCGCGCCTGCCGTCCAAGCGTCAGAACCTGCTGTTCTCGGCGACGTTCTCCAAGGACATCACCGACCTCGCCGGCAAGCTGCTGCACAACCCCGAGCGCATCGAAGTCACGCCGCCCAATACCACGGTCGAGCGCATCGAGCAGCGCGTCTATCGCCTGGCCTCGAGCCACAAGCGCTCGCTGCTGGCGCACCTGATCACTCAGGGCGCATGGGAGCAGGTGCTGGTGTTCACCCGTACCAAGCACGGCGCCAACCGCCTGGCCGAGTACCTGGAGAAGCATGGCCTGAGCGCCGTGGCCATCCACGGCAACAAGAGCCAGAACGCACGCACCAAGGCCCTGGCCGACTTCAAGGCCGGCGCCGTACGCATCATGGTTGCCACCGACATCGCTGCCCGTGGCCTGGACATCGACCAGTTGCCCCACGTGGTCAACTTCGAGCTGCCCAACGTCGACGAAGACTACGTGCACCGCATTGGCCGTACTGGCCGTGCCGGTCGCAGTGGCGAAGCGATCTCGCTGGTCGCGCCGGACGAAGAGAAGCTGCTCAAGAGCATCGAGCGCATGACCAAGCAGAAGATCCCGGACGGTGATCTGATGGGGTTCGATGCCAGCACCGTGGAAGCGGAAAAACCCGAGGTGCGTGAACGCCCTCAGGCCAACAATGCCCGCGGCGCTCGCGCGCCACGCGGCGACGGCAGCAGCAATGCCGGTGGTGGACGCAAGGACAAAGGGAAGGACAAAGGCAAGGAAAAGCCCGCCGGGGCGCGTTCTGAACGCCAACCCCGTGACCAGAAGCCACGCCAGCCCCAAGCTGCGCGCCCGGCCGTAGAATCGACTGTTTCCGCCAACCGTGCGCCGGACGAATTCCTCGATGACGAAGTGGACAATTTCGGCAACCGTGCGGATTACGTCAGCCCCTATCAGGGCAAGAACCAGGGCCGCGGTCGTCGTCCGGGCGCTTCGGCTCCGGCCGGTGCTGCCGCGCCTGCAGCCGCGCCTCGCCAGGGTCGTCCTGCCGGTGGTGCGCCGCGCAGCGGTGGCGCCGCGCGTCCGGCTGGCACCGGTGACAACGCTGGTGCCAAGCGTGGCCCGCGCAGCAACGGGGGTGGCGCGCGTGACGGCCAGCCCCGTCGCGAAAGCAATCCGCGCAACCGCCGCCCGGCGCGTGACGAGCAACCACGCCAGGAACCGGTGGTAGCTGACTCGCGCAACCCGAGCCAACCGGTGATCGTGCACAAGGAATCGAAGATCGATCGTTTCCCGACTGCCGAGCAGCTGGAGCAATTGCCAAGCCGGCCACGGGGTGAAAAGCCTGCGCTGCTGACGCGTAACCGCGAAGGCTGAGCATGAGGTAGGCAGGCCCGCCGCCCTGTGGGAGCGGGCTCTGCCCGCGAAGGTTTCAGCACNCGCTTTCACGCCTTCAAACGTGAAGTACAGCTCGACGGTGTCCGACTGTGGACCCAGGTCCATCGACTTGGGCGCGAAGTCCTTGCGGTTGATCGACGTGGTGCCTTCGAAACCGGCACGGTAGCCGCCCCATGGATCCTTGCCTTCACCCAGGAAGGTGGCCTTGATCACGACTGGCTTGGTCACGCCGTGCAGGGTCAGGTCGCCGGTCACGTCGGCAGTGGTCTTGCCGTCGGCGCTTTTGCCGGTCGGCTTGACGCTGGTGGACTTGAAAGTAGCCTCGGGAAACGCGGCGACGTCCAGGAAGTCCTTGCTGCTGATGTGCTTGTCGCGTTCGGCGTGGTTGGTGAACACGCTGGCGGTCTTCAAGGTCACGTCGATCTTCGAGTCTTCAGGCTTGGCTGCATCGAAGCTGAACGAGCCATCGAAGTCCTTGAAGGTACCGGTGATGAAGCTGTAGCCCAGGTGGCTGATCTTGAAGTCGACAAAAGCGTGCTGGCCTTCCTTGTCGATCTTGTAGTCGGCGGCCATGGCCTGGCCTGCGGTGAACAAGGCAGAGCCAATGGCGAGTGCGGCAAGAGTCTTTTTCAGCATAGAAAGCATTCCTCTGGAAAATTGATAGGTACAGCGGTCAAGCTTTGCGACCCAGCATACGGATGAGGGTTGCATCACGATCGATGAAGTGGTGTTTCAATGCGGCCAGGCCATGCAATACGGCGAATATCACCAATACCCAGGCCAGGTAGAAATGCACGGTACCGGCGGTTTCCGCCTGATCGGGCAACCCACTGACCAATGCCGGAATCTCGAACAGTCCGAACACGGGAATCCCCACGCCGTCGGCCGTCGAGATCAGGTAACCGGCGCTCATCACCAAAAACAGGTCCACATAGAGAAACAGGTGGCCCAGATGAGCCGCAGTGCGGGTGAGCTTGCCTTGATTGGGCGTAGCGGGCGGCGGCGGGCTGATGAAGCGCCAGACCACGCGCAGCAACATGAAGAAGAACAGCACCAGACCGATGCTCTTGTGCAGGTCGGGGCCGGCCTTGCGCCATGGGTCGTAATAGCCCAGGCCAACCATCCACAGCCCCAGGGCGAAAAGCCCGAACACGGTCAGCGCGACGCCCCAGTGCAGAACGATGCTGACCCAGCCATAGCGAGAAGTGGAATTACGTAGCTGCATGTGCCTGGACCCTGTAAGAACTGCGCTCAAGATGACTGACTCACCTATCGAATTAAAGCGGAAAATCTCGCTTTGAAATATCGATAAAGTCGATTAAGTCAGTATTAAGCGCAGTGCTGTCGGTGACCAGGGTGCAGCAATAGCACGTTGAAGGCTCGCCGCCGCCCTGTGGGAAAGGCGACGGCGAGGGTGTGAAACCTACGGCTGTACTGCAGGCTTTTTCGCTTCTGTCTTGTTTTTCGGTTCGACCGGTTTCTTGGTTTCGACCGGTTTCTTGGCCACAGGCTTCTTCACCTCGGCTTTCTTCGTCTCCGGTTTCTTGGTGTCGACCTTTTTCACCGGTGCGGCCTTCTTCACAGGCTCGGCCTTGATCGGCGCTGGCGCGGGCACCACCACAGGCACCGGGGCGGGCGTTGGCGCTGGCGCAGGTACTGGTGCAGGTGCAGGTGCAGGTGCAGGTGCAGGTGCAGGTGCTGGCTCGACCGGCTTGGCCACCGGCGTCTCGCCCCCGCCAAACCATTTGGAGAAGAACCCAGGCTTGCTGTCCACGGCCTTCGCCGGCACGGCCACTGGCGGAACCACTTTGACCGGCTCGAAGGATTTACCCGCTGCCAGGTCCACAACCTGGCCAGCGGCGTGCTGGCCACTGCGCAGGGCACCTTCCAGCGTGCCTGGGTACAGCGAATCGGTATGCTCACCGGCGAAAGCGATGCGCTGCTGCGGCTTTTCCCAGACCTTCCAGAACTTGCTGATCTGTCCCGGCCCGTAGGCCAGGTAAGCACCACCGTAGGAAGGATCGACACTGTAGCGACGGATTTCATAGCCGGTGAAGGCACCGCGTGCCTGAGGATAGAACGCGTGCAGGCGGATCAACACCTGGTCGACCATCTGCTTGTCGCCGAAGGCCTGCAGCAGGCGAGCGTTGTCACCGGACAGGTTGATCACCACGTTGGCGCCGCCTTTCAACGCTGGCTCGATCCACAACATGCCCAGACCGGTGTTGCTGTAGATCTCGCCGGACATGCGCGCCTTGCTGTCCCACACCGGCGTCTTGAACTTGAGCAGCAACTGGTCGCGCCAACCGTAGTTGGTGCCTTTGATCGCGGCCAATTGACGATTGTCCAGCGCCGGGGTGAAGGCAATCTTGCCCAGCGCACGCAAGGGGATGGCCAGCACCACGTAACTGGCCTGGTAACCCACCGCGCCGACCTTGACGGTCACGCCGTCCTTGTCCTGACTGATGGCCGAGACCGGCGAATCGGTCTTGATGGTCTTGATCTGTTTGACGAAGGCCTGAGCCAGCACGGGGCTGCCGCCAATCAAGCGTGAAGCGCGCAGATCGCGATCGTCGATGTCTTGGTAGACGCGGCTTTGCTGGGCGAAATACAGCAGCGACAGACGCGATGGTTCGTCATAGCGCGTACGAATTTTCTGATTGATAAGCTGCCGTGCCGTGGCGGGCAGTTGCAGGCGGTCCAGCCAGTTGGACACGTTGATCTGGTCCAGAGCGAACAAGGTGCTGGTCGCGCCGGGATTTTCCGGGTCCTTGACCGAGCGGGCCAGGTCATCCAGGGTTTTCTCGTAGCGCTTGAGCGCCTCGGCAGTGGCCGGCTGCTTGGTGGCCAGGTCGGCGGCGGTGAAGTATTCGCCGTCGATCAGGTAGCCGGGGTTGCGGACGAATTCCGGCGCCGGCTGGGTGGCCAGCTTGAAGGTGTTCACATAGCCGTTGAGCACCGGCTGGATCTTGCTGCCGCCGATCCACTCGCTGGTGGCCAGGCCCGAGCGGCCGCCAAGGCTGGGGCGCGCCTCGAGCAAGGTCACCTGCCAGCCCTTTGCCTGCAGCTCGTAGGCGGCTGTAAGCCCCGCCAGACCGCCGCCGACGACGATCGCCGTCTGTGCCTTGTCATTGCCCAACGCCTGCGCGCTGAACAGCCCCACCACTATCAGCGCCCAAGCGCGCAACCAACCAGCAGACATGCAGAGAACTCCGGCAGAGCAAGCGATATGGCCGGATCATGCCCCGGCAATGGCAAAGTGCCGCGCAGCATACGCCAGCGCCATACTGCCCGCCAGCGCCGCCATCGAGCATGTTTGGGTTGTGAGCCGAGGCCTCATTGCATAGGCTTGCGCGACTGTTTGCCAAGCGTGTTGCCGCGGGAGAAAAAGATGGGACTCAACGATCAGTGGATGAAGCGCGACCTCGAGGTCTTGTGGCATCCCTGTACCCAGATGAAAGACCACGAGCGGCTGCCGCTGATCCCGATCAAGCGCGGTGAAGGCGTATGGCTTGAAGACTTCGAGGGCAAGCGTTACCTGGACGCGGTCAGCTCCTGGTGGGTCAATGTGTTCGGGCACGCCAACCCGCGCATCAATCAGCGCATCAAGGATCAGGTCGATCAGCTGGAACACGTGATCCTGGCCGGCTTCAGTCATCAGCCGGTGATCGAGCTGTCCGAGCGGCTGGTCAAGATGACGCCCGAGGGGCTGACCCGCTGCTTCTACGCCGACAATGGCTCATCGTGCATCGAAGTCGCGCTGAAGATGAGCTTTCATTACTGGGTCAACCGCGGCCAGCCGAACAAGCAGCGCTTCGTCACGCTGACCAACAGCTATCACGGCGAAACCATTGCGGCGATGTCGGTCGGTGACGTGCCGTTGTTCACCGAAACCTACAAGCCGCTGCTGCTCGACACCCTGAAAGTGCCGAGCCCGGACTGCTACCTGCGGCCCGAAGGGGTGAGTTGGGAGGCGCATTCGCGCACGCTGTTCCAGGCCATGGAGCACACCCTGGCCGAGCACCATGAAAGTATTGCTGCGGTGATCATCGAACCGTTGATCCAGGGCGCTGGCGGCATGCGCATGTATCACCCGGTGTACCTCAAGCTGTTGCGCGAGGCGTGCGACCGCTACGGCGTGCACCTGATCCACGACGAAATCGCGGTGGGCTTTGGCCGTACCGGAACGATGTTCGCCTGCGAACAGGCCGGCATCCGTCCGGATTTCCTGTGCCTGTCCAAGGCGCTGACCGGGGGCTACCTGCCGCTGGCCGCCTGTGTGACGACCGATGACGTCTACAGCGCTTTCTACGACGACTACCCGACCCTGCGCGCTTTCCTGCATTCGCACAGCTACACCGGCAATCCGCTGGCCTGTGCCGCGGCGCTGGCGACACTGGACATCTTCGAGCAGGACAACGTCATCGAGAACAACCGCGCCCTGGCCGAGCGCATGGCCAGCGCCACGGCGCACCTCGTCGATCATGCCCACGTGGCCGAAGTGCGCCAGACCGGCATGGTCCTGGCCATCGAAATGGTCCAGGACAAGGCCAGCAAGACCGCCTACCCCTGGCAGGAGCGGCGCGGATTGAAAGTATTCAACCATGCACTCGAACGTGGCGCGTTGCTGCGGCCGCTGGGCAGTGTGGTGTATTTCCTGCCGCCCTATGTGATCACGCCCGAGCAGATCGACTTCCTGGCCGAGGTGGCCAGCGAGGGGATCGATATCGCCACGCGCAGCAGCGTGAGCGTGCAGGTCGCCGAAGATTTCCACCCCGGGTTTCGCGATCCGGGTTGAGTAGGACGTCGCCTGTACCAGTGCTTTCGCGGCCACTGACCGCTCCTACAAGGGCACACCCTGCAACCGTAGGAGCGGCCAGTGGCCGCGAAGAGGCCCGAATAAACACCAAAAAATCACCAGAGACACCCCCATGCGACTGTCCCGCTTTTTCATCGACGCCCCGCTCGCCCTGGGCGAACACGAACTTCCCGAAGCCCAGGCCCACTACATCGGCCGCGTGCTGCGCATGGCCGCCGGCGACAAGGTGCAGCTGTTCGACGGCAGCGGTCAGGAATACCTCGGCACCTTGCTGGAAGTGGGCAAGAAACGCGTCAGCGTCACCCTCGACGAACAGTTTGCCGGCCAGCCCGATTCGCCGCTGGCCATCCATCTGGGTCAGGGCCTGTCCCGTGGCGAACGGATGGACTGGGCGATCCAGAAAGCTACCGAACTGGGCGTGAGTGAAATCACCCCCCTGGTGAGCGAGCGCTGCGAGGTGCGCCTCAAGGACGAGCGCGCCGACAAGCGCATGGCCCACTGGCGCCAGGTGGCGGTCAGCGCGTGCGAGCAGTGCGGCCGTTCCAGCGTGCCGGTCATTCATGCGCCGCAGGCTCTGGCCGATTGGGTCACTGCCAGCCACGCCGAGCTCAAGCTGGTGCTGCATCCCGTTGCAGAGCCGCTGCTCAGCCACACCAAGCCTGCCAGCCTGGCGTTCCTGATCGGCCCTGAAGGCGGTTTGAGCGATGCCGAAGTGGAGCAGGCCAAGGCTGGCGGCTTTCACGCTGCCCGCCTCGGCCCGCGCGTATTGCGCACCGAAACCGCGCCGGTGGTTGCCCTGGCGGTGGCGCAGCAGCTATGGGGTGATTTCTAGGGTTCAGATGACGTAGAAAAAGATCGCGATGAAGTGCAGCACGCTGCCCGCGATCACGAACAGGTGCCAGATCCCGTGGGCATGGCGCAGGCGCTTGTCCAGTGCAAAGAAGATGATGCCCACGGTGTACAGCGCGCCGCCCGCGGCCAGCCAGGCGAATCCGGCGGGGCCCAGCAGGCGCAGCAGCGGCCCGATCGCGACCAGCACGATCCAGCCCATTACCGCGTAGATCACGATAGACAGTACGCGGGCCTCGGAGCGCGGCTTGATCTCTTGCAACATGCCCAGCACCGCCAGCCCCCAGACCACACCGAACAGGCTCCAGCCCCACGGCCCGCGCAGGGTGACCAGACAGAACGGCGTGTAGCTGCCGGCGATCAGCAGGTAGATCGACAGGTGATCGAGCTTCTGCATGAGCGCTTTGCCGCGCCCGCGCACGCTGTGGTAGATCGTGGAAACGCTGTAGAGCAGGATCAGCGTGCTGCCATAGATGCACACGCTGACGATCTTCCAGGGATCACCTTGAAACGCTGCCACCAGCAGCAGCCAGACAGCACCGACCGCCGCCAGCACAGCCCCTGCCAAATGGGTCCAGGCGTTCATTCGTTCGCCATGGTACATACAAACTCCTTACCCCTGTAGCAGCGGCGCAAGCCCCGTCAAACGCCGACGCGATTAGCCGTCCCACCGCGCTGCCCGCCGATGCGGCTCGCGCCGCTGCTACAGGGTCGCGGTGATGCCGAACGCGGTTGCCGAAACGGTGACCATCATTACCCGGACGCCGGACGCGGTTGCCGTGAAGGCGATCGTCATTACCCGGACGCCGGACGCGGTTACCGCAACGGCGATCGTCATTACCCGGACGCCGGACACGGTTACCGAAACGGCAATCGTCATTACCGGGATGCCGGACGCGGTTACCGCAACGACAGATTCCTTGTAGCAGCGGCGCGAGCCGCGTCGGCGGTGCGTGCGGTGAACCTGGCGCAACGCGGTGACGCCTGACGCGGCTTGCGCCGCTGCTACAGGGTCAGCGGACCACGATGCCTTGCTTGGCCATGAACGCCTTGGCTTCAGGCACGGTGTACTCGCCGAAGTGGAAGATACTGGCGGCGAGCACCGCGCTCGCGCCGCCCTGGATAACGCCATCGGCCAGGTGCTGCAGGTTGCCCACCCCGCCGGAAGCGATCACCGGAATGCCCAACGCGTCGCTGATGGCGCGGGTCACGCCCAGGTCGAAGCCGTTCTTCATGCCGTCCTGGTCCATGCTGGTCAGCAGGATCTCACCCGCGCCCAGGCCTTCCATCTTCTGCGCCCATTGCACGGCGTCCAGGCCGGTAGGCTTGCGCCCACCGTGGGTGAAGATCTCCCAGCGTGGCTCTTCGCCGGGCCCCGAGACCTTCTTCGCATCGATGGCCACCACGATGCACTGGGAGCCGAAGCGCGAAGCTGCCTCGCCGACGAACTCAGGGTTGAACACCGCAGCCGTGTTGATCGAAACCTTGTCCGCACCGGCATTGAGCAGGTTGCGGATATCCGCCACCGTGCGCACGCCGCCGCCCACGGTCAGGGGAATGAAGACCTGGCTGGCCATGCGCTCGACGGTGTGCAGGGTGGTGTCACGGCCATCGACACTGGCGGTGATGTCCAGGAAGGTGATCTCGTCGGCGCCCTGCTCGTCGTAGCGCCGGGCGATCTCGACCGGATCGCCGGCGTCGCGGATGTTCTCGAACTTGACGCCCTTGACCACTCGGCCGTTGTCCACGTCCAGGCAGGGGATGATGCGTTTGGCCAGGGCCATGGGGAATCTCCGATTGGATGGGGAGCGAGGTGCTCGCGGACGCGGCTTGCGCCGCTGCTACAGGGGGCCGCGTCCAGCCGTTACGCGTTGTACGAATCGCAGAATGCCTGGGCCTCGGCGACGTCCAGGGTGCCTTCGTAGATGGCGCGGCCAGTGATGGCGCCGATGATGCCCGGCGCCTTGGCATCCAGCAGGGCACGGATGTCGCCCAGGTTGTGGATACCGCCGGAGGCGATCACCGGGATCTTGGTCGCGGCCGCCAGAGCAGCGGTGAAGGGCACGTTGCAGCCCTGCATCATGCCGTCCTTGGCGATGTCGGTGTAGACGATCGCCGACACGCCATCGGCCTCGAACCGCTTGGCCAGGTCGATGACCTGCACCGTGCTCACTTCGGCCCAGCCGTCGGTGGCGACGAAGCCATCCTTGGCGTCCAGGCCAACGATGACCTTGCCGGGGAATGCACGGCAGGCCTCGGCGACGAACTCGGGCTGCTTGACCGCCTTGGTGCCGATGATCACGTAGCTCACGCCGGCCTTGACGTAGTGCTCGATGGTTTCCAGCGAGCGGATGCCGCCGCCGATCTGGATCGGCAGGTGCGGGTAGCGCTTGGCAATGGCAGTGACCACATCGCCGTTCACCGGCTGGCCTTCGAAAGCACCGTTGAGATCGACCAGGTGCAGGCGACGGCAGCCGCCCTCGACCCACTTGGCGGCCATGCTCACCGGATCGTCCGAAAACACCGTGGAATCTTCCATGCGGCCCTGGCGCAGGCGCACGCAGGCACCGTCTTTAAGATCGATAGCGGGGATAATCAGCATCTGCAAAAACCTTCGAAGTCGGTGAACGGCGATGCTCAGAAGTCAGTTCTTCTCGAGCGCCCACAGGTCGCTCTCGATGCTTTCGAACCTCTCGCTGAGGTGCGCCTGCACATCGAAAATCGCCCTGTTGTAATAGTGTGGAGCCATTTCGCGGGTGAACAGCTCGAGCACCTCGAGGGCCTCGAACGAACCCAGGTCGAGATCGAAGCGGTCACGCATGAACCGCTTGATCTTCTCGGCCGCTTCGCTCTCCTGCTCCGGCGTCAGGGTAAGAATGGGCGGCTTGCTGGCCTTGCCCATTACCAGCGTCCATCCCAGGCTGCGAAATTCTGCAGCAGCTGCAGGCCATGGGTATGGCTCTTCTCGGGGTGGAACTGCACGGCGAAGCGTGACCCTTCGGCCAGTGCCGCGGCGAAGTCGCGACCGTAATGGCCGCGCCCCACCACCTGGCCCGGCTTGCCGGCCTCGATGTAATAGCTGTGCACGAAGTAGAAACGCGCCAGGTCCGGAATGTCGTGCCACAGCGGGTGATCCACCGCCTGCTGCACTTCGTTCCAGCCCATGTGCGGGACCTTCAGGTGCTCGCCACCTTCGTGCAGGTCCTTGCCGAAAAAGCGCACCTTGCCGGGAAACACGCCGATGCAGTCGACGCCGGCGTTCTCTTCGCTGTGCTCCATCAACGCCTGCATGCCGACGCAGATACCCAGGAAGGGCCGGTCTTGACTGACTTCGCGCACCAGCGCATCGAAGCCCAGGCGGCGGATTTCAGCCATGCAGTCGCGAATGGCACCGACACCGGGAAAGACCACGCGGTCGGCTTCACGAATGACATTGGCGTCACTGGTGATCAGTACCTTGCCGGCACCGACATGCTCCAGAGCCTTGGCCACGGAGTGCAGGTTGCCCATGCCGTAGTCGATTACCGCGACGGTCTGCATCAGAGCACGCCCTTGGTCGACGGCATCTGCCCGGCCATGCGTTCGTCGACCGCGACGGCCATGCGCAGCGCGCGGCCGAAAGCCTTGAACACGGTTTCGATCTGGTGATGGGTGTTGTGCCCACGCAGGTTGTCGATGTGCAGGGAGACGTTGGCGTGGTTGACGAAGCCCTGGAAGAACTCCTGGAACAGATCCACATCGAAGCCGCCGACGGTGGCGCGGGTGTAGGGCACGTGCATCTGCAGGCCGGGGCGGCCGGAGAAGTCGATGACCACGCGCGACAGCGCTTCGTCCAGCGGGACGTAGGCGTGGCCGTAGCGAAAGATGCCTTTCTTGTCGCCGATGGCCTTGGCGAATGCCTGGCCCAAGGTGATGCCGACGTCCTCCACGGTGTGGTGGTCGTCGATGTGCAGGTCGCCCTTGCACTCGATGTCCAGGTCGATCAGCCCGTGCCGGGCGATCTGGTCAAGCATGTGCTCAAGAAAAGGAACGCCGATATCGAATCGGGCCTTTCCGGTGCCATCCAGGTTGATCGAGGCTTTGATCTGGGTTTCCAGAGTGTTGCGCTCGACGAACGCGATACGTTCGGCCATCACCAGCTCCGCAAAATCGTTGGGCGAAAAAGGTGATCATTATAGGCACGCAGGCGGGAAACGGGAACAGAAGAGGGGGGAAAGGATGATCTGCGGTGGCCTTTTCGCGGCCGATGACCGCTCTTACGGAATGTCGTAGGAGCGGTCAGTGGCCGCGAACGGGCCACTGCAGATTCAAGCATCTACATCAATGAAACAGCACCGCCGTCTTCTGCAGGGTCACCCACACACCCCACGCCAACGGAATGCCCACGGCCAGCCAGGCAGCGATGGCCAGCGGCTTGGAAGCCGGATTGGCCTTCCACTCCAGCACGGTCGTGCCGTCTGCACCTTTGTCATGGCCCAGCGCCTGCTCGGCCTTGAGCTCGGCATCGGTCATGAAGTACTTGTCGGCCACCGGACGCACCAGCGCGTTGCAGATGAAACCCAGCACCAGCAAGCCGGAGAGGATGTACAACGTGGTGTCGTACACAGCTGCGCGGGGAACACCCTGCGCCAGTTGGTAGTCACGCAGGTTGGTCACCAGCACCGGACCCAGCACACCGGCCACGGCCCATGCGGTCAACAGGCGACCGTGGATGGCGCCGACCATCTGCGTGCCGAACAGGTCGGCCAGGTAGGCTGGAACCGTGGCGAAGCCGCCGCCGTACATCGACAGCACGATGCAGAAGGCTGCCACGAACAGCGCGATGCTACCCGAATGACCCAGCGTCGGTACCGAGGCGTACAGTGCCACGCCCAGGGCGAAGAACACGAAGTAGGTCACCTTGCGGCCGATGTAGTCGGAGAACGACGCCCAGAAGAAGCGTCCACCGATGTTGAACAGGCTGAGCAAGCCGGTGAAGCCCGCCGCGATGGCAGCGATCTGCGCCAGTTGCGCCGAGTCCAGCTGGTTGAACGCCAGGTCCACGCCCAGCAGCTTGCCGCCGAACACTTCCTGCAGCAGCGGCGAAGCCATGCCGAGGATGCCGATACCTGCGGAAACGTTGAGGCACAGTACCAGCCACACCAGGGCGAACTGAGGCGTCTTCCAGGCCACGTTCACGTGTACGTGGCGGTTGGTGATCATGCCCTTGGCCTTCTTTGCCGGAGCGACGTAGCCTTCAGGCTTCCAACCGGTAGGCGGTACGCGGTAGGACAATGCGCCGCCGATCATGAAGACGAAGTAGATCGCCGCCATCACCAGGAAGCTCTGCCACACGCCGACGCTGGTAGGCGAGGCGAAATGGCCCATCAGGACCGCTGCCAGCGGTGCGCCCACCATGGCGCCGCCACCGAAGCCCATGATCGCCATGCCGGTAGCCATGCCGCGCTTGTCCGGGAACCATTTGATCAGGGTCGATACCGGGGAAATGTAGCCCAGCCCCAGGCCGATACCACCGATCACGCCCGAGCCCAGCCACATCAGCCAGATCTGGTGGGTGTAGATACCCAACGCGGAAATGACCAGACCACCGCACCAGCACAGTGCCGAAACCACACCGGCCTTGCGCGGCCCGGCGTGTTCCAGCCAGCCACCCCAGATGGCTGCCGAGCAGCCCAGGAAGATGAAGAACAGTGTGTAGATCCAGCTCAGCATCGACACCGACCAATCACAGGACGATGAAAACACTTGGCTGAAGAAACTCATGTCGGGCGCGCACGCCACTGGCGCGGTGATACCGATCGCCTTGGACAATGGCAGCCAGAACACCGAAAAACCGTACGCCATGCCGATGCACAAGTGAATGGCCAACGCTGCTGGTGGAACCAGCCAGCGGTTGAAGCCAGGCTTGGCGATGATCCGCTCCTTGGACAGGAATCCTGGCTGGGCACCCACGCCGCCGCCCGAAAGACTACTGCTCATTTTGTAACCCCCGTTGATTTTTGTAGTTCAGCTGTCTGCACACAAATGCGCCCACATTCTTCACGCGCGTTGGCGATCGATTGTTTTATCGGCAGCACTTGGCAAATCGCGACATAAAGTCGCAGCGGACAATTGAAGGGGCGGAGATTACCACTAGATGTAACCAATGGAAGCAAACTGCTATCCCTTTATCGCGATGATCTGCCAGGTGGTTGGCAAAATCCCCCTGAATGGCTCGGCAGTCGCCTGATGAAGCGGTGAAACCCACGGCCCAAAGCGCTTGGGCGACCTTCACGAAGCGGCCGTCGGCGCCCAGTGAAATGGCACCGACGGACCGCCCACATCGCCAGTCGCACAACGTTATACTCTCCCGCTAACTTCCAAAATTCGGACTAAAGGACTCGCCCATGAAAGCGTTCGGCAAAATCCTCGGCCTGTGCATTCTCGGTCTGTTGTTGATTCTGGTGGCCCTGGGCTTCGCCCTCACCCACCTGTTCGACCCCAACGACTACAAGGACGAGATTCGCCAACTGGCACGGGACAAGGCTCACGTCGAGCTGACCCTCAACGGGGATATCGGCTGGAGCCTGTTCCCATGGCTGGGCCTGGAACTGCACGACGCCAGCGTGGCCACCCTCGCCAACCCCAAGGCCCCCTTCGCCGACCTGCAGATGCTCGGGCTGTCCGTGCGCGTGCTGCCGCTGCTGCGCAAGGAAGTGCAGATGAGCGACGTACGGGTCGAAGGCCTGAACCTGTCCCTGGAAAGTGATGCCAACGGCCACGGCAACTGGGAAGACATCGGCAAGCCGCTGCCCGTCACCACGGCCGACGCCACCGACCCGAATGCACCGGCAGTCACCGAGCCGGGCAAACCGCAGGCGCCCTCGCGCCCGGTCAAGCTCGACATCGACAGCCTGACCGTGAACAACGCCCGCGTGCAGTACAACGACGTGCGCACAGGCCGCATGTACACCGCCGAAAGCATCCAGCTGAGCACCGGCGCCGTCCATGAAGGCGCGGACATTCCGCTGAAACTGACCGCTTTCCTGGGCACCAACCAGCCGGTCGTGCGGGCCCGCACCGAGCTTGCCGGCGAGCTTCGCTTCGATCGCGTGCTCAAGCGCTACCAGCTCGAAGACATGCGCCTGAGCGGTGAAGCCTCGGGCGACCCGCTGCAGGGCAAGACCGTGACCTTCAGCGCGCAGGGGCAGTTGCTGCTCGACCAGTCCGCCAACGTCGCCGAATGGACCGGCCTCAAGCTGGCCGCCAATCAGCTGCGCGCGCTGGGCGAACTGCGCGTGCGCAATCTGGACAGCGACCCTAAGCTCACCGGCGGCCTGTCGATTGCCGAGTTCGACCTGCGCGCGTTCTTCGACGGCATCGGCCAACCGCTGCCGGCGATGGCACCGGGCAGCCTCGGTAAGTTCGAGCTGGTCAGCCGCCTGCAGGGCACCCGCGACAGCCTTGGTCTGGAAGACCTGACGCTGAAACTGGACGACAGCACCTTCACCGGCCGCATCGCCGTGGACGATTTTGCCCGCCAGGCCCTGCGCCTGCAGCTCAAGGGCGACACCTTCAACGCCGATCGCTACCTGCCGGCCAAGACCGAAAAGGCCACCAATGCCAGCGCGGCGCGCCAGGCCGAAGTGCAGAACAGCGAAGCGGCCGCAGTCGCCTCGGGCGAATCACCGCTGCCGGAGCCCCCGACCCGCGGCGCCTGGAGCGATGACCGCCTGCTGCCCGTGGAGCGTCTGCGCGCCCTGGACGTGCAGGCCGACCTGACCATTGGCCAACTGACCCTGAAGGGCCTGCCTGTGCACAACGCCACCCTCAAGGCGCAGGGCCAGGGCGGCATGCTGACCCTGCAGACCCTGGCCGGCGGCCTCTACAACGGCAGCTTCAACACCCAGGGCACGCTCGACGTGCGCCCGGACATGCCGCTGCTGGCGTTGCAGACACGCATCGACAAGGTGCCCGTTGAAAACTTCATCAAGACGCAGAACGCCAACTCACCGCTGCGCGGCCTGTTGAACCTCAACAGCAACCTCAGCGGTTCAGGCAACAGCCAGAAGGCCCTGGTCGAATCGCTCAACGGTACCGCCAGCTTCGTCCTCAACGACGGCGTGCTGGTCAACGCCAACCTCGAGCAGCAGATCTGCCGCGGCATCTCCGTGCTCAACCGCAAAACGCTCAACGGCGAACCGCGCGGCAAGGACACGCCGTTCAAGGAGCTCAAGGGCAGCCTGGTGTTCCGTAACGGTGTGGCCAGCAACCAGGACCTGCTCGTACGCATCCCCGGCCTGACCGTGAAGGGCAACGGCGACGTCGATCTGCGCGTGCTGGGCATGGACTACCGCATTGGTGTGGTGGTCGACGGCGAACAAGGCACCAGCGCCGACCCGGCCTGCCAGGTGGGCGAGCGCTTCGTCGGCGTCGAGCTGCCGCTGCGCTGCCGCGGCCCGCTGGAGATGGGCGCCAAGGCCTGCCGCATCGACCGTGACGGCTTGGGCCAGGTCGCCGCCAAGCTGGCCGGCGACCGTATTCGCGACAAGATCGACGAGAAGCTCGAAGAAAAACTGGGCGACAAGGTCGATCCAAAACTCAAAGACGCATTGCGAGGTCTGTTCAACCGATGAGCCCCGAGCAGTTTTCCAGCGCCGTGCTGGAATGGTACGACCGCAATGGCCGGCATGATCTGCCCTGGCAGCAGGGCATCAACCCGTACCGGGTATGGGTGTCGGAAATCATGCTGCAGCAAACCCAGGTCAGCACGGTACTGAACTACTTCGACCGCTTCATGGCCGCGCTGCCCACGGTGCAGGCGCTGGCCGAGGCGCCGGAAGACGAAGTGCTGCACCTGTGGACCGGGCTGGGCTATTACACCCGCGCGCGCAACCTGCAGAAAACCGCGAAAATCGTGATGAGCGAGCACGGCGGCGAGTTTCCCCGCAACGTCGAGAAGCTGGTCGAGCTGCCCGGTATCGGCCTGTCCACGGCCGGGGCTATCGCCAGCATCAGCATGGGCCTGCGCGCGCCGATCCTCGACGGCAACGTCAAGCGCGTGCTCGCCCGCTACACCGCGCAGGAAGGCTACCCAGGCGAGCCCAAGGTGGCCAAGGCGCTGTGGGCCACCGCCGAGCGCCTGACTCCGCAGACCCGTGTGAACCACTACACCCAGGCAATGATGGACCTGGGCGCCACGCTGTGCACCCGCAGCAAGCCCAGCTGCCTGCTGTGCCCGCTGGAAAAGAGCTGTGAAGCGCACATGCTCGGCCTGGAAATCCGCTACCCGATACCCAAGCCGCGCAAGACCATCCCGCAACGCGCAACACTGATGCCCCTGCTCGCCAACCGCGACGGCGCCATCCTGCTCTACCGAAGGCCCTCGACAGGCCTGTGGGGCGGCCTGTGGAGCCTTCCGCAGCTCGATGACCTGAGCGACCTCGATCACCTTGCCGACCAGCACGCACTGCACATGCTCGCACGCCGTCAATTGCCAGCCCTGACCCACACTTTCAGCCACTTCCAGCTGGCCATCGACCCCTGGCTGGTGCAGGTCGAACAGACCGCCCACCACGTGGCCGAGGCCGACTGGCTCTGGTATAACCTCGCCACACCGCCGCGCCTGGGCCTCGCAGCCCCGGTGAAGAAGCTGCTGCAACACGCAGCCGACGCCTTGAACGCAGGAGATCTGTAATGACCCGCACCGTACTGTGCCGTAAGTACAAAGAAGAACTGCCTGGCCTGGAACGCCCTCCCTACCCCGGCGCCAAGGGCGAAGACATCTACAACCACGTCTCCCAGCAAGCCTGGGGCGACTGGCAGAAACACCAGACGCTGCTGATCAACGAGCGCCGCCTGAACATGATGAACGCCGAAGACCGCAAATTCCTCCAGGGCGAAATGGACAAGTACCTGTCCGGCGAGGAATACGCCAAGGCCGACGGCTACGTACCACCCGCCGAATAACCCAGCAAAATCGTAAGCGACGGTAATGATTAAAATTTTTTTCGACATCACGCTTGACGACCCGTCGAAAAACCAGTTTAATGCGCCCCGTTGCCCAGATAGCTCAGTCGGTAGAGCAGGGGATTGAAAATCCCCGTGTCGGCGGTTCGATTCCGTCTCTGGGCACCACTAATACCGAGAAACCCCTGAATCGAAAGATTCAGGGGTTTTTTATTGGGCGGGATTTGGGGGCTGGGTGGCCTCCTTATACCCCTGCCATGCTCACACATGCTGTTACCTCTCGAACCTATTCACCTCTGCACCCCGGCAAGCTCATCGGCTATCTTTCAGGCTTCGCGCTTATCTCTCGATAAACACCGGGAGCCACCCAACGATCAAAGGACGGATCAAGAGCAAGCACACGGAGTCAGCATGCATGCCGATCAAAAGTCCGAACATCTCTCGCCCGCCTTGCAGTCAACCGGCGAGCAGTCAGCCATGAGCTCGAAGAAGCAGGCGTTTCTCAACCACCTTGCCTTGTGCCGGCGGAAGGTCGAGCAGTGGCCGGAATGGAAACAGGCGTTCCTCAAACCACCTGCCAAGGCGGGGACAAGTGATTCCGAAGCGAAGGAACAGGATAACTTGAGCGGCTGATGCGCCGAGCCAGGCACGCTTGCCCTGGCTTACAGGCCCGCAGAAACAACAAAGGCCGCTGTCGTCACCGACAGCGACCTTTGCGTTCAAGCGGTCGAAGCGATCAGCGACCGAGCGCCACGCGCGCGTTACCAGCCTTGCGGCGGCTGGAGACGATCAGCCCGGCGACGACCACGGCGATGGCCAAGCCACCGGTGGCGAGGATTTCCACGCGGTGGTCTTCGCGCAGGGCCATGGTGGTGAGCACCGCGACGATGAACAGGATGACCAGGTAGGTGAGGCCGGGGAACAGCCACATCTTGAAGTCGATCTTCTCTCCGGCCAACTCGCGCTTGCGGCGCATGCGCAGTTGCGACACGGCGATCACCAGGTACACCAGCAGCGCGATGGCGCCAGAGGTAGCCAGCAGGAAGTCGAACACCGCCGCTGGGGCGACGTAGTTGGCGATCACGGCCACGAACGCCGCCGCGGTGGACATCAGCACGGCCACCGACGGTGTACCGGACTTCGAGGTTTTCTGCGCGGCAGCAGGCGCGTCGCCGCGCTTGCTGAGGGAGAACAGCATGCGCGACGCGGTGTACAGCGCCGAGTTCAGGCAGCTGGTTACAGCGACCAATACCACGATATCGACGATCAACTTGGCGTTGGGGATGCCGATTAGCTCGAGAACGGTCTGGTACGAGCCCAGCTCGGCCAGGCGCGGGTCGTTCCACGGCACCAGGGCCACCACCAGGAAGATCGAAACCAGATAGAACAGGAAGATCCGCCAGATCACCGAGTTGGTGGCCTTGGAAATCTGCTGACCTGGGTTCTTCGATTCGGCGGCGGCGATGGTGACGATCTCGGTGCCCATGAACGAGAACATGGTGGTCAGCATGGCGGCGACGACGGCACCCAGCCCGTTGGGCATGAAGCCCATGGTGTCGGTGAGGTGGCTGACACCGCTGACCTGGCTGTTGGGCATGAAGCCGAACACGGCGCCCAGGCCAACGACGATGAAGGCAATGATTGCCAGCACCTTGATCAGCGCGAACCAGAATTCGAATTCACCGTAGTTCTTCACGCTGAACAGGTTGGTCACCGTCAGCACCAGGGTGATCAACAATGCGAACACCCAATGCGACACGCCAGGAATCCAGGCATGCAGGATCGAGGCGGCGGCGTTGGCTTCCAGCGGAATCACCAGCACCCAGAACCACCAGTACAACCAGCCGATGGAAAAACCGGCCCAGTGACCGATGGCACGGTCGGCGTAGGTGGAAAACGACCCAGTGTCCGGCGAGGCAACGGCCATTTCACCGAGCATGCGCATGACCAGCACCACCAGGCTGCCGGCAGCAGCATAGGCCAGTAGCACAGCAGGGCCAGCAGCGGCGATGGCGTGCCCGGAACCTACGAACAGGCCGGCACCAATGACACCGGCGATCGACAACATAGTTACATGACGCGGCTTGAGTCCCTGAGCGAGACCTGTGGAATTCTGCGTACTCATAAAACTACCTTTGCGAAGAATAGCGTTCTGTCCGGCGGTGATCGCGAGCCTTGTGCAAAGTCCGCTACACCCCGTTCCTTATCTTTTACGCAAAAATTGCGCCAAATTGTACCAAGGTATATCCTGCCGCCCTGAAACGGACCTCTCCGCCATTCGTGCCAACAGATTGAATCTGTTGAGGTTTGCTTTGCGAGCTGAGACGGATTACCGAACTACTCAGCGTGGGGCGATATGCCGCACCAAAAAACGACGTCGGTAACACCTTCGCACAAAAACAGTGCAACCTAAAGGCGCAACTTTTGCATGGTCACTGCGTGGCTCAGGTGCAACTTCGTGCGACCTGCTGCTTATCGCGTTGCCACATTCAAGCCGCATTCGCGCTTTCCTCCACTGGGCAAAACTGGCAACATCGCGCCTTTTTTATCGCGCCCTGCCCGTCCGACGTTCCTGCTGCGGTGCCTTCGCACATCGCGCCAGGCAGATCGGACACAAGCTGCAAGTCCAGCCTCGCCATCCGCGCTATGCTAGCTTTGCGCTTCGCTGTTCACTTTGGTGACGGCAGGCCGCACCCGCCTATATGAGGACCGCACATGGCTCAGGCCACGCCCGCTCTGGAAATCCGTAACCTGCACAAGCGCTACGGTGCACTGGACGTGCTCAAGGGCATATCGCTGGCCGCCAACGACGGCGCGGTGATTTCCATCCTCGGTTCGTCCGGCTCCGGCAAGTCGACCCTGCTGCGCTGCATCAACCTGCTGGAAAACCCCCATCAGGGAGAGATCCTGGTGGCCGGTGAAGCGCTCAAGCTCAAGGCCGCTCGCAACGGCGAGCTGATCGCCGCCGACAGCCGCCAGATCAACCGGCTGCGCAGCCAGATCGGTTTCGTCTTCCAGAATTTCAACCTGTGGCCGCACATGAGCGTGCTCGACAACATCATCGAGGCGCCGCGCCGCGTGCTGGGGCAAAGCCGCGCCGAAGCGATCGAAGTGGCCGAGGCGCTGCTGGCCAAGGTGGGTATCGCCGACAAGCGCCACGCCTATCCGAACGAGCTTTCCGGCGGCCAGCAACAACGTGCAGCGATTGCCCGCACCCTGGCCATGCAGCCCAAGGTTATTCTGTTCGACGAACCGACCTCGGCGCTGGATCCAGAAATGGTCCAGGAGGTGCTCGCGGTTATTCGCAACCTGGCCGAAGAAGGCCGTACCATGCTGCTGGTGACACACGAGATGGGCTTTGCCCGGCAGGTCTCCAGCGAGGTGGTGTTTCTGCATCAAGGTCTGGTGGAAGAGCAGGGTACGCCCGAGCAAGTATTCGACAACCCCTTGTCGGCGCGCTGCAGGCAGTTCATGTCCAGCAACCGCTAACGGAGCAATAACAATATGAGCATGAAGAAAATCTTCCTGGCGGTTGCCGCCACACTGCTGGTCAACGGCGCGGCCATGGCTGCCGACAAACTGCGCATGGGCGTGGAAGCGGCCTACCCACCGTTCAACAACAAGGACACCAGCGGCCAGGTCGTGGGCTTCGACGTTGACATCGGCAAGGCCCTGTGCGCCAAGATGGAAGTGGAGTGCGAAATCGTCACCTCCGACTGGGACGGCATCATTCCCGCACTGCAGTCGCAGAAGTTCGACTTCCTGGTGTCGTCGATGTCGATCACCCCCGAGCGCTCGGAAGTGGTCGACTTCACCAACCCCTACTACAGTAACAAGCTGCAGTTCATTGCCAAGAAGGGCGATGACTTCAAGACCGACGGCGACAGCCTCAAGGGCAAAGTCATCGGCGCCCAGCGCGCGACCCTGTCCGGCACCTGGCTGGAAGACAAGTACGGCATGGATGTCGACCTCAAGCTGTACGACACCTCTGAAAACGCCTTTCTCGACCTGAGCAGCGGCCGCCTCGACGCCATCCTGGCCGACAAGTACGCCAGCTACGATTGGCTCAAGAGCGACGCCGGCAAGAATTTCGAATTCAAGGGTGACGCGGTCGAGCAAAGCGACAAGATCGGCATTGCCGTGCGCAAGGGCGATGCCCTGCGCGACAAGCTGAATGCCGCGCTGCAGGAAATCATTGCCGACGGTACCTACAAGAAGATCAACGACAAGTACTTCCCTTTCAGCATCCTCTGACAGCCCGGCGGGCGTTGGCCTACACGGCCGATGCCCGCCCCTGAACAAGCCTGCCCATGAACATCGATCTCTATGGCTTCGGCCCTGCGCTTGCCGCAGGCGCGCTGATGACCGTCAAACTGGCCCTCAGCGCTCTGTGCCTGGGGCTGCTGCTGGGCCTCGCCGGTGCCCTGGCGAAAACCTCCGGCAACCGCCCCCTGCAATGGCTCGGCGGTTTCTACTCGACGCTGGTGCGCGGCATCCCCGAACTGCTGTGGGTGCTGCTGATCTACTTTGGCACCGTCAACGGCCTGCGCAGCATCGGCCTGGCGCTGGGTGTCGGCAGCCTGGAACTCAGCCCCTTCGCCGCCGGCGTCATCGCCTTGGGCCTGTGCTTCGGCGCCTACGCCACGGAGGTGTTCCGCGGCGCCATCCTGGCCATTCCCAAAGGCCACCGCGAAGCCGGCCTGGCCCTGGGCCTGAGCACGTCGCGCATCTTCATTCGCCTGGTGCTGCCGCAGATGTGGCGCATCGCCCTGCCAGGGCTGGGTAATCTGTTTCTGATTCTGATGAAGGACACCGCACTGGTATCCGTTATCAGCCTGGAAGAGATCATGCGCAACGCGCAGAACGCCGTCACCGTCAGCAAACAACCGTTCACCTTCTATATGGTTGCCGCCCTGATGTACCTGAGCCTCACCGTGGTCGCCATGGTTGCCCTGCACTTCATGGAGAAACGCGCCTCGCGCGGCTTCGCGAGGGCCTCGCAATGAACTGGGAAGTGATCATCAAGTGGCTGCCGCGCCTGATGCAAGGCGCCACCCTGACCCTCGAACTGGTGGCCATCGCGGTACTCGCCGGACTCATCCTGGCCATCCCGCTCGGCATCGCCCGCACCTCGAAGAAGTGGTACGTCAGCGGCCTGCCGTATGCCTACATCTTCTTCTTTCGGGGCACCCCGCTGCTGGTGCAGCTGTTTCTGGTGTACTACGGGCTGGCGCAGTTCGACGCGGTGCGCGAGAGCAGCCTGTGGCCGTACCTGCGCAGCCCGTTCTGGTGCGCCGCCGGGACCATGACCCTGCACACCGCCGCCTATATCGCAGAAATCCTGCGCGGCGCGCTGCAAGCCATACCCAAGGGCGAAATCGAGGCCGCTCGCGCCCTCGGCATGTCCCGCAGCAAAGCCCTGCTGCACATCATGCTGCCACGCGCCGCACGCATCGGCCTGCCGGCCTACAGCAATGAAGTGATCCTGATGCTCAAGGCCAGCTCGCTGGCCAGCACCGTCACCCTGCTGGAACTCACCGGCATGGCCCGCACGATCATCGCCCGCACCTACCTGCCGGTGGAAATCTTCTTCGCCGCTGGCATGTTCTACCTGGCCATGTCGTTCGTGCTGGTGCAGGGCTTCAAACTGCTCGAACGCTGGCTGCGCGTGGACGCGTGCCAGGGCCGCTGACCCTGCAAGGCGACCAACTGCGTGAGCGCTTTCACGCACTGGACGCCTTTCTGGCTGCCCATGCCGACCTGTGGCGGCCCAAGCCCTTCACCCAATTGACTTTGCCCTGGGAAGCGAAACATCCCGAGCTCGCCACCTGGCTGCGCGCCCGCACCCTGGCCGAAGCCGAGGCTGTGCATAACTCGTTACTGGAACTGGACGCCTCGGCGCCCTTTCCTGCCTTAGCCCAGCAGGCGCATGCGCTGGGCGCGGTAGGTCCGCTGCCGACCAATTTTTTGTCCACTGCGCGCCACCGCCTCAACGTCGATGTACCGGGCCGCAAATGGCAACAGATCGAAGCCTTCGCCGCCGCCCTGCCCTTCGCTGCGTCCACCAGCCACTGGCTGGATTGGTGCGCCGGCAAAGGCCATCTCGGCCGACGCCTGCTGCGCGACGGCCAGCAACTCACCTGCCTGGAACACGACCCGGCACTGGTGGCCAGCGGCGCCCAACTCAGCACCCATCACGCCCTGCCCGCCCAGCACCGACAGCAAGACGTCATGGCCGACGACCTGCGCCTGCCAGCCTCCAGCACACCCGTCGCCCTACACGCCTGCGGCGACCTGCACGTCAAGCTCATGCACCGCGCCACCCAGGCAGGCTGCCAACACCTGGCCTTCGCCCCCTGCTGCTATAACCGTACCCAAGGCGCTTACCGCCAACTGTGCGCCCAACCCTCCACCCTCTCCCTGACCCTCGAAGACCTCGGCCTGCCCCTGGAAGCCACCGTCACCGCCGGCGCCCGCGTGCGCCGCCAGCGCGACCAGTCCATGGCCCGCCGCCTGGCCTTCGACTTGCTGCAGCGCGAGCAACGTGGCATCGACCACTACCTGCCTTGCCCCTCCCTGCCCGCCGCCTGGCTGGACAAACCCTTCGCCGATTACTGCCACGACCTTGCAGCGCTGCAGAGCGTAACTATTGGGCATGCCGTGAATTTCGATAAGCTTGAAGCGCGCGGCTGGCAACGACTTGCCCAAGTCCGCAACCTGGAACTGCTACGCGGCCTGTTTCGCAAGCCCTTGGAACTGTGGCTGGTGCTCGACCGCGCCCTGTACCTGCAAGAGCGCCAGTACAGCGCACAGGTCGGCACCTTCTGCCCGGAAACCCTGACCCCACGCAATCTGATGATCATCGCCGAACGCCTCTGAAGCGTGCGCAACCTGTGGATAACTCTGTGGGTAGAAATGTTGCGCAGTGCATTGAGTCTGCGTTTGAACGCCAGGCTGAAGATCAGTCATTTTTCGTTCATGTCCGTTTCGCCTGCGAAAACAGTAGCTTGCGAACGATGTCATCAAACCGACCTAAACGCCGAGCGGTTGCTGGGGTTGGCACGCCAAATGTGCATAAGCACTGGCGGGTTAAGAGCTAAAGGCGAAGAAATTATGCCGCAGGGGGGTTTACTCGGCCGATCGAATAGCTATAATCAGCGCCCTCACTTGCCGGTATAGCTCAGATGGTAGAGCAACTGACTTGTAATCAGTAGGTCCCGGGTTCGATTCCTGGTGCCGGCACCATAGTTTGACGAGAAAGGCTCACCGCAAGGTGGGCCTTTTTTGTTTGTGCTTCTTGTGGGCGCCTGGCCGCTGTTCGCCTTATGCGCACAACCCCTGTAGGAGCGGCCAGTGGCCGCGAAGGCGTCGGTTCAGTTACCACCGCTCTAAGCCCCTATCAAATATCTCTGCCCACCGTCACGCAAACGCTGCGCACCTACAACTGCGACCCCAATCCTCACTAGAGCCCACCATGGTTTTACATGTTCGTGTGCTCCATCGAATTGCACTTCGCACACTTGAACGAGTTCGACCTCAAGCACGGCAGCTGGGAGAACATTGAGGAGCGCAGGCTGATCATGAACTCGCGGAGCCGTTACCTGGAGGCCAACCAGTAGGAGCATGTCACTCCCCCTGAGTTCGCGAACCAGACCGGAGCGAACGTCACTCGCCTTAAAGCAAAACATGACGCAACTGAGTAAGCGCTCGGTCTTCATATCTCGGTGATCGGCTTGTGCATGCGGATCCATCCAAACAGAGCTGCAAAGAAGCCCTGTTTGGATGGACTTCACTTAAAAAACTAAACCTCATGGAACTGTCTGCGGAAAGCCATAAATTTCCACCTGTGGACAATTTCATCCATAGCCGCAGAGCTCATATAAGTTCGAGCCTTGTCTCGAATTATCCACAGGCGTAGAAAAGATCGGGCAATGCGCTGTCGTTGACAGCAACCCAGGTAGCCAGAACCCTTAAGGCTAGACCACACCGTGGTGGTTCTCCCAAAGTGCGATTAGCGTCCGGCGGCTCGCACGGGCACAACGATGTGACGGATGCCTACTTTTACCAGTGTGCCCACGGCGGCAACTTATCCCTTTCATAGCTGCCCTGCAGCAACCTATCCGCTTGGCCATTTCCTTGCGCCAACCTGCGCCCGTCTCTTTCTTCCGTGTATGGACCAGATACAAGGGTGACAGTTGTGCCAAGACATGGTGGACGGTTTCAAGGCTTTGGCTTGCGCCCGCGCAGATCTATCTCGCAGAGCTTGTGGTGGCTGAAGTAGACGTCAAAGCACTCGTCCGCAGCCCCCTTAGGCCTTACAGCGATGGGCAGCCCTCTAAGCGCTTTCGAGACGGGAATCAACTCGCCTCGAAAACGAGCGTTACCATGAAAGTGCACTTTGACAACCGTGTCTTCTGGACCGTACTCAAGCTCTGGAAGTGTTTCCGGATCCGGCCTTGGACTCATTCGGTAGTGGGTCGCTGGCGTTGTCATCTGGAGAGCCTGGTGCGGCCTTTGGTGGTTATAGATGTTCCGCCAATCGTCGAAGGCAAGCTGGGCTTCGCTGAGTGACCGAAACGCTCTGTCTCGGAGAACTTCTGCCTTCAGTGAGCGATGAAAGCGCTCATCTTTACCGTTAGTTTGTGGATGCCACGGGCGGCTGAACGTGAGCCTTATCCCAAGACGAACCAGCCAGACTCCGAGCTGAGATAGCTCTCCTGGCACTCGGGGAGACCCCCATGCCCCGCCGTTGTCGGTATTGATCTGAACGGGCATACCATAAAGTCGAAATACATCCATCCAGCGCTCTTTGACCCTGGCATACCGTTCGTTGCCGCACGCTTGAATCGCCAAATTAAACCGTGAGTGATCATCCAACACCGTCCAGGGATGGCACTGCCCTTGAGATGTAGGGAAATATCCTTTGAAGTCCATTTGCCATAGGTCATTAGGCGCGTCGTGAACAAACCGGCGCCATGCTTTGCCAGCGTCAGAGGCTTCAGACAATATCAATTGGTATCTGTGCAGTATCGAAGTCACGGTGCTCGGTGCGACTTGGGGGCCACCGAGATCTTGTAGTCGCCGGCTAATTTTCCGACCTCCCCAAGCAGGATGCTGGACGCGCAGCTCCACGACCTGCTTTTCAACGCTCATCGCAGATTGGTTGGGGCTCGTTTTTGGGCGTCGTGAACGATCCTCCAGGCCCTCTAAACCATCTGATTTGAAGCGGGACAGCCATTTGTACGCTGTCTGAGGGCTGATTTTAAATCGTCGGCAAAGCTCTCGACGGTTGGCGCCATCTTGCAGCGCTAAAGCAACAAACTCCTCGCGTAACGTCATGATGTCTTTCTCATCCCAAGGCATGGTCATGGCTCCGGCAGTCTGTGCTGCCGGAGAGTGTCCACCATGTCTTGGCACAGCTGTCATCTATCTCTCCGGTTTATACATTCCGGAAAGAGACGGGCGCTCCTACCACTGCTGAAGCCCACCTCGTACAAGGCATTGCGGCATTTCCGCTCGTGACAATCGGCGTGACAAACACCGAAGTCACCATCAACAGCGATGCAGATGATGGTCCCGCAGCCCACGGAATGGACTGCACCTGACTGACAGTCAGGCATGCCCCGGTCATCGCACAGATGCCTTCACCCGACTCAGGATCTCGCGGCGCTGGTCTCGTCAGCCAGTGCAGCCTCCACCCGCCCACTTCTTCGGAAGTGCTTAGGAGGCCAGATCATGAGATGCCCAAGCTCCCGGTCGTAAAGAGCCGCAAGTCCCGCGTTAGTGGACAACCCTCACAGGTCGCAGGGGCCTTGATGCCTGATCACACTCAACATCCTTGGCGGAATGACATGGGGAAAGTCTTAAAGGTATGGCTTCGAGAGGAGTTTGATCATGGCACTGGTGGGTAGACGCGACGGGCGGAATTTTGGCTATGGTCGGCAACTGAGCTATGCCGGGTCGCAAGCGCTGAAAGACATGTTCGGCGGCGGACACTATGGGACCGTTAAAGCGCACAGTGATCGCTGGCAGGCGTTTGTTCGGTGGTGTCGGTCGGAGGATGGGCCAGAAATTAACGATACGCGACAAATTGATCGACAGACCCTGCTGGAATACGCCGGATATCTGCGTCAATAAGTTGAACAAGGCGCTATAGGCATCGCCACCGCGCAAAACCGATTGTCCAGCGTGAACCGGACCATGGCTGCGCTTCGAGGCGATCAGTATGTGAAGGTCGTGAGTCCGAGCAAGGCGTTGGGAATGCGGCGCATCAGTGCTAGTCAATCGGTACCGCAAAGCCAAGATCGCGAACATGTGAAACGGATCGTGGACGTACTCCGCGAACACCAAATGCAACGCGCTGCCGCCATCGTGCACTTGGTGCGAGCCGCCGGAATGCGCTTACGCGAGGCCATTTTGGCCGACCTTCCTCGACTGCAACGGGAAGCCGAGCAACTCGGGAGGATCAACATCCAGGACGGCACCAAAGGTGGACGCTTGGGAGTCTCAGCCCCTCGATGGATAACGGTGAATGAGCACATCCGCGACGCACTGGCATCTGCCCTTCAAGTTTCGCCTGACGGTAGCCGCAACCTGCTTGCACCGAACGAACGCTACCCCGATTTCTTGCAGGGATCCTCGGTCACGCACGGGACATCCTTCATAAGCACAACCTCAAAGGTTTCCATGAATTGCGGGCAGCCTATGCATGCGAACGTTACGAGCAAATCACCCATCATCCCGCGCCCATCAACGATGGCCATTGCTATCAGCTCAACCGACACCTCGATCAGCAGGCCCGAGTACAAATCAGCTATGAGCTGGGGCACGGCCGTATCCACGTGGTATCGGCGTATATTGGTGGTAGAGCATCAGCACGGCATTCGATATGGAACTCTTCCTGGCTGGCGTCCTGACCGGGTCGCATACCACCCGCCAGCGTCACCTGCGTCAGGCGAAGACTATCCAAACAGCAATCGATGAGGGCTGGCAACGCGACAATCCACGGACCTCGCAGCGAAAACATCTCGTGTGGCTCCTAAATCAGCAAGTGAACCAACGCGCCGAATCGACGCGTTATTACTATCTGCTGACCATGCATTTGCTCACTCTTCGATTAGGAAAATCTTGGCAGTTTAAATCTTTAGCGCATGTCAGCAATAGGCCCAGGCTGGGTTTATGAAATCTAGTGCAATTCAGAGCGAGCCAACCGTCCTTAGCGCTTTTCGCAGAGCGCTGAAGCATTGCCTTCATATGCATTAACGATTACACTCATGGCATATAGCTATCAACGGTCATTGCGAGAAACTTCAACAGGGAGTTCGAATGAAACAAGAAAATGGTATTGAAGAACGTTTTATAGCACTTGATGATGATTCCAATGTCGAAACTCTACACTCGCTATTCAAAACCATCTGCATTTTTCTTGAGTTAAATCCAGTCACCCCTCAAGTTTCTCTTCTTGATCAAAACAACAATAACCCCATTAAAAAACATGTAGCCTCTTATCTACTACGAGCACTTAGCGGTCATTCTAAATTATTATGGGATGACAGCTCGACAAGACACAAAGCCATTACTCTCTTTAACGATGTCTTATGCAATCAGATATACAAGATATTAAAAATAGATGAAAAAAACAGCAGCCATGAAATATTCGCAGGACTGCAGGCCATTCATGCCAATACAATCGGCGAATTTGAGAAAATAAAAGTCTCTATTGTGAGCATGGAGACCGCGATAAATGCCCGCAGAGGCTACATAAAACTTATTAGCAGCCCGCTCACGACGATATTCTCAGAAAGTCAAATATACGATCAGTCGTTAGTATCTAAAGAGCGTATAAATGAATTTTTTAATGCTATAGAGCAATATTCACAAGCTGACAGGGTTAATGCTCTTACCGCTTTTACAAGACTTGAAGAGATATATCGTAGCTATATTAGTGACATACAAAGACATGGATCAAATATTTATGTTTCCGCCATGATTGAAAACGTCCTAGAGTCTGCCTTTGTGACAGCTCAAATGGATTTTAATCATAGCGGACTGCAAAAACCTGTAATTCTTTCTCTGAAGGCGTCTGAACGAAAGTACCCTCTTCATGCAATTGGCGAATCCTTTCCAATTAAAGTTTACCTTTATAACTCCGGCCCTGGAGTGGCTTTTGACACCATAATTAACATACTAGAGTCAGATGATGGTCTTGAAGTCGAAAGTGATGAGCTTTCTCTAGGTACTGTAGATGCTGGTCGCCACGAATTTATAATAAAAGCGCACTCCGTAGCCGGAGGTACGAAAACCCCAAAAATCTTAGGCATTTTGTCATGGGCTGATTATAAAGGAAAGCGAATTGAAGTAGACTTTGAAATTGAGGTTGTTCCTCAAAACGGAACTTTAAACTGGGATGAAATAAAAAGACAACAGCCTTACAGCCTAGAGTCGGTAGATAGCGAAGCTGATCTAGTAGGACGTAAAGATCTTCTTGAGGATATTTCATCAAAACTGTCCCTTCGAAAAGGTGAGTCGTCAATTATTTATGGCCAAAAAAGAGTTGGCAAAACATCACTCGCACGAACCATTCAGCATAAATTTGAAGGAAAAGATAATCACGCCACTGTTTTTATCGAGACTGGTAGCTTGGATAAAACATCTCCAAGCAACTTTATCAACACTCTTGGCAAGAAAATAACTAAAAATTTAAGACGGGTATTTTCTGTCGAAATAGATGACAGTGGATTTGCATCTTCTCTATACCCTCTAGTCTCATACATAGAAGACATAGTGGCCGCAAACAAGAAGGCTCGAATAATAATCATTCTAGATGAATTTGACGAAATCCCGTCACAACTTTATCCATATACAGAAGAAGGTAATTCTTTTTTTCACAACTTAAGAAGTTTAAGTGGCGAAAGTGGTGAGGGCCGCGTCTCCTTGATACTTGTTGGCGGGGAGAACATGAGCGTGATTATGCAAAGCACGGACAAACTTAATAAATTTGACGCCTCAAATGTCGGTTACTTTAACAAATCCGAATACTGGGAAGACTTTAAAGAACTTGTAACCGCCCCTGTCCGAGGGATATTGGAGTACAGCGATGAAGCCATACTCAAGCTTTATGAAGTGACAGAGGGCAACCCCTTTTATACAAAATTCGTCGCTAAGACCCTTTACAAAAAAATGTGCGAGCGACGCTGCTCTTTCATATCGATTGACGAAATGGAAGATGCGATTCACGATACAATCGTTAATATGGAGGCTATCAACTTAAACCACTTCTGGAGTGATGGAATAAGAGTTGAGGACACTGAGCGCAGAGACACCATAGAAACCCAGCGACGAAGACTGTTAATAGCATTTGCTGATAAACTACGTGAAAATAGCTCGGTAGAAAAAACCTCTATTGTTAGTGACTTATCTCTTTCTGGAATTCCATCGAAAGAGATACTTGAGAGTTTTATAAGCCGAAATATTATAGTCGAGGAGGAAGGCCTGCTTAGGATAAAACCAAGGCTTTTCGAACGATGGCTTACGGAAAAAGGCGTGTACAACCTGAGAGCTTCGTTCGCGGATGAAGATGCGCAGACTGCGTTTAATGAGAAAGAAAGTGCGGCGTATATATCTGAAAGCGAAATTATTACGCTTAGCGATAAGTGGGAGCATTATCGAGGAGCTAAAATTAGCCCGTCGCATATCCGCGCATGGCTAGATCAATTTGAAAACAACATAGAGCGTCGCATGGCATTTAAATTACTTCTTAATTTAGACTTCTATGGTGAATCTAAAATTAGAGAAAAACTGAAAATTGTCCATGACATCGTCAGGCGTGAGGTCGTACACACTATCAAAGCAGGTGAGCGCGTTCGTAAGGATATTTTGGTTAGCGCATTCGGCGCCTTATCCAAGAGCGGGCCGACATATATCAGAATGTATGCTACGGAGAACGGCATTACCGCTCATAGCATAAAAGCCTACAACGAGTTACAAAAAGGTATTCTGGGTGATGAAAATATTAAGGCCCTAGTATTCATCGATGATATGGTCGCATCTGGCGGCACTGTAATTGGCCACTTAGATCAATTAAACCTCGACCTTGGTGAGATCCTGGGCGAAAGAGAAATACTAGTAGTTGTAGGCGTAATTTGCGGAACAGGCGATGGAATCGAGAACTGTCAAAATCATATTGACAATAGTAACTTTCCATTCAAAATTGTACTCCGGGTATGTGATGTTATTGATGGCGGGCATAAGGTATTCGCAGCCGAGTCAAAAATATTTGAGGACCATGAAGTTGCTAAAGCTCTTTCAATGGCGAGAAAATATGGTGCCAGGATAAATAACAGGCACCCTCTCGGATACCATGATGGTCAACTGCTGATCGTATTTAAGGATAATTGCCCAAATAATTCTCTACCTATTATTTGGGGTAGTGCGAACGATCCAAAATGGACGCCGCTTTTCAAAAGAAACTAGGGTCATATTTATGGATGCGTGCTAGCAATGCAATTTTTAATGTACGCTAAGAAATTACCACTTTTGGCGACGCACAGTATTTCTACGGCGTTAATACCTGGCGCCTGAGATATTTCAAACCCAGCGGTAAAGGCCACAGCGACGCCAGTGATTACGTAGAGACTGAGACGTCCTCGGCAAAAGGGCTTCGCCGATCATCTCCAGTTATCATTAAAGGTGCGGTATACCACTTACCATGGCCTCTGGTTACAGCCTATTGCGCCAGCTTAGGGATAGATTGAGTAAATCACGGCGCTTTAGCATGCGCAACAATCTCTTTTAGTGTTATCCGAGCGACGTAAACGCTTATCGCAAGAGAAAGTTGCCCGATTATGCTAGTAACGAATAACAGCATTCCACTGCCAGTGCTGATACCTGATTTTGCGACCCAAGGAAGTAGGGACATACATGAAAAGACTACCGCGTAAATCAAGCTGACCCATGCATGAGCTTTTAATTTCCAATAATCCGGCCACTTAACAAGAAGTTGAATCGTATCCTTATCTTCTTGCAACAACCCTCGTACCTCATTGAATACCCATACAGCCAGCGCCGTTGGTAGAAGCATTAGATACTTAAGGACTTCATCATTAAGCGCAAGCGAGCTTGCAAAATCATGGAGTTGCGGAGCTAAATACGTCCACGCCAACCACCCAAGTGCCAAGACTATTGCTTCCACACTTATTAATGCGACACGGAGGCCATAGAGATATCGCACAGGTCAATGCCTCATATTTCGTTCACTACTGACACGCTTGAAGTAACCGCGAGCGAGGGATGCAAGTATTTCAGGATCTGGCTTTTTATCAAATAAAAAGCTCTTTTGAGACTCTGAAGTTCGTATCACTACGTCGTGTCCGTTTTCGGTGCCCAATGCTTTACCAGAACCATAGCCGTCTGCAGCCATCAACATCGCAGCATCGGTGATATCTGGCTCTTCAACCGGTTCATAACTGGGGTTCTCAAGAATATGTTCTATCAGCTCAAGTAGCTGAGTTGATAACCCTTTCGGTTTAGAAGTTATTTCCCGGACCGAGACTTCATCGGCTTGGCGCCGTCTTACATATTTATCTAAACCACCCCAAAGACGACCAAACAAAGGGTTAGGTGGATGGACCTTTGCGGAGAGTTCAGTAATAATGTCTAGTGACTGAAGCTTCTCCAAGAAAGCCCGGTAGTCCGCAACTGGTTCTACTGTGCAACCTACAAAAAAATTATCATATGCAGACTCGATAATTGCCTTGAATCGCCGAGGGAATATGTCTTCTTGAATTCCATTCCAGACATGCAGAAACGCGAGACCCGAGAAATCCGGAAGATAGACAAAGGGGGCACTAGCCTCCAGAAGATAGGGGGCTTGAGCTTGACGCTGCTGTTTAGCAGGCTCATTGACTATCGTTACTTCTCCATTTCTAGAATATTTAGCGAGATTACCGAATATGTAAGGTGTGGGAGAATCACGCCTGTCGATTACATCTGTGATTGTCCATTCAAACTGACCAAGCACCACAACTGGCGCTTGAGCAATAGCATCTAACAGCTTTTCTTGATTTAACTGGCCGAGCTTGATAACTCTCGCTAAATAATAACGACCACGCCGCATACTCGCTCATCCTTAAGTATCGCCTTGAAGCGCTCTAACTATAGCTCCTGTAATCTCGATAGCGAACCAGAAAGTGCAGTAAAACACATGGTAGGTCTACCCCGATACAAAGAGCAGTGTAGCGAGCAACGCTACTATTTTGCCAGCACCATGTCCATAGCCTTGAGCCAATTTGCTCGGAGGGGTACCGGAGGCGTCAGGCCGTAGCTAAGGTAACGCAAGTAGCACACCTTTCGACGTTAGGTACCCAATAACTGAGCGTGCCCTTCGCCACTGATGATTTTTTGATCGGGTGCGATTGAGCGTCGACAGAGGAGTGCAATAAATTTCCTACCCTCTGTCCCTACCCCATTCTTTGGGGATAGCTAAATCAAGTAGATGGATAGCATCGAGACTTTGCGGACCCGGGTTCGACTCCACTGAATTCCATAACTAGCTGAATTATCGATAGTTACTCGTCGGGTTACGCCAAATTTTCCAGCGAACTCCAGACGCCCGAAAACCTAGTCCCGCAGAACATACCGTTCGTCTGGTGCCGGCACCATACAAAACAAGGGCCTGCAGCGATGCAGGCCCTTTGTTTTTGTCCAGCACATAACAACGTACGTAACAAGCATGCGATGGAGCGTGGGTAGACGCCTGAGCACCATTGCCCCGCAGCCAAGCGTGCAGCCACCAACGAGCCCCCTCCCAGCGTGGCTGATCTGTTTTCATGGTGAGCCATGGGAAACAGGTAACCGAGGTAATTTTCCGTTCGAATTCTCGGAAAGCCTTGCCACGCAAGCGTTCCAGCCCAGCTCTAATTGCACTGGTAATGCGCATGGCGCGAGATGCCCATGATCGGATGAGGTGAAAGCCAGGTTGGCAACGTCTCTGACCGCCGAGCAATACACCGATCTGCAGCTTCGGTGCCTTGAGCTTCGAGGATGGCCGGAAGCCCCCGAAATTCCCGGAGAGCACGTATCGCCCCATAATGTCCATATTGGTGGTTGATCGTGAGGCGTAAAAAACCCGCGAGGCGGGTCTTGGTTCACACCCTTCTTACTGCTGCGTCGTAGACCTCGTCATCGCGACGTGCACCTACGCACACGACCAAGATGATTTCAGTACCGTTGATGCGGTAGACGATACGTACATCGCCCGTGCGAATCCGGCGGTACCCGGCCAGTGGCCCGCGCAAGGCCTTGCCGACCTTGTCGGGCTCCCCCTCGGCAATACGCTCACGAATGACCTTCAGCACTCCCTTAGCTTCAGCAGTGCCAAACAGCTAGAGCCCTTTGTCTATCAGTGAATGAAACCGAACAGTCCAGTCCTTCATCTTCATTACCTATTTGAACCGAGCCTCCATATCCTCGAGGCTCACGGTAACGTCGTTCTCAAGGCTAGGCAGGCGGTTGATCGCAAGCAGTTCAGAACGCAGATCTTCAAGCTCGTCCTGCATGGCTTGGTAGCCGTCGATGCCCACAAGCACGGCGGCTGGCTCGTTGTCCTTGAAGATCACTAAGTGTGAGATGTCGCCGCTAGTGACGTCATTCAAGCGCGCGCTAAAGTTGCGAGCCATAGCCGTCTCAGAAACCGCCTGCTCAGCTCGATTCAGTAGTGCAGCCATGGTTAACCCCTTCTTGGTCAGAAGATTAAGACGCGTTGATATGTAGTATTCAGACCGGCTGCACCGGTGGCAGCTCAGGATTGATCGATAGAATGCGCGCCGTCGAAGTAGTTTATGTGCAAAGGGATGTATACGTTGCCACTGCTTACGAGCATCTACACATGCACAATTCGTCAGCAGCGATGAAATGAGCAAACTTGAGGCTTACTTCAAGTACCCTTCCTTACCCCACCCCCAACCTCCCCAACCACGCCTCATACCTCCCCGGCCACTCCCCACTCGCCGTCCCTCTCCTCCCCAACCCAAACCCATGCCCACCAGTCGCATACCGATGCATCTCCACAGCCACCCCACGCTGCTCACAAGCCGCAGCCATGATCAGCGTATTGTGCGGATCAACCACGGAGTCATCCTCCGCCTGCACCAAGAACTCGGGCGGTGTGCTGCCAGTTACACGGTTCTGCACAGACCACTCAGCCTCTTCTTGCGCCGATGCATCTGGCCCCACCAATACCTTGTGAGTCGAGGTATATGTATAAGGCCGCTCCAACGTAATGGGTGGATAGATCAACGCCGCCCCCTCAGCGACGGCGGAGATCGAATCGATGCTGTCTTGCGCGACATACGTCTGAGAATCGCCAAGCGTCGCGGTCATGCCCATCAGATGCCCACCCGCCGAAAAGCCCAGCAGGGTCACATGCTTTTCCCGGCTGCGAACGATGCGCAGCGCGCGTTGTGCATCTTGCAGCGCTACGATGTTGCCGGCGTTCCAGCCTTCGCTTGGCAAGCGGTAGGCCAGCACGTACGCGGTATACCCGCGCTCCGTCAGCCAATCGGCCAGGGGCCATCCCTCGATCCCAAGTTCGATTCGTTTATAGCCCCCGCCAGCAGCGACGATCACGGCTTTTCCATTGGGTTTGGCGGGCTTGAATATCTGCAGGTAAGGGCGGGTGACGTTGCTCAGAGAGCCATGGGATGTGAGGGTGTTATCTCCCGACGGTCCGCCTCCACCTGGCGGTACGCCGCTCCACAGCTCGACTGTTTCGCTGTTGGCCGGTGGGTCATTGGCCTGAGCGGCGGCCAGTTTCAACATCAGCATTGCCGTGCCGGCGCCCAGGATGAAATTGCGGCGATTCATGAAAGCTCACTCAGTCGGTGGACGAGAATTTCTTACGCACCCTAGTATCTTGTTGGGTGCTTCAGGAAAGCTACCTCACTTTCGACCGACCGCACTGAGCTCCGCATATTTTTCAAGCATTCATGATCGACGACTCACTATCAGCTCACGCTAACCTGCGCCCATCCGGCCGGAACAAGCCCTCTCAATACTTCCACGTCACCGACGCCGTCAAATTGCGCGGCGCGCCATAGTTGGTCGACCCGGACGATTGATACAGCGACAGCAAGTACTTGCGATCGGTGACGTTGTTGAGGTTCAGCGAGGTGCTCCAGTTGTCGTCGATGTCGTAGCTGGCCATCAAGTCCACCAGCGCGTAGGCCTCTTGGCGCACGTTGCTGTTGGTGTCGACCTCGGTTGCACTTTGCCACTGAAAACGTGTGCCCACCTTGACGCTGGGCATCTCGGGCAGGCGATAGGTCAGGCTGCCGCGCAGGGTGTGGGTGGGGATGTACTTGCGGGTGTCGTCGCCGTTGTCGTCTTCGATCTGCACGAAGGTGTAGCCGCCCGCTATGTCCAGGCCGGGTAGCGCTTCGCCCGACGCGCCCAGTTCGAAGCCGTGGCTTTTGACGTTAGTGCCGCGGTACAGGTACTGGCCACCGACGATTTCGCCGGTGAGCTCGGCGACGTTTTGCTGATCGGTTTTGAACGCGGCAGCGGTGAGGGTGAGTCGCTCATCGAGCACGAGGCCTTTGACACCCACTTCCAGGCTTTTGCCTTCGAGGGGAAGGATCAAGCCGCCGCTGGTGCTGCGCAGGTATTGCGGCTTGAAGATTTTCGTCCAGCTGGTGTACAGGCTCCACTGTGGGGTGAGGTCGTAGACCAGGCCGGTGTACGGGGTCACTTTGCCGTGCACCCGTGTGTCGTGGGGCGATCCGTACCCGGCGCCATCGCCGTCGGCGCTGAGCATGCGTGCGCCGGCAATCCAGTGCAGGTCATCGACAACGCTGAAGCGCGCGCCGGCGAACAGGCTCTTTTGTCGGTCGGTGAACAGCTGGGTATTGAGGTCGTCGGTGTAGTTCAGCGGCGGTTGCACGACGTTGCCGGACAGCGCGTCGGCCAGGCTCACCATTTGGTTGCCGGATGCATCTTTGTAATGCCCGACCTCGTCGTGGTGGGTGCGGCCGTAGTTGGCGCCCAGGGTCAGTTCATGTTCCCTGCCGAACAGCGCGAAGGGTCCGGACAGTTTCGCTTCGGCGGTGACTTGCTCTTCCTTGCTGGTGGTACGGTTGATATAGCCATACACCTGGTCCGCGCTGGCGGGGATGGCGTAGAACATCTTGGTGTCGGAATCCTGCTTCATTCCGGCCAGGGTCAGGGTGCTGGTCCAGCCATTGTCGAACGCGTGGGTCAGCTCGGCGAAGGCGCGCTGGGTATGCACGTCCCAGTAAGTCCAGGGCTGGCCGACGCTGGAGCTGCGGCTGCTGTAGTGAATGCGGTTGCCCTGGTAGTCGGCGATGGGCAAGGCGCCCCAGGTGCTGCCATTGGAGTAGCTGTTCTGCTGGGTGAAGCCTACCGTGAGGGTGTCGGCATCGGACAGGTCGAAAGCCAGCAGGCCGGCCGCGACGTTGACCTCATGGCCGTACTGATCGAGGTAGGAGTTGCCTTTGTCATGGGAGGTGATGAAGCGTCCGCGAACGTTTCCGCTTTCGCTGAGTGGGCCTGACACGTCAAAGCTCAAGCGACGGTTGTCCCACGAGCCCACGCTGCTGTCGACCCGCGCCTGGAACGTGTCCGTGGGGCGTTTGCGCACCAGGTTGACCGTGGCAGACGGATCGCCGGTGCCGCTCATCAAGCCGTTGGCGCCATGCAGCACGTCGACCTGCTCGAACTCGGTCATGTCCTGATCGCCGACCAATACGCCGCCGGAGAACGGCAGGCTCATGCCGTCGAACTCGAAGTTTTCAATCTTGAAACCACGCGAGGTAAAGGCGGTGCGATCGGTTTCGAACTGTTCCACAGTCACCGACGGTGCGTTACGCAGCGCATCCTTCACGCTGTTGAGCTGGAAGTCGTCCATCTGCTCGCGCGTAATCACGGTGATCGCTTGCGGGGTTTCCTTGTCGCTCAGGCCCAGGCGAGTGGTGCTGGACACGGGGTTTGCCCGGTAACCGCGGGTTGGGCTGACGTCGCCGGAGGTTTGATACTGGATCTGCGTGGGCGCGAGGAGGATTTCGCTGCTGGCCTGCGTGTTCTGCACCGGAACCAGGTAAACGGTCATGGCATCGGTTCGGGCGAAGGTGTAGCCACTGCCCTGCAACAACTTCGCCAGTGCCTCTTCCGACGAGTAGCGGCCCTCTACGGCAGTGCTGCGCAGGGCGCTGTCCAGGTTGCCGTCCAGCAGGACGTTCTGGCCGGACTGCTGACTGAACTGCAGCAAGGCCTGACGCAGGGGTTGCGCGGAAATATTGAGTGACAGCCGCTCTACGGACGTCGCCGCCGAATGGACCTGCGCGCCATGAGCCTGAAGTGCGCCGACGAGCAGTGTGCACGCCAATGCGGTGCCCAGCGCGTTGCGCTGCCAGCGGCTGTCGATGCTGGTTTCATGGTTGAGTTGCCTTGCCATTGCGGTCGTACCCCAGGAAGTGCGCGAAAATGCGAATACCAATCAGTCAGGCTAAGACGCATGAGCGCACGCGATTCCCTGAGGGTGCGTAAAAGATTTTTCTGCGGTATCAGGCGGGATAGATCAGAGTGATCAGGTCGGTGTAACGATCCACACGCACCGCCAGGGCTTTGGTGATGGCATCGAGCATCTGCTCGGGCTTGTTCAGATTGAGGATCAAACTGACCCGGCGGCTGGCGAGTTGCTTGTCCATGATGAAGATTCGGCCTTCGCGCCAGCGTTGCAACTCATCGATGACCGTGAACAAGGGCTTGTCGAAGAACACCAATCGTCCGCTGCGCCAGGCGAGTACCTGGGCCAGTTCGGCATGCTGGATGGGGCCGGTCCGGTCACGGCTGAAACGCAGCGACAGGCCCTCTGCCAGATCGATCTGCTGGTTGGCCGTTACCACACGGACCGACTTGCGGCTTACCGTCAGCAGTGTCGATGCGTCATCGCATGACAGACAGAACTCACCCTCGGCGGCCACTACCTGCCCGGATCGGCTGTTGACCGTGAACTCACCGGCGGCTGCGGGCAGCACAGTGAAGTAAGCCTCGCCGTGAAGCAGTTCCACGGCGCGCCGGGTCGGCGAAAAATCCACATTCAATGCGGTGTGGCCGGCAAGGTCGACGGTGGACCCATCGGGCAAGCTGACCGTACGCCGCTCGCCCACGGCGCTGCGGACATCGGCGAACGGCAGGCCCATATCGTTGAGCCATAGCATGGAGGCGCATGCGCTGACGGCCACGGCACTGGCGGCGATGCCCATGCCGACGAAACGCCGTCGAGACAGGTGCGCAGCGGCCGGTGCCGCGTTGAGCGAATGCAACTGCGCGGACGCGGCCCACAGGTGCTCGAGCTGGGCATAGGCCTCGGCATGTCGGGGGTCGGCATCCAGCCACGTGGCCAACTCTGCCTGTTCGGCTGCTGTGGGCGACCCGCCGTGCATCAACGCAAACCAGGCGCTCGCTCGATGGCTTATGTCATCGACGTGCGCCACAGGGGACGCTGGTGGTGGTTCGGCGCTCATTCGGACATACCGATCTTGAGCAGATCCAGGGCGCGCACCATGCGGCTGTACGCGGTTTTGGCAGGAATACCCAGGCGCTGGCCTATTTCCACATAGGTCAGGCCTTCCACGCGCACCATCAGGAACACCTCGCGACAAGGCGCGGGCATGTTCTGGATCACGACGTTCAACGTATTGAGTTGTTGATGAGCAATTGCCGCTTGTTCCAGCGTTGGCGTGGACGGCTCGAAGCTTGAGGTCGCCTGTGGATCAAGGGTTTCGCCCTTGCGATGTTCCTGACGCCGAGTGTGATCGATGAACAGATTGCGGGCGCTGGAGAACAGATAAGCGCGGAAATTCGCAATCGGCGTTCGGCCCATCTGTTCGGAGAGGCGAATGAACGTGTCCTGAGTCAGATCGGCGGCGGTCTCTTTGCAACGCAAACGACGGTCCAGGTAATCCTGAATTTCGCTGCGGTGGGCGAGGTACAGCGCCTTGAGATCTGGGCCGGACATGAAGGAACCTTGAAAGGCGGAGTGGCAGGGCAGGAAAATATCACAAAGAGAATCATTTGCGCTTGCGAAGGCGTTGTTGCCTGCGCTTTCCTGCCTGCTCAATAGCGCCTTGCTCCAATCAATTCACCCAGTACCTGATTGGGGATGCGAAAGGGTATGGAGGTGTGGTCCTCGCCAGGTTCGACCACAAAGCCGGTGCGCAGCCCGGTACCGGACAACTGCTGCAGGCGTGAATACAACGCCCTGGCATCCTGGATGCCCTGGACCGAATCGCGCTCGGCCATCACGATACTCAGGCTGGTCTGCGTCATGTCGAGTTGCCCGGCGCGGACGCGTTCGGTGAAGGCGCGTTCAGGTGCCAGCAGGAATTGGTCGCGCCACCACAGGCTAGGGCTGACCGCTACAACGTGTTGAAACAGAGTGGGCCGAGTGAACATCGCGTACACGCCCAGCATGCCGCCGAACGAGTGCCCGACCAGGCTGCGCTGGTCTTCGTCGACTTTGAAATGCTCGGACACCTTGGGCATCAGGCGCGTCTGGATAAAATCGAGAAACAGATCCTGACCGCCTTGTGGAGGTGTGTTGCGATCGGCGGGCGCAGGTGGGGTCAGGTCGAACGCGCGCCTGGCGAAGTCCAGGGGCGTGTCACTCGGATAACCGATGGCTACCAGGATGGATCCGCGCAATTTGGCCTGTGCGCGCTTGGCGGCATGAAACGCCGGAAAATAGGCATTGCCATCCAACAGATAAATCACTGGATAACCGCCGGTGTAAGGCACGTCACCCTCGGGAAGGCTGATCATGATGCGGTATTCCAGCCCGCCTTCGCTTTGCATGGTCCATTGCTCGGTACCGTCCAGCGTGACCGGCTGCGCATGAGCGGCCATCGCCGCGCCAACAAGCCAGGCGGTGAACACTGCAATTATTTTACGAATCATGATTTCAGACGGTCCTCGTTGGGCAGGCCCGCAAGCGGATGTCGTCGACCTCAAGGAAGCCGACCGGCACACCTGCGCGGTGGAGAATGCTCTCGCATGCCCATAAGACGGATGACGGCGTCGTTTGTCTTGCTCTGGCGATGGCCAAACCGATTTACTTGCAGAACGGATCGTCCCAGAACGGGCGCTCGATCTCTTTATAGATATCCGCCCGGCTCAAGCCCAGGTCCTTGAGCCCGGCGTCACTCATCTGCTCCAGTTGATGCCGTTGCCGAGTCAGTTCATACCAGCGCGTGATGCGCTTCCAGAGATTGGCTAGAGGCCCCAACGACTTATGCTGGGTGCAGCCATCGTTCGAAACACAGGCATTCATTGTTTGACCTTTCATCTGCTCATCCTCCGGGTTGATGGCTTGATTCTCGGTTCAGGCTTAACATCAATCCAACGAATGTTTTGAATGCTGTGCATCTCAGAGATTGATCAATGTCCCATTACCAGAGCATCGATTCGGAAGTCCTGCGTACTTTCGTTGCCATCGCCGATGAAGGCGGTTTCACCAAGGCCGGCGAGCGGGTTAACCGCACTCAATCGGCAGTGAGCATGCAGATGAAGCGGCTCGAGGAGGACGTGCTGTGTCGGCAATTGTTCGAACGTGATGGCCGGCAGGTGAAGCTGACGGCTGAAGGGCAGATTCTGCTGGGTTACGCGCGCCGCATTCTCAAATTGCACAGCGAAGTGTTCACCACCCTGCGCGAGCCGCACATGGTCGGCACCGTGCGCATCGGCACTCCGGACGACTACGCCATGCGCTTTCTGCCGGGGATCTTGTCCGGCTTCGCCCAGGCGTTTCCGCTGGTGCAGGTGGAGGTCCATTGCGAGAGCTCCCGGCAATTGATGCAACGCAAGGATTTGGATCTGACGATCGTCACCCGTGAGCCCGGGCGTGAAGTGGGCCAGTTGCTGCGCCAGGAGCGCTTCGTGTGGGCTGAAGCCGAAGGGTTTTTTCTCCACGAACAAACGCCCGTGCCACTGGCGATGTTCAATACCGATTGTTTTTGCCGGATATGGGCCTGCAACGCCTTGGACGCCGCGCAGAAGCCGTACCGGATCGCCTACTCCAGCCCCAGCCTCGCGGCGATAATGGCGGCGGTCGGCGTGGGCCTGGCGGTCACTGCACAGTTGCAGAGCCTGGTCACGCCAGGGATGCGGATCATTGGCGAAGCCGAAGGCATGCCCTTGTTGCCCATCGCGAGCATCATGTTGCTGCGCAACCCTGATACCCGCTCGCCGATGATGGATGCATTGGCTGAGCATATCGTCGAGGGGTTCAGGCTTTGAGTACCGGAGCAGACTCGACGTCATGACCGATCCCCAACCTGCGCAAAGCTCCCCTACCCCCGCGTCAACCCGGTCAAGGTATCCGCAATGCCCTTCGTGCGCCTCGCCGTGCCTTCCGTGGCCTGGCTCGATGCCTCCAGGGTATCCAGCATCTCCCTCAGCGCGCCCACCCCTGTGGACTGGTCTTCGATCTGCTGAGCCACTCGCTGAATTTCGCTCGACAGCAAGTCGACATCCACGCCGATATCCGCCGCATTCTTGCGGGTGATCTCCGCCAACTTGCGCACCTCGTCGGCCACTACTGCAAACCCTCTGCCCAGTTCGCCAGCGCGGGCTGCTTCGATAGCAGCGTTCAACGCAAGCAAATTGGTCTGCCCGGCAATCTGCTGGATCACCTGCACGATGGACTGGATCTGCAGGCTCGAACTGGCCAGCGCACGTGCGCCTACCACCGCTTCGTCCGCCTGCCGGGCAAGGTCTTCGACGGTGTCGCCGGCCTGGCTGGACACGGTGTTCTGGCGGTCGATGGTGGCCGCCAGGTCATCCATGGAAAGGTGCAGTTCGCCGGAGTAATGCTTGATCTGGGTGGCCATCTGCTCCTGTTGCTCGCCCGCGTCGGAGAGCACCTGACCCAGAGCCGCGAGGCCTTTGAAGACGGGAAGGATGCCGTTGTCCAGGCCGCGGGTGTCGAGGGCGCTGGTGAAGTCGTTGCGTTTGAAGGCTTCGATCTGTTTGACCACTACGTGATTCAAACCAACCATTTTCTTCAGTTGGCGACGCAGGAAGAACGCTTTGAATTCGCCGTAGTGAGCGATGAAGCGGTCCACGTATTCGTCGGTGAACGAGGCGCCTTTGGCGACGTGGAAGAAGAAGATCGCGGTCAGGGTCTGGTTGAGGTTCAGACCGAGGATTTCGCCGAAGGTCGAGAAGCCCACCACCGGCACATCGCCAAAGAGCCCGCGCATGCTGCCCAGGTCATTGGCGTTGTTGAGCCTGCGCAAGATGCAGTCGTTGAGAATGGCGGCGACCGGCTGGCCGCCCTTGCCTTGCAGGAACTGTCGGTAGTCTTTTTCCGTGGCCTGACGCAACGGCGTACGCTTGACCATGACCAGCTCTTCGCCCGGTGCGACGTCGCAGAACAGTTGGATGATCTGCTGGGCGTGGTCGATGCGGGCAATGGAGCGCACGAACAATTCACTGCCGACACGGATGGCGAACGAGTACTCGGCCAGGTTCTTTTCCAGGGAGTGGCTGTCGCATTTGAAGGCGTTGCACAGGGCCTGCACCATGCTCATGATGTTGCCGTTACTGTCGATCACCTGGTCGATGGTGCGGTCTTCGACGGAGGCGGTGAGCACGCTGAACGTCAGCCCGACCGGTTCGAAGTTCTGGCTTTTGAACACACCGAACCGGATATCCGGAGCCGTCTTCAGGAAGACGATCTGGGCGTGGTTCTGGTAGCTGCGCTTGCCGTCGTGGATCAGGGTTTTCTGGAAGTCCGATTTGCCGCCGGCGGAACCGCCGACGAACAGGCACGGGAAGCGACCGGATTCGTAGAGCGCCTCCATGAAGAACGATTCGGACGCCGACAGCCCGTCGAACACCACATAGGCCAGGGTGTCGCGGTGGTCGATGGGCGTGCTGACCTGCACGCGCTTGATGTTGTTGACCAGCTTTTCGATGCGCTCGCGCATCTCCATGCGTTTGCCGCCTTTGCGAATGTCTTCGCACTCCAGTGGCACCATGACCACTTCCGCCGAGGCAATCACGCTGCGCTCGAAGCATTGCAGGACGATGCGGTCCCAATGCTCGCCCGCGGCGCAGTACAGGCCATCGGCGCTGTTGCACAGCTCACCCGAGGTGGTGCACAGGCTGATGGTGCCATTGGGAAAGCGCTGACGGACGCTCGCCGCGACCTTGTCGATGTCCAGGTGGGGCGAGACGAAACCTGTCACCAGCACGGGATCTGCGCGCAAACCGGCCAGGGCACGGTCCAGCTCACCGGCCGTGCAACTCAGGCTCACGGCGCCCTGGCTGTTTGCGCGGGCGTTGTTGAAGCGTTTGAAAAGGTTCATCACTGGGCTCGCTAGAAGAGGGCACAGCGCACGCGGGGCGTGGCTTGCATTGGTTCTCCTATCGGCCTTGGGAAGGGGGACTTGAAGCAGGTGGTCGGGTTTATGGGGATCGAGGCTACTGTGACCTGCAGGGTTGTGTGCCTGCGTTCCAACCGCCAGACCGAACGCTTTCTTGTAAGCATTCAGAAGCATCATCAATAACCGTGAAGCTGCCGAAATGCCTGGCCCTTATGGTATTCAACCCACTCCTCCACATCGTAAGGAATGTACAGCTGGTGCCGAGCGCGGGAAATTGCGACGTACACTGCGCAAATTCGCTCATCGAATTCGTAGGCATCCTTGAACGCCCCCGTGGTAAGCAGCTCGGGGGTCAGTAGCACCTGATCGAACTCCATTCCGCCAGCGTCCTGGGCCATCATCAGCACACAACTGCTGCCGAGCTGGCCTTGCAAGCGGTTCAGCCGTGTCATGTCTGCAACGTTGAAACCCTTCTCCAGCGCGTCTTCTACCCATGAGAACGAATTGTCGTATCGATTGGCTTCGCGCACCTGGGCCCAGTCGAGCAATTCGTTAAGATCCGGGTGTGCGCCTTTGCCATGATGGTCAAGGCTGTAATATTCAGGCTTGTAGAGCGCGATGGCCGTGGACATGAAGTGCTGAAGGTCGTCCTGAGCCTTTTTGTTCAGGAAGCTGAAGCCACAGTTGGCGTCGTGAAGCTGCATGACCCATTTCATGGTGTCCCAATGCGAAGCCGTCAACACCGCACAGCTTTCAGGTGGCACGAAACCCTCGTGATAATGTTCCACTCGTACGTCCGCGTTGCGAGCCCCCTCGAAATACACTTTGCTCTTGGCCGAGTGCCGAGAGATAAGCGGGTTGACCAACTTCTCCACGTTGCGCCCCGAACGTAACGAATAGCTGATATCACTGCGACGCACTCCATGACGGCGCGGCACAGTTGCACCCTTGATCTGCTGATACTCGTCGCCAAGGGTGATCAACACTTGTTTGCCACGCTCGATGATCTGCAATAGCGACGCGGGAATGTCCTGACTTTCATCGATGAGCACATGGGTAAACCGTGCCGGTACCACGCAGTCCGCCAAGCTGGCACGTTTGATCATCAACAGCGTGGCGAAATACCCATGACCTGCCCATGCCGGGGTCGAGTCCAAGTACCGCCATAGGCGTCTGGCATACTCGAGCAACACCTTGGCATCCTCACTGGTCAATGCCTGCTGGAAATGCGGAAGATGTGCAGCGCTCAAGCTGTAGTCTCTGGAAGCGCTGTAGTTTTCCAGTACTTTGAGGCACAGGCCCAAGGTAGTCGGCCCGTCATACTGACGCAGGCCCAGGATGTTGAGTTCCAGAGCCAGTGCCTGCTTCGTCGGCAATCTGGCCGGGGCCGTTGCCGTGTTGAACCTGGAATGCTTCAGCAGTGCGTGCGCAAAGCCCTGGAAGGTGGAGCCGGCTTTTCTGTCGCGATCTCCGCCCATGTGCTTGCGCAAGACTTCAAGCTTGCTCTTCGTGCGCGCCAGTACAAGGGTGGTTTCGGGGCGCAGAAACTCCAGCAGTGCGCCCAGCAAATGGCTTTTCCCGACGCCGGCATAACCTTGCACATGCAAGTCTTCATTCAGATTGGCGCGGAAGGTGCGCAGCAGGTTGTCTTGCGCGTCGCTCAACCAGCGCTCCCGATGCCGCGGCGTAATCACATGCTCGCGGTCGGGGTTGTTCGCTCGGTAGTGTCGAATACTGAAGCTGCTATCCCACTCCCCCCCAGGCAAGAGATAATCCTGGGCGGCGACCTCTTCGTCTTCCAGCAAACGCAGTTTCAGGGGTTTGATCGCCTCAAGGCCGTAATACAGCTTGCCTTGGTCGAACAAGCGTTGTGCTTCGGATAACAGGCCGGTCGGTTCTCGAGAGGCCACGGCCCATCCGATCAACTTGGCCAATATTCTTTCGGCCCCAGCGGCGTTCAAGTCTTTTTCAGCGGCCTGTGCCAGGTTTTGAATGACGAGCACGGCAGCCAGCTCCGGACCGCTCAGAGATTCAAGCTGGGCCGCACCGTCCTCGGCGAGCAGGCGTAAACAGGTTTCCTCGGCGACAGGCAGGAAAACGGGATGGGATAAATCAACATGTTCGGCGTGCATAGACTCTCATTGCCAAGCGGTACGTTTCACGAGGGCCGTGGCTGCGCCACCCATCACTCATCATGCAAACGTCACTATACGGGTAGTCCCGTGACCGACGTGCCAACCGGTCCGGGGGGCTTTCAATGCACCTCTTTCAGGGAGGTACAGAAGTATGCCACCTTGATTTGTACCGCTGTCCGGATCTGCAGGTTGGGCAGGGATGATAATTTTTAACGGACGTTTCAAGCAGAGTCGCGCCCGCGGGTAGACACTAGACAGTCTCAAACCTGCACGACCTTTTCAACAGCCTGCATTGGACCAATACTGGCTGTGCTCTGGAGCCAATCGAGCGCCCGCCGCAGCTTTCAAACCAATAGCACAACCCTTCTAAATGGCGCGTTGAATTCGCTATCTTTACTGTGAGTAGGCGCTCGCCGCGGTCGTGTAACTCCAACACTTCAGCAATAACCCTATGGAAGGCTGTATTGCCAAGGTACTGATCGCCTATGGACTACAGCAATACATCACAAACTACGCACCTTGAAACAGTCCTTGATATCCAGCATGAGCCGAATACACTCAACATTCGGCTCACAATATGAGCCGAATAAGCTCCCCAATCGGCTCATCAAGGCGAGAATGCTCATGCCCCAGTGGATCTGGCAGCAACCTCAATGGCCGCAATTCTCCTGGCAACCCGACAAGCTGGCTGACCTGCTGCGTCAATGCACAAGCGAGCAAGGGCGGCTATTGGGCAGGCTCGGCGCCGTGGGTGATGAGAGCAGCCGACAGGGCATGCTCGATACGCTGCTGCAGAACATCATCACGTCCTCGGCAATCGAGGGTGAGGCACTCAATGCCGGTTCGGTTCGATCTTCCCTGGCTCGCCGCTTGGGTGTACACGAGCCCAAAGAGGCGCAGAGAACTTCGCGCAGCGAGGGTCTGGCGCAATTGATGGTCGATGCAACGTGCAATCACGCTCAACCTTTGAGCGTAGAGCGCTTGCTGCAGTGGCATTCGCTGCTGTTTCCAGCGGACGATTCGAGTCAGCTGCACACGCCGGTGCGTGTGGGTGAGTTGCGTGGCAATGAGCCGATGCAGGTAGTGTCGGGCCGGCTGGATCGGCCAACGGTGCACTTCGAAGCCCCATCTAGGCACGGGCTGGAACAGCAGCTTGAAACGTTCGTTGACTGGTTCAACGTGGCGTCGACCACGCTGGATCCCCTGTTGCGCGCGGGTCTCGCTCACCTGTGGTTCGTGACTCTGCACCCCTTCGACGACGGCAACGGTCGTTTGACCCGCGCGCTCACCGACCTGGCGCTTGCCCAGGGTGACCACCAAGCGGTGCGTTTCTACGCGATGTCAGCCAGCATTCTGGACAACCGGGTGGGTTACTACTCGGTTCTGGAACAAACGCAGAAATCCGACATGGACGTCACGCCGTGGCTGGTGTGGTTTCTTCAGACGTTGCTCGCAGCAATTACCGCAGCGATCAAGAACATCGATCGAGTGCTGAACAAGGCGCGCTTCTGGCAGGCGCACCGTGCGCTGCCGTTATCGAAGGAGCAGCTGAAAGTGATCAATCGCCTGCTCGATGGTGGCGCCAAGGGATTCGAAGAAGGGATCAGCGCCGCGCAGTATCAAGCGGTAGCGAAGGTCAGCAAGGCCACCGCCACACGCCATCTCGCCGATCTATTGGAAAAGGGCCTGCTGCAACGATTGCCAGGTGGGGGTAGGAGTACGCGCTATCGGATCGTCGCAGCAAGGTAAGTCTGCGTGCCACGTTTACCCTCGCTCCCTACCCCAAACTCCGCGCCGAATTGCTCAACACCTGCACACACTGCATCAACGCCGGCACCAGCTGGCTTTCGGCGTCGGCGCGGGTCCAGCGGCTGGTGGGGGCGACCACGTGGACGGCGGCCACGGGGCGGCCGTTGCCGCCGATGACGGGGGCGGCGATGGTCATGTCGCCGAGGAACAGTTCCTGGGTGTTCACCGCGTAGCCGCATTCGCGCACGGTTTGCAGCGAGGCCATGATCTCGTCCACGTCGGTGTGGGTGTGCGGGGTGTGCGCGACGCGTGCGCTGCTTTGCACCAGGGCCAGGGCCTCGGTGGGTGGCAGGGCGCTGAGGTAGGCACGACCGGAGCCGGTGCAGTACATGGGCACGCGGCTGCCGATGGGCATGTGCACGGGTACGAAGCGGGCGCTGACGAAGCGCGCGATGTAGGTCATTTCCACACCGGTGGGCTCGGTCAGGCAGGCGGTCTCGCCGGTCAGCCGAGTGAGTTCGGCGAGAAACGGGTTGCCCACCTCGATCAGCGAGTGAGCGTCCAGATAGCTGAAGCCCAGTTCCAGCACATGTGGGGTCAACTGGTAATGCCGAGTGCGCGAGTGTTTCCGAAGGTAACCCAGGCTTTCCAGGGTGAACACCATGCGCTGGGCCGAGCTTTTAGTCATGTGGGCGGCTTCGGCGATCTCTGCAAGGCTCATGCTGCGGCGCTTGGCGCTGAATGTACGCAGTACGGCCAGGCCTTTTTCCAGGGACTGGTTGAACAGGCTGTTGCGATCTTCGGACATGAGGGCCTCAAGGAAATGAGCAGTGATTGAACCCGGACGACAGCTATCAAACAGCAAATACCGGGCCTGAAAATCGTATAGCGATACGAAACCTCCGTTTAACGATTTTTCAGCTGCGTAAATTGATAGCAAAGACCTGGAATGGCACAGAGCTTGCGACCTTCCTCAGGACCGCATGGCGGTACCCACCTTCCGATTCCTTCTGGAGTGACCCGATGAACAGCCTTTCCCCTCTGTTTCGCCGTTTCGCGCTCGGTATCTGCATGACGCTCGGTGCCTCTCTGGTGCACGCTGCCGAGGCACCGATGTACAAGGTTGGTGCAACCGCCACGGGCTCGCCCTTCACCTTTCTGGACATCAAGAGCAACAGCATTCAGGGGATGATGGTCGACATCGCCAAAGCAGTCGGCGAGGCGGGCGGCTTCGGCACGCAGATGGAACAGACCAATTTCGCGGCGCTGATCCCGTCGCTGACGTCGGGCAAGCTGGACTTCATTTCGGCGGGCATGCTCAAGACCGAAGAGCGCGCCAAGGTGGTGGACTTCAGCACGCCGGTCTATTCCTACGGCGAAGGCCTGATCGTCAGTGCCGACGACAACACCGCCTACCCCGACCTCAATGCGTTGAAGGGTGAAGTGATCGGCGCCCAGGCGGGCACCGCTTTCTACGACCTGGTCAACAAAATGGGCATCTTCAAGGAAGTACGCACCTACGATTCGATTGCCGAGATGGTTCGTGACCTGTCCCTGGGTCGCATCAAGGCCGCCGTGGCCGACCAGCCGATCGTGGCCTACCAGATTCGTCAGAACACCTTCAAAGGGGTGAAGCTGGCTGCGGATTACACGCCGGCCAAAGTAGGCGATGTGTGCTTCGTGGTGCGCAAGGGTGACAGCGAAACCCTGGAGCGCCTGAACAAGGCCATCGACACCATCAAGGCCAACGGCACGCTGCAAGGCATCGTGCAGAAGTGGGGCGTGTAGGCTGAGGAGCGACCATGAAGCTTGCTGAATTCTTGCAGAACGCGCAGGACTTCCTGCCGATTCTGCTTCAGGGTGCGTGGGTGACCATCCAGATCACGGTGCTGTCGTTTCTGCTCAGCAGCGTGCTCGGGCTGGTGCTGGCGCTGCTCAAGCTGTCGCCGATCCGCGCGCTGTCGTGGGCGGCGAGCACGGTGATCAACGTGATCCGCGGGCTGCCGATCATCGTGCAGCTGTTCTATATATATTTCGTGCTGCCGGAGATGGGCATTCATCTGACCGCCTTCCAGGCCGGCGTGATCGGCATGGGCATCGCCTACTCGGCGTACCAGGCGGAAAACTTTCGGACCGGCATCATTGCCGTCGACCAGGGCCAGCGCGAAGCGTCGGAAGCGCTGGGCATGCGTTCGTTCATGATGATGCGCCGGGTGATCCTGCCGCAGGCGTTTCGTATCGCGCTGCCGCCCTACGGCAATACGTTGGTGATGATGCTCAAGGACTCCTCGCTGGTGTCGACCATCACCGTGGCCGAGATGACCCGCCAGGGCCAGCTGATTGCCTCGTCGACCTTCCAGAACATGACCGTCTACACCTTGGTGGCCTTGCTGTACCTGCTGATGAGCCTGCCGCTGGTGTACGGGTTGCGGCGCATGGAGCAGCGTCTGAGCCGGAGGAAGAAGGCATGATCAAGATCAGCCAGTTGCAGAAGAACTATGGCGACCACCGCGTGTTGCACGGGGTCGATCTCGAAGTGCAGAAAGGCGAAGTGGTGTGCCTGATCGGCCCGTCGGGTTCGGGCAAATCGACGTTGCTGCGCTGCATCAATGCGCTGGAAACCTATGAAGGTGGCTCGATCCAGGCCTTCGGTGAAACCGTGCAGCGCGGCAGCAAGACGGTGCACACCCTGCGCAGCCGCATGGGCATGGTGTTCCAGCGCTTCAATCTGTTCCCCCATCGCACGGTGCTGGAGAACGTGATGGAGGGGCCGCTGTACGTGAAGGGCGAACCGGCCGCGCAGGTGCGCAGCGAGGCGCTGGCGTTGCTCGACAAGGTCGGCCTGGCGGAAAAGGCCGATGCCTACCCGGAGCAGTTGTCCGGTGGCCAGCAGCAGCGTGTGGCCATCGCCCGCGCACTGGCAATGAAGCCTGAGGCCATGCTGTTCGATGAACCGACGTCGGCGCTGGACCCGGAGCTGGTGGGCGATGTGCTGCAGGTGATGCGCACCCTGGCCGACGAAGGCATGACCATGATCGTCGTCACTCACGAAATGGGCTTTGCCCGCGAGGTCGCCGACCGCGTGTGCTTCCTGCACGGCGGTTATCTGGTGGAGACCGGACCGGCCGACGAGGTGCTGGGCAATCCGCAGCACCCGCGCACCCAGGATTTCCTGCGCCGGGTCTTGCACCCGACCACCAGCACCCGGAGCCAGCCATGATCGATGTGCCTTCACTGTGGGCGGCGACCGCGCCGCCTGCGCGGGTCACCCCGCCATTGCGCGAGTCGGGTACGTACGATGTGGTGATCGTCGGCGCCGGGTACACCGGCCTGTCCACTGCGCTGCACTTGGCCGAGCGTGGCGTCAGCGTGTGCGTGCTGGAGGCGCGGGAGCCGGGCTGGGGCGCTTCGGGGCGCAACGGCGGGCAGGTCAACCCGACCTTGAAGCATGACCCGGACGAACTGGTGCGGCTGTACGGCGCAGCCATCGCCGAGCCGTTGATCGACACCGTGTCGCGCTCGGCCGACCTGGTGTTCGACCTGATCAAGCGCCACGGCATCGAGTGTGCAGCGGTGCGCAAGGGCTGGATGCAGGTGTCCTATTCGCACAAGGGTGTGGCTGGCCTGCACGCTCGCGCCGCGCAGTGGGAGAAACGCGGGGTGCCGGTGCAGCGCCTGGATGCTGGCGAGGTCGCTGCGCGCATGGGCAGCCAAGCGTTCGCCGGCGGTTGGCTGGATGGCCGCGCCGGCGCCATCCAGCCCCTGGCCTATGCCCGCGGGCTGGTCACTGCGGCGCAAGCGGCTGGCGCCAGTGTCCATGGGCAGAGCCCGGTGACCGGGTTGCAGCCAGTGGGGTCAGGCTGGCAGGTGCAGACGGCCAGTGGCGCCCAGATCAACGCAACCCAGGTGGTGCTCGCCACCAACGGCTACAGCGATGGCCTGTGGCCGGGCATGGCACAGAGCGTCCTGGCGGCGAACAGTTTCATCGTTGCGACCCGGCCGCTGCAGGGGGCGGCGACACAGAGCATTCTGCCCGGACAGGAGACCGTGTCCACGGCGCAGCGGCTACTGCTGTACTTTCGCAAGGACAGCCACGGACGGTTGCTGATGGGCGGCCGCGGCACCTTCAGCGATCCCGACGCACCTCAGGATTTCGGCCATCTGGAACGCTCGCTGGCGTTGCTCTTCCCGCAGCTGGGCAAGCTGGATTTCGAGTACCGCTGGGCCGGACGCATCGCCATCACCCGGGACTTCATGCCCCACGTGCACCAACCCGCGCCGGGCCTGACCCTGGCACTGGGTTGCAATGGCCGCGGCATCGCCCTGTGTACCAGCCTGGGACAACAACTGGCTGCCAGCCTGTGCGACAGCCGTGCCGAATTTGCCTACCCGGTGAGCCCTCTGCAGAAGCTGCCCATGCATGGCCTGCAACGCTTTTACATCGGCGCAGGCGTGGCCTGGTACAGCCTGCTCGACCGTTTGAACGTGAGCTGAGCGCCTGCGGCAGAGCGTCGCGCACGGGATTGGCGGTGAACCAATCGCCGTGCGCCGGTTTCAAAGGGGTTCACTCCGAACAATGGTTGCACCTCCATGCCTAAGAAACTTTCCCTCGCTCTGCTGATGATTTCCGCCCTGGGCCTGGCGGCCTGTGACAAGACCTCCGAAGACCATGTGCAGAAAGCCAACGAGCACACCGAAGCCGCCGCCCAGAAGCAAGCCGAAGGCAAGCCTGCGCAAGCCGCCGAGGAAAAAGCCGAAGCCGCCGAAGAACACGACAAGGCCCGTGAGAAGCGCGTGACCGAGGACCGCCACCAGGCGCTGTCCTCGGACGTACCGGACGAGATCAAGGCGCCCGAGAAGAAGTAAATCGCAACGCGATCGGCCCAGGCCCCGCCAGTGATGGACGGGGCTTTTTTGTACCGGGCGCTTGGCTCCAGACCACATTTGGAAACAGCCGGGTGTTCGAAGACCTCTCACAATGTCGTTACTCTGAGATGCCGATACGCAGGAAGCGTGATCGTTTACATCACGGAATAAGCATGATAAAAAGCTTTCGACACAAGGGCCTGAAGGCTTTCTTCGAAACCGGATCAACCAAGGGTATCTGCGCTGATCATGCCAAACGCCTTGCTCGCATCTTGCCGATTCTGGAGCGCGCCATTGATGCTGGCGATGTCGACATGCCTGGGTGGAGGCTACATCCACTCAAGGGTGATCTCGTGACGTATTGGTCGGTAACGGTGAGCGGCAACTGGCGGCTGATCTTTCGCTTCGAGGACGGCAACGTCGAACTGCTCGATTACCTCGACTATCACTAAGGATGACTGCGCCATGCCTATGCACAACCCTCCTCATCCCGGCGAAGCGTTGCTGGCAGATGTACTTCCGGCCCTGGACATCAAGATCGCGGAGTTCGCCCGGCGCTTGGGCTATGCCCGGGAAACCCTTTCACGGATCTTGCACGGTCATGCCCCCATCAGCCCGGACCTGGCCGTTCGCCTGGAGCGTGCTGGAATCGGCAAAGCACGCACCTGGCTGGCCGTTCAGGCTGATTGGGATCTATGGCAGGCAGAGCACCGCGAGCAACCGCTGATCGAGCCGTTTGCCGCTTCCGTGTCTTGACTGCTCTGCCCTCAACTCCGTCTAGACGAAGTCGGCAGCTTCAGCCAGGGCCTTGACGAATGCATGGTAGGTCCTGGGTTGTCCTCGCGAAACTTCTTGGTGGCGTACTCGTCGCTACGCGGCTCAGCCTGCCATCGCCTTGACATCATCTGTCCAATTCCTTTACAAAGCCGACACACAGGGATTCGCTGATCAGGCCACGGATGAAGGCTAACTATTTTCGATTCTGGCTGGGGCAGGTGCTGCTCGGCCTGTTCATAGGCTGCATCGCACTGCTGGACCCCTTCGGGCTTTCCAGCTCCAGTGACGCTGCGTCTTCGCAGTGGATCAATCGCATCGCCGCCAGCAGCTACCCAGACACTGGGCAGCAGCAGGTGGTCGTCGTGCTGATCGACGACGCCTACCTCATGCGCAACGCCACCTTCTGGCCCCTGCCCTATGCGCAGCAAAGCCAGCTATTCAGGCGTCTGTTGGCCTACAAACCGCGGGCGGTCTTCGTGGACTTGATGTACAGCCACGACCACTCACTCAATGATGCCGACAACGGCAGCCAACTGCTGGTCAATGTCTTCGAGCGCTATCGAGAACAGGGCATCTCGCTTCTGTTGGCCAACACCGGCGAGACCCGCGGTGTCGACGGTCAGGCCAACGCTTTGGCGGCGCTGGACCAGATGAGCCGTCGTGCACTGGTGAAGTGGAGCGATGTCGGCGACCGATACCCGTTGGCCGTCGAGACGTCGCAGGGGCTGATCGAAACGCCAGCGCTGGGTCTGTACCGCGAGTTTTGTCGCGACCGCGAATGTACCGGGCTGCCTGTCGATGCAGCCCAGGCAGCGCAACGCGCACCCATCGCGCTGCGCTGGGGAAGGGCACTGTCACCCCTGCAATCGCTGGCCACCTCGGTGGCGGAATGCTCGGTAGCGGGCAACGCCTGGTATGCCCAGTTATGGCAGGCGATCTTCTGGAAGTTCGGCGACAGCGGCCAGGCCACTTGTGCCTATACCCTCACCCTCAAGGCCAGCGCCCTGGAAGCCAATTCGCCCGAGGACCGTGCGCTCTTGCGGCAGTTGCTCAGCGACAAACTGGTGCTGGTGGGGGCTCAGATCACCTCGGCCGGCGACCTTACCCAAACGCCGGTGCACGGCCTGCTGCCAGGGGTGTACCTGCACGCCATGGCGCTGGACAACCTGGTGACCTACCACGATGCGTATCAACGCGATCCGGACAGTTATTTCTGGCTATCGATCAGTTGGCTGGACCTGGTGCAACTGGGTTTCGTCATCGTCATCGTCGGTCTGCGTGCCTGGTATCGACGGCGCCGCCATCGTCGCGCCAAAGCGTGGCGCGCCCCCCTGTTCAGTTGGGCCATCGTCCAGGCAGCACTGGCCGTGCTGTGCTGGGGACTGTGGCAAAACAACATCAGCCCGGCCAATGTCCTGGCCATTGCCGTGTTGTCGATTTCAATCATCTCAGCGCCGATCAGCCTGTTTGCCAAGCGGCGATGGCGATCGCTCGTGCGTTATTTCGCCCAGCGCAGGCGCGCTCGTATTTCACTTGTAGAAGGAACTCAAGGATGACCCGAATCACGTTTTTGCTGTTGGCAGCGCTGTGCAGCCCGAGTGTGTTGGCCACCACCGTCGACGCCTATGAAGCCGATCCGCTGACATTGCTCGACGAGCATGGCAAATCTCAGGGCAGGTTGCCTGTGAAGGATGCACCCAAGCCGCCGTTGCAGGTGTTGGCCACCCACCCGAATCTGGATCAGGTACAGGTCGAGCTTGGCGGACGCAAAGTCTGGCTGGACACCATGGACCTGCGTTTGAGCGAAGGCAAGATCGTTACCACGCCTTGCGAAAGCCTGCCCATCAGCCAGAAGGCCGACACCCGGAACGCCTCGACCATCGGCTTCGGTTCTGGCTGCAGCAAACCATGAGCGCCGGGACGGTGAGGGACCGGGCTTTGCACACCAGCCTTTGCGCCTTGGCCTGCCTGCTGCTCGGTGGTTGTGGCACGCTCAAGGGCGCAGATGCTGCATTCATGAACCTGGTAGGGCCTTCTACCCAATCCCAGGTCAAAGGACGCTATCTGGACACGGCGGATGTACGCCAGTACTACAGGCTCGACCCGCAACGGGTCAGCGCACAGCGCCTGAGCTATGACGGCATGGCGGTCCCGGCCGGGGAAATTCGCCAGCACAATGTGGTGCTCATTCCACCTTTGCAGACGTACCTGCAAGGCATCGTCGGCAGGCTCGGCAAAGGTTGGCCAGGCGAGTTGCCCGCTCTGCAGGTGAAGGTCATCGACAGCTACGGTTTCGGGCCATCGGCCGACCCGTACGGCAATCTGTTCGTCCCCTTGGGCATGCTCGACAACGTCCAGAGCGAGGACGAGATCGCGGCGATGCTGGGGCACGAAATGAGCCACGTACTGCTGCACCATCATGATCGACGGGCAGCGTTCCAGCAGCAGAATGCTGTGCTGAGCAACGTGGCAACCTCGGTGGTGCTCGCGACCATGATCGCTGACACCGGAGTGAACCGTAGCTCGGGCAGCTTGAAGTTCATCAGCAAGGACCCGCAGGGCATGCAGAAAACCGTGGGCAATACGGTGCTGTATACGGCCTTGGTGAACAGCTTCTCGGAAAACATCTGGAGCACGGCCTGGGGGCGCAGCCAAGAGGACCAGGCCGATCTGCTGGGTGCCGACTTGATGATCAAGGCCGGCTATGCTCCGCGCGCCGCCAGCCACAGCCTGCAGCGCCTGAGCGATTTCCAGGGCAAGCAGAAGTCCTTGCTCGGCAGCTTTGCCACGCAGCGAAAGGAAGCCATGCAGGCGTCGTTGCAGAACCTGCAGGTCGATCGCTTGGTCAAGGAGGTGGAAGTCACCTTGAATCAAGGGCTGGCCACCGGCATCACTGCCGCAGGCCAGTATTTCCAGCGCTCGCACATGTCGCCGCTGGACCGCGATACCGAACTGCGCCAGTACCTGCAACGCCAGTACGATGGGCAACGACGTGCGCCGGTCAATGCCGATGACTGGCAGCGATTGCGGGCCTCTGGCGCGGTCGCACCGTCGCTGCAAGCCTACAAGGACGCCTATGCGGCGACCGTGGCACTTGAACAAAAGAAACTGCGCGAAGCGCAGCTGTTCAGCGACCGGGCGCTGACGTCTGCGGTACGCGACCAGCCCGGCATCCGTCGAGCCGCCTTCAGTGTCGACATGGCGCAGGGCAAACGCCGCGAAGCGCTGATCGAGTTGCAGTCGATCAAAGACTGGTCACTGGCCAGCCCTGAGCTGTATGACTTGATGATCGCTCACCATCTGCGCAACGACGATCCACGCGCAGCCCTGGCGCTGATTGCCCAAGCGGAAAGGACACTGGGCTCCGAAGAGCTTTTCATCACCGAGAAGCTGGCCGCCAACCAACGGCTCAAGGACGACGCACAGGTCAAGCTACTGGCACGCAAGTGCGCGCAGTACCCGACGCGCAAGGACGGTTGCAAGAAACTGCTACCGGCCTGAGGCGCGTCGCGTGTTCACTTGGCGAACTTGTACTCGCCGCCCTGCTCCAGCGCTTTTTGATACGCCGGCCGTGCTTGCAGGCGCTCGACCCAGGCAGCCAGGTGGGGGTAGGCGTCCAGCTTGCCCTGGGCTTTGGCCAACTCGCCGACGAAGCTCATCTGCACGTCGGCGCCGGTCAGTTCTTCACCCACCAGGTAAGGCGTCAGGCTGAGGGCGGTATTCAGGTAGCCCAGGTAGTTGTCCAGTTCGGATTCGATGCGCGGATGCAGCGGCGCGCCGGCTTCGCCCAGACGGCCGACGTACAGATTGAGCATCAACGGCAGCATGGCCGAGCCTTCGGCGAAGTGCAGCCACTGCACGTACTCGTCGTAGGTGGCACTGGCCGGGTCAGGCTGCAGGGCGCCTTGGCCGTGACGACGGATCAGGTAATCGACGATGGCGCCGGACTCGATGATGGTGTGCGGGCCGTCCTGAATCATCGGCGATTTGCCCAACGGATGGACGGCCTTGAGTTCGGCTGGCGCGAGGTTGGTCTTGGTGTCGCGTTCATAACGCTTGATCTCGTAAGGCACGCCAAGCTCTTCCAGCAGCCAGATGATGCGTTGCGAGCGTGAATTGTTCAGGTGGTGAACGGTGATCATGACGAAGACCTTCTGTAGGGGCAGGTTAAGAGCAGACCCGGCCTGACCTGCAGAGTGCAAAAAATCCCTGCGCGGGGAGCGCGCTCTTCACTCATCTCGATAGCTTCCTGTGGGCAAAACAGTTCCTGCTGCGCCACTCGGTGTTTTCGCAATAAAACGCTTCGACGGCGCCGATTTGTGGCCGCTTGCGCGCAGCCCCTGGCGGTAGATTGGACAGCAGCGGTCCAGCAGAACGACCGAGCGACAACAACCAGCTCGCCTCCCACCTGCCAACCTTCAGGAGTCCCGTACATGACACCGACGCCACTGCGCGCATTCAAGTTCGCAAGCCTTGCACTGCTGGTCGGCGCCTTCGGGCAGGCTTGGGCAGAAGACATTACCTTCGTATCGCAGGGCGGTGCCTACCAGGAGGCACAGAGCAAGGCCATCCTCGAACCGGCGGCCAAGAAGCTTGGCCTGACCCTCAGGCAGGACAGCTCGCCCAAGGCCTACCCGATCATCAAGACCCAGGTCGAAAGCGGCAAGGTCAGTTGGGACGTGGTCGACCTGCCCACCGGCGATTGCCTGCGCGGTGAGGCCGAAGGCCTGTTCGAAAAGCTGGACCCAGCCTTGGTGCCGAACGCTGCGCAGCTTCCGGCGGCGCTCAAGGACGACTACACCGTCGGCTACATCAGCTACTCCACCGTGCTGGCGTATCGCACCGATGCCTTCAAGGGCGACAACGTGCCCAGGACCTGGGCGGATTTCTGGGACACGAAGAAATTTCCGGGGCAGCGCTCGCTGCGCAACCTGCCGCGCCCCACCCTCGAGATTGCCTTGATGGCCGACGGCGTGGCGCCTGACAAGCTGTACCCGCTGGACGTGGAGCGGGCCTTCAAGAAGCTCGAGGAAATCAAGCCGCACATTGCCACCTGGTGGACGTCCGGCGGGCAGTCGGCGCAGTTGATCAGTGACGGCGAGGTGGACATGATCCAGGCCTGGAACGGTCGCATCACGGCGGTGCAGGCCGACGGTGCGCCGGTAGCCTTCGACTACAACCAGGGCGTGCTGGAAACCAACTCGCTGTGCGTGCTCAAGGGTACGGCGCACCGGACGGCAGCGATGAAGTTCGTCAACGAGGCCATCGACGCCAAGCTGCAGGCGGCGCTGCCGATGATCATCGACTACGGCCCGCTGAACCCCGAGGCGTTCAAGACCGGCACCATTCCTGCCGAACGCGCGACCAAGCTGCCGTCTTCGCCCGAAAACATCTCGCGTCAGGCGCTGCTGTCGGCCAAGTGGTGGGCGTCGCAGGAAGGGGTGAAGGCCGAAGAGCGCTGGCTGGCCTTTGTGCAGAAAAAGTAGGCGTGCCAGGGCGGGCCTCTTCGCGGGCAGAGCCCCGCTCCCACAGAAGTATGCCTGAAGCCTGCCTCTGAAACGGGGCACCTGAGCGCTGCCTTTGTGGGAGCGGGTCTCTGCCCGCGAAGGGGCCAACGCAGTTGCTGCTGTCGCCCACCCTCAATACGAAACAAACCACTCCGGCGCAGGCCTTTTAAGCCCGTTTCGTTCTTGGCTGAGTCGGTACATTGAACCTTGAGGGTCGCCATGACCGACCAACAACAAGCTGCTTGCGCTGTTTCACCGGCGCTCGGCCGTGAGGAATCGTTCCATGTCCAACGCCTATCTCGCCAAATCCATGCCTGACGCCCACAGCGAGCCGCCTGCAAGCAATGCCGATGCCCTGGCGCGCGAGGAACGTCGGGAGAATACCTCGATGTTGCTGCTGCTCGCCCCGGCGCTGTTCATGGTGGTGGTGCTGTTGATCCTGCCGATGTGCTGGCTGGCGTTCCAGTCGGTACAGACCGAAGACGGCTTTTCGCTGGCCAACTACGCGCGCATCTTCGAAGAACGCATCTACTGGGATACGTTCTACCTGACGTTCAAGATCAGCCTGATCGTGACCCTGCTGTCCATCGTCATGGGCTTCCCGATAGCCTACGCCGCCTCGCGCCTGCAGGGCTTCTGGGCCAACCTGATTCTGATCTGCGTGATCCTGCCGTTCTGGACCAGCGTGCTGGTGCGCTCCTACGCCTGGCTGGTGTTGCTGCAGCGGCGCGGGGTGGTCAACCAGACGCTGCTGGACATGGGCATCATCGACCAACCGCTGAACATGATGCACAACACCACCGGCACGGTGATCGGCACTCTACACGTGATGTTGCCGTTCATGGTGCTGCCGCTGTATTCGGTGATGAAGAAGATTCCCCAGGACCTGATGCAGGCTTCCGAAAGCCTGGGCGCCAAACCCTTCTACACCTTTCGCCGGGTGTTCCTGCCGATGGCGGCGCCGGGTGTGATGGCCGGTTCCATCCTGGTTTTCGTGATCTGCCTGGGCTTCTTCATCACCCCTGAACTGCTGGGCGGCGGTCGCACCATCCTGGTGTCGATGCTGGTGCAGCGCAACGTCGAGCTTTATCACGCCTGGGGCGCCGCCAGTGCGGTGGGCCTGGTGCTGCTGTTCGTGGTGTTCCTGATCTTCTGGGGCATCAACCGCTTCATCCCCATCGAACGCATCCTGGGAGCACGCTGATGAATACGCTTGCCTACCTGCGCCAGCTACGCCTGTCGCATGTGCTGTTCACCGTGCTGGTCGCGGCGATTCTGCTGTACCTGATCATCCCGGTGCTGATCGTGGTACCGATGTCGTTCTCCGAGGCGCGCTTCCTGCAGTTCCCGCCCAAGGAGTGGTCGCTGCGCTGGTATGAAGCCTTCTTCCACAGTGCCGAGTGGATGTCGGCGGCGCGGGTCAGCCTGATCACGGCCGTAGTGACCACTGCAGTGAGCCTGCCGATCGGCATGGCCGCGGCCTACGCCATCAACAACTCGAGCCTGAAGGTCATCCGCACCCTGCAGATCGTGTTGCTGCTGCCCATGATGGTGCCGATCATCCTGATCGCGGCGGGGGTGTTCTTCGTCTACGCGCGGGTGGGGCTGATCAGCTCGCTGACCGGCCTGGTACTGGCGCACATCATGCTGGCCCTGCCCTACGTGATCATTGCCCTGCTCGCCGGGCTGCGCAATTTCGACATGTCGCAGGAGATGGTCGCGCGCAGTCTGGGCATGAACCGCTTTCGCGCGTTCATGGCGGTGACCTTGCCGCAGATCAAGCCCAGCGTGGTTTCGGCAACCCTGTTCGCGTTCATCACTTCGCTGGATGAAACGGTGGTAGCGCTGTTCATTTCCGGGGGTGACAACCAGACCCTGACCAAGCGCATGTTCACTGCACTGCGCGACGAAATCGACCCGACGATTGCGGCGATCAGTTCGATCCTGATTCTGGCGTCGCTGATTCTGGTGGTGGTGGCTGGGCGGAACAAGCAGGGGTAACACCCCCCAGCACAGCCTGCCGCCACCCCACCGCAATTCAGCATCCGCGCCGCGCCGCGTGCCCCATCTCGGCATCGCCCGCTGCGTGGACATTTCTACACTAGGTCCATCGTTCGGACTGCAAAGGCACCTTGATCATGTTGAAGCATTCACTGCGTGACCCTTCCCTGCTCGTCGAGCGCGCCTACGCCAATGGCCAGTGGATCACCGCCGATGACGGCGCCACCCTTGCCGTGACCAATCCAGCCGATGGCAGCGTGATCGCCAACGTACCGGCCTTGCAGGCAGCCGAAACCCGGCGCGCCATTGCCGCCGCCGAGGCCTGTTTCGTCACCTGGCGCGAAGTGCCTGCGGCCGAGCGCGCCAAATTGCTGGAGAAGTGGTACCAACTGATCATGGACAACCAGGAAGACCTGGCCTTGATCATGACCGCCGAACAGGGCAAACCCCTGGGCGAGTCGCGCGGTGAAATTGCCTACGGTGCGAGCTTCGTCAAATGGTTCGCCGAGGAAGCGCGGCGCATCTATGGCGACACCATTCCTTCACCCGCTGCCGACCGCCGCATCCTGGTACTCAAGCAGCCGATCGGCGTGGTCGCGGCGATCACCCCGTGGAATTTCCCCAACGCCATGATCACCCGCAAGTGCGCACCGGCCCTGGCCGCCGGTTGCCCGGTGCTGGTCAAGCCGTCGGAGATGACCCCGCTGTCGGCCCTGGCCCTGGCGGTGTTGGCCGAACGCGCAGGCATTCCGGCCGGGGTGTTCAACGTGCTCACCGGCCTGCCGGCAGGCGTGGGCGGCGAGATGACCAGCAACCCGGCCGTGCGCAAGCTGTCGTTCACCGGTTCCACCCGCGTCGGCCAGCTGTTGATGAGCCAGTGCGCGACGACCATCAAGCGCCTGAGCCTGGAGCTGGGCGGCAACGCACCGTTCATCGTGTTCGATGACGCCGACCTGGACCTGGCCATTGCCGGCGTCATGCAGAGCAAATTCCGCAACGCCGGGCAGACCTGCGTGTGTGCCAACCGCATTCTGGTGCAGGACGGCATCTACCAACGTTTCGCCGAACGCCTGAAGGCGGCGGTGGCCGAGCTGAAAGTCGGCGACGGTCTGGCCGAGGGTGTGACCATCGGCCCGTTGATCAACGCTGCGGCAGTGGACAAGGTGGCCCGCCACATCAGCGATGCCGTGGAGAAAGGCGCTACCGTTGCCATTGGTGGGTTGCCGCAAAACGATGGCCTGTACGTGCAGCCCACGGTGTTGCTGGACGCCAACGCCGACATGCTGCTGGCCAGCGAGGAAACCTTCGGCCCCGTGGCGCCGCTGTTCCGCTTCCACACCGAGGACGAAGCGCTGACGCTGGCCAATGCCACGCCCTATGGCCTGGGTGCCTACTACTTCACCCAGGACATGCGCCGCGCCTGGCGCGTGGGCGAGCGTCTTGAGTTCGGCATGGTCGGCTTGAACACCGGGATCATCTCCATGGAAGTGGCGCCCTTCGGCGGCGTGAAGCAGTCGGGCACCGGCCGCGAGGGATCCAAGTACGGCCTGGATGAATTTCTCGAAGTGAAGGCCTGGCACATCGGTGGGTTGGGTTGATCTGTGTCGGGCATCGGCATCGCATGACGGCCCTGACGCGGCTCGCGCCGCTGCTACAGAAGATCGCATTCCCTTGTCGATCGCATTCTCCTGTAGCAGCGGCGCGAGCCGCGTCGGCGGGCAGCGCGGATTGTCAGGTAACCCATGACCACCTATTCAGCATTTTCTGGAGCACCACAGATGAATTTCACTGAAGGTTTCGAATCGGTCAGCGTCAACCAGGTCAGCAAGCACTACGGCAGCCTCAAGGCGCTGGACAACGTCAATCTCAAGGTGGAAGCCGGCGAATTCATGTCGCTGCTGGGGCCCTCGGGTTCGGGCAAGACCACCTTGCTGAGCATTCTGGGTGGCTTCATTCGGGTGAGCTCCGGCAACATCCTGTTCGGCGAGCGCAACGTTACCCTGATGCCGCCGCACAAGCGCGAAATCGGCGTGGTCTTCCAGAATTACGCGCTGTTCCCGCACATGACCGTGGGCGAGAACGTGGCCTTCCCGTTGCGTGCCCGCGGCGAAAGCGCAGGCAAGAGCCGGGAGCGGGTCAAACAGGCCCTGGCCACGGTGGAACTCAGTGGCTACGAAGAGCGCTCGATTGCCGCGCTTTCCGGCGGCCAGCGCCAGCGCGTGGCACTGGCCCGGGCCATCGTTTTCGAACCCAAACTGATTTTGATGGACGAGCCGCTGTCGGCCCTGGACAAGCAGCTGCGCGAGACCATGCAGATCGAACTGCGCGCCCTGCACAAGCGCCTGGGCGCGACCATGATCTACGTCACCCACGACCAGCGTGAAGCGCTGACCATGAGCGACCGCATCGCCATCATGCGCGGCGGGCAACTGGTTCAGGTCGACACGCCACGCCGCCTGCACGACCACCCTTCGGACGACTTCGTCGCCAGCTTCATCGGCGAAAGCACCTTGGTGCCGCTGCAACGCAGCGCGAACAACGGTTTGACCCTGGGCTCCACGGCCCTGCGCACCACGCGCCCGGTGCCCGCTACGGGCGATGTATTCCTGGCGCTGCAAGCGGAAAAGCTGCTGCTGGACAGCGCCAGCGCCGGGCCTGAATGGAACCGTCTGAGCGGGCGCGTCGCCGACATCGTCTTTCAGGGCGAAAGCTTGAAGGTCTTCGTCGATCTGGACGGTGGGCCCACCGTCAGCCTGCGCCAGCCAAGCCACCACGAAGGCAACCTGAGCCTGCCGCCGATCGGCTCGCCGATGCTCATGCGCCTGCATCCGGAAGACACCATCGTGGTGCCGCGCGCCGGGGTTTGAGGAGGTCAGTGCAGGCCCCTTCGCGGGCAGAGCCCGCTCCCACAAGGACCTGCACAACTGTGGGAGCGGGGCGGGCGGCGAGCCCTCTGCCCGCGAAGGGGCCAGCACTGACACCCCACCACCCAAACAACCGAATCTACCGCCCCACCCGCAAAAAAAACGCAAACACCCCAGCCAAACCCACAACTTCGGTGCTTGTGATTTGCGCCACTCCTTATCCTGATCACATCACCCGCCACGCTCGGCGCTCACGGAGATCGAGATGAATTCTGCACTGACCGAAAATCAACGCCTGCTGGCCCTGCGCGAACAACACGTGCCCCGTGGCATCGCCACCGCGCACCCGATAGTGGCCGCGCGCGCCCAGGGTGCCGAGCTGTGGGATGTGGACAACAAGCGCTATCTGGATTTCGTCGGCGGCATCGGCGTGCTCAATGTCGGCCACAATCACCCCGCTGTGGTCGAGGCGGTGCGCAGCCAGGTGGGCAAGGTGTCCCATGTCAGTTTTCAGGTGGCGGCCTACGAGACCTACATCGACGTGGCCGCGCGGCTGAACGTGCTGGTCGGCGGGGACGAGCACTACAAGAGCGTGCTGTTCACCTCCGGCGCCGAAGCGGTGGAAAACGCGATCAAGATCGCCCGCGGCTACACCCAGCGGCCTGCGGTGATTTCGTTTCGCGGAGGGTTCCACGGACGCACCCTGTTGGGGGTGACCTTGACCGGCATGAGCCAGCCCTACAAACAGAATTTCGGCCCGTTCCCGGCGGAGATCTATCACGCCAGCTACCCCAATGCCTATCGCGGCATCAGCAGCGACGACGCCCTGGCGCAGTTGCACGAGCTGTTTGCCAGCGACGTGGCGCCGGATCGGGTCGCGGCGATCCTGATCGAGCCGGTGCAGGGCGACGGCGGTTTCCTGGCCGCGCCGGTGGAGTTTCTCCAGGCGCTGCGTGCGCTGTGCACGCAGCATGGCATCGTGTTGATCGCCGATGAAATCCAGGCTGGATTCGGCCGCACCGGGAAAATGTTCGGTTTCCAGCATGCGGGTATCCAGCCGGATCTGGTCACGGTGGCCAAGTCTCTGGCCGGTGGCATGCCACTGTCGGGGGTGGTGGGCCGGGCCGAGATCATGGATGCGCCGACGCCCGGTGGGTTGGGCGGCACCTACGGTGGCAACGCCGTGGCCTGTGCGGCGGCGCTGGCGGTGCTGGACCTGTTCGAGCACGAAGACCTGCTGGCGCAGGGCGAGCAGCGTGCGGTGCAGTTGCGCGAGGGCTTGCTGGGGCTGCAGAAACGCTATCCGCGCATCGGTGATGTGCGGGGCCTGGGCTTCATGCTGGCCATCGAGATGGTCAAGGACGATGCCGGGCACAGCGCCGATGCCGATCTGGCCCAGCGGGTCATCGACCAAGCGCGCCAGGCGGGGTTGCTGGTGATCAAGTGTGGGCTGTATCGCAACGTGGTCCGCTTCCTCGCGCCGCTGGTGACCAGCGCCGAGCAGGTGGCAGAAGCCTTGCAGATGCTCGACACGGCATTGGCAAAAGCCGGGGCCTGACTGTGGGAGCGGGGCGGGCGGCGCGCTCTTCGCGGCCACGGACCGCTCCTACAGGGATCAGGGCCAAACGTAGGAGCGGTCATCGGCCGCGAAAAATGCGCCGCGGTACACCTGGCACACTGCGGCGCGCTGTTCGCGGCCACCGACCGCTCCTACAGGGATCAGGTCCAAACGTAGGAGCGGTCAGCGGCCGCGAAAAATGCGCCGCGGTACACCTGGCACACTGCGGCGCGCTGTTCGCGGCCACCGACCGCTCCTACGGTGGAAAAGCTGTAGGAGTCTGCAGGGAAGCCCTTCATACCGTCGCTCAGGAGCAATCCATGAAAGTCACACAGTACAAGGCCCTGGGGTTCTCCTATGCCACCCTGGTCGACCGTGAACGGGGCATTCTCGAAGGCCTGCGACCCTTGTCGGTGCAGAGCGAGACTCCCGGCAGTGACGCGCAACTGCTGACGGCCTACCGCGCCATCGCCCAGGAGCTCGGCCAGGCGGGCGGCAACCCCAGTGCCAGTGCGTTCCACGGCCAGCTGTACCAGCGCATGGCGCACCGATTGCATGTGATTCCCGGCTGGGATGAAAGTGTGGCTTTCGGTAGCTCGTCGGCCCATTGGCCGATCTTCGAAGACGCCCCCGGCGCCCTGCAGTACCTGAGCAAGTTCTACCGGTTGATACTGATCGCCCCACCCCACGGCATCGATGTCGGCGCCCTGACCCAACGCTTGCCGGTGGCATTCGATGCGGTCATCGAACCTTGCAACGATGACTGGCACAGCAGCCTCGCCACCGAGCTGCAGCGCCTGGGCCTGGAGCGCTCGCAGTTGCTGCCGGTGCGCAGTACCGAAACGGATGACCCCTGGAACCTGCGCGTGGATTTTCCGGTGTGTACCCTGCACCGTGACCACCGCCAGCCATGGAATCTTTCGCCCCAGGCTCTGGACGGCAAGCGCTGTGAATACGCCAGCCTTGCGGACCTCGCCCATGCCCATCAAACGGCATTGCACGCCTGAGGCCCACGTTCATGCTTTGACTTGACGAGGTCCACCCCATGGATGCTGCAACGAAACTGGATCGCATCGACATCAATATTTTGGTGCAGCTGCAGAAGGACGGGCGCATGACCAACGTCAGCCTCGCCGAAGCCGTTGGCCTGTCCCCCAGCCCCTGCCTGCAACGGGTCAAACGCCTTGAGTCGGCGGGCTACATCAGTGGCTATGAAGCGCACGTCAATCTGGCCAAGTTCGCCAGCTCCGTCACGGTGTTCACCGAGGTGACACTGTCGGACCACAAACGCGCCGATTTCGTGAAGTTCGAATCGAGCATCCGCAACATCGACGAGGTGCTCGAATGCCATTTGATCAGCGGCGGGTATGACTACCTGGTGCGGTTCCTGTGCAGCAGCATCCAGCACTACCAGGAGCTGATGGAGTCGATCCTCGACAAGAACATCGGTATCGACAAGTATTTCAGCTACATCGTCATCAAGAGCCCGGTGCTCAAGAGCGCTGTGCCGTTGCGCAGTTTGGTGCGCGCGGTTTGATTCACGCACCGCGGTGACCCCGGACGCGGCTTGCGCCGCTGCTACAGGCCGATGTTCACGTCCGCCCACCCTACATCCCATGCCGCGTCCGGCCGTTACGCCGTCTCAACTCAATATGCAAAACACCTTGCGCACCGTCTGCTCGCTGGACCAGGCATTGGTCGCCCCCGCCGGCACCACCACGACCTCGCCGGCGCTGACCGTGCAGGCGTCGCCCTGCTCGGGCGTCAAGGTCACTGCGCCTTCCAGAATGAACATCAGCTCGCTGTAGGCCGGCTGCACCTGCTTGCGCGCGTAGGCCTCGCACTGCCACAGGCCGATACGCAGGTTGGCCACGCTGAACAGCGTTGCGCTCCAGGCTTTCGGAGCCGGGGTCAGCAGCACTGTTGCCGACGGCGGATCGCTGGGCGGCAGTGATTGAGCGAAGTCGATCTTCAGCGGCGTGCGAGGCATGTCAGTGCTCGGCGGCAAGCCGGGGAAAGCCATGAACAGGCGACGCAGCTGCCCGCGATGCTGCCAGCGCACTGCCACACCACGAGGCACCACGAAACAATCCCCAGCCTTCAGGCGCAGGTCGAAGCCCTCGCCCTGCAGGGTCAGCTCGCCGGCCTCCACAATCCCCAGTTCGACCCAGGGAAAATCATCGATCGACAAATTGGCGCCGACGCTGGTCGAGGCGCCCACCGCGTAGCCCGTGTGGGGGTCATGGAAATGCACGGTACGGCCGGCCGCGAGGGGGTCGTCCTGCAACGCAAAGGCGGCGACGGGTAGACGGCGTTCGATGGCGGGCTGTAAATAATGCAGGATCGGGGGCATAGGTCTCGTCTTGGCAATGAAGAAGTTCGCGGCTCAGCGGCCGATGGCATCCAGCAGTTGTTGCCAACCTGCCGCCAAGCGTACACCCGGCGCGCGAAAGGCATGCAGGGGAATGGGCTTGAACGTGTCGCCCGCCAGCAGGCCCAGTTGCACCGGTTCGCCCGCGGTCATGGCTGCCAGTTGCTTGCCCATGTAGGTGGACATCGCCACGCCACCGCCGTTGTAGCCGATGGCATAGAAGCTGCGCGCGTCCAGTTGACCTGCATGGGGCAGGTAATCGAGGGTCATGGCCACCAGCCCAGACCAGCGAAACGCCACGGGCTGGTCGCGCAGGACCGGAAACACCACGCCCATGCTGCGTTGCAGGGTGGCGAAGGCGCTGTCCGAATCGTCTTTGCCGAACGCCCCGCGGCCGCCGAAGATCAACCGGTCGCCGACCACCCGGAACCAGCGCAGCATGCGTTTGGTGTCGCCACAGACCTGGCCGCCGGGCATCAGCGTGGCCAATACGTCGGCCGACAGTGGTGCAGTGGCAATGATTGCGCTACGAAAGGGAATAAGCCGTCGGTGCAGAGTATCGGTCGCGGCGCTCTGGTCGGAATAGCCATTGGTGGCATACACCACCTGTCTGGCACTGACTCGACCCTGGGGCGTCTGCACGATGATCCGGTCGCCTTCCTGGCGAACCTGCAACGCCGGGCTGTTGATGAACATCTTCACGCCGCGCTCGTTCAGGCTGTGAGCCATGCCCCGGGCGTAGTTGAGCGGGTGAATGCCGCCCGCCTTCGGCGTCAGCAGCCCGCCGTGAAAAAGGGTCGAGCCGGTCATTTCCCGCACCTGCGCCGCGTCGATCATGCGCGACGACTCGCCGCCGGTTTCGCGCTTGATCCAGTCAGCGGTGTTGCGCAGTCCGGTCAGGGCAAGTTCGTTGTGGGCCGCGGCAATGTGCCCACCCATGTGCAACTGCGCGCCCTCGATGCCCAGGCTGTCGATCATTTCCACCAGGCTGTCCACGGCGGCATAACCGGTGCGGTACATGTGCAGAGCGGTGTCGCGATCGAAGCGCTGCATCAGGGCAGGAAAGCCGACGCGAAACTTGGGCGACACCACGCCGCCGTTACGGCCACTGGCGCCCCAGGCCAGGGTATTGGCTTCCAGAATCAATGGCTCGCGGCCGCTCAGGGCAATGTGGTGAGCCGCAGACAGCCCGGTGTAGCCGGCACCGACGATCACTACGTCGCACTGCCGCTCGCCGTGCAATGCTTGCAGGGCCGGGGCCGGTCGGGCGGTGGCCGCCCATAAACTCTTCGCAGTCATAGCCGGTTTCCACCAGAAGGCGGCGCTCGGAGCAAGCGCCGCTGTTGTCAGCCCAGTTCCTGTTCGACCGCGTCGGCCAGTTGCGCCAACGAGGTGAAATGGTAGTGCGGCTTGGTGTGCTCGGATTCCAGGGTGCCGCCGCTGCCCTTCTGCGCGTGGCGACGTTCGATCCAGCAGGTCTGGTAGCCCAGACGCATGGCCACGCCAATGTCGTGGTACTGGCTCTGCGCAACGTGGAGAATCTCTTCGAAGACGATGCCCTGCGTGGCCAGCACCCCACGGGTGTAGGCGAAAAACTGCGGATCGGGCTTCTCGAATCGCACATCGTCGACGGTCACGCGCACATCGAACGGCTCGTCGAGGGTCTTGGCCATGTGGTTCAAGGCCCAGATCTGCGAGTTGGTGGTGGCCACCAGCTTGAAGTGCTTGTGCAGACGCTTGAGCGCCTCGATCGAGTCGGGGAAGGCCGGGAAGTTTTCCACCGCCAACGCCAGGCCGCGGGCGTATTCGTCGCTGTCCGGCAAGCCGAGCTGGCGCGCGATCAAGTGATAGCAGCGCTCCAGGTCATCCGGCCACCAGCCCGAATCGGGCATGGCGCGGGCATCGCGGTAGGCCTTCAGAATGTCGTCGTCGCTGCACGCCTTGCCCGCTTCGCCTGCCACTTCGCGCACATGGTTGAGAATGCCGGCTTCGAAATCGATCAGGGTGCCGACGACATCGAACGTCAGGGCTTTGAACTGCTTGAATGACATAGGGCGCTCCGCATGATGAACCAGGGGAAGGTGCAAGGTGTGGTTCAATTATCAGCCGGGTGAATCGCCATATGTTCTGTTTTGTCCTTACCTCAGGGCATAACCTACTGTTTTTCCCGCGATGGCGGCATACCTGTGTTCATGACGCCTCCGCGATCTTCCGTGCCAGGCATAACTGTGGGTAAAGCGCGTCGACGCGCATGATGTCGGCCTGCATTTCTTCGATGATCCACTGGCGCACGCTTTCCACGATAGGGCGGCTCGGACGGTTGGCCGGTGTCACCAGGCAGCAGTGCCGGGCACTGACCGTGACCTCGTCACCCACCGGCAGCAACTGCCCGTTGGCCAGGCAGTGCGAGACCACGTTGAGCCAGCCCAGGGCCATGCCCTGGCCAAGCAAGGCGGCCTGCACCACCACCGCATAATCGGAGAACACCAGGGCATTGTCTGCGCGTCCACCCTGGTCGAAAGGCGCCGCCCAGGTACGGTCCTGGTTGTCCATGTGGATCAGCGCAGGCATTGCATTCTTGCCCTTGCCGCTCGGTACGCCGGCACGGTATTGCGGGCTGCACACGGGCAGGGTGATCTCGGGGAGAACCAGGCTGTCTGCGGCCTTGACGCTGCCGGCGTCGAGGTAGCGCATGCCCAGGTCGACATCCATCAACGGCCCGCCGATGCGCCCGGACATGAGTTGGTAACGCATGTCCACCGCGGGAAAGCGCTCGCTGAAACGGCTCATGCGCGGCATCAGCCAGTGTGTGGTGAACGCGGTGGACACCGACAGGGTGATGGTTTCCATGCCGGTAGCGCGGGCCGAGATTTCGCCGATGGCCGATTCGATGGTGTCGAAACCTTCCTGGACGCGGCGGTAAAGAAGGGTCCCGCTTTCGGTGAGCCGCGCGCCGCCACGAACGCGTTCGAACAACTGTACCCCAAGGTGTTCTTCCAGGCGCGAGAGCATGCGGCTCACGGCAGGCTGGCTGACGCAGAGTTCGTCGGCCGCACGGGTGAAACTGCCGCAACGGGCGGCTGCCTCGAAAACGAACAAGGAGCCGGAGCTGGGCAGTTTTCTGCGAAGGTTGGACATGACCTGAGTTTATGCCTGGGAAAACTATTAGTAAATTGCCCTGACAGGAAAACCGTTCCTATTCTGACGGCACGTAACTCCTTTTTCCCCGCAGCGAACTCGGACGCGGCTTGCGCCGCTGCTACGGGGACGCAGGCGCATCGGCCTTTTTTATCACTGGTGGAGAGCGAATTTTGGACAACGCGTTGAAGTTCTATATAGACGGACGATGGGTCGAGCCGTCGGGCGCGCGGCGCCTGGCGGTGATCAATCCGGCCAGCGAGCAGGCGTTTACCGAAATCGCCTTGGGTGAACAGGCCGATGTCGATGCGGCGGTCGCGGCGGCGCGACGCGCCTTTACCGACTTTGCGTTTACCACTCCGGCCGAGCGCAAGGCGCTGCTCGGACGGATCCTCGAGTCGTTCATGGCCCGCTACGACGACATTGCCGCGGCCATCATGCAGGAGGTCGGCGCACCGCGAGCCTTGGCCCATGACTGGCAGGCCGGTATCGGCAAGCGTCACCTGGAGCAGATGCTGCGCACCCTGGACAGCTTCGAGTTCCGCACCCGGCGCGGCACCACGCTGATCAATCAAGAGCCAGTCGGCGTGGTGGCCTTGATCACGCCCTGGAACTGGCCGATCAATCAGATCGCCTGCAAGGTGGCACCGGCACTGGCCGCCGGCTGCACCCTGGTGCTCAAGCCCAGCGAGATCGCGCCGATCAACGCCATCATTTTTGCCGAAGTGCTGCACAGCGCCGGAGTGCCGGCGGGCGTGTTCAACCTGATCAATGGTGACGGGCCTGGCGTGGGCGCAGCGCTGGCCAGTCACCCCGACGTGGACATGGTGTCGTTCACCGGCTCCACCCGGGCCGGCGTGGAAGTGGCGCGGCTGGCCGCACCGACGGTCAAGCGGGTGCACCAGGAACTGGGCGGCAAGTCGGCTAATATCCTGCTCGACGATGTGGACCTGCACGCAGCGGTGACGGCAGGGGTCAACGGGTGTTTCGGCAACAGTGGCCAGTCCTGCAACGCGCCCACACGGATGCTGGTACCCGCCGCGCTGCACGACCAGGCAGTGGCGATCGCTCGCGCGGCGGCATCGGCCCATCGAGTCGGCGCGCCCGACGACCCGTCCACGACCCTGGGCCCGGTGATCAGTGACCGGCAATACCAGGCAATCCAGCGGATGATCGCCATCGGCATCGAGGAAGGGGCGCAGTTGGTGTGTGGCGGTCTGGGCCGGCCGGCCGGGCTGGACCTCGGGTATTACGTGCAGCCAACGATCTTTGCCGGGGTGGATGCACAGATGACGATTGCCCGTGAGGAGATCTTCGGCCCGGTGCTGGTGATCCAGCCCTATACCGATGAGCAGGACGCGGTACGTATGGCCAACGACAGTGTGTTCGGGCTGGCGGCGTACGTGCAGTCGGCCAGCCTTGCGCGGGCACGCCAGGTGGCCCTGCAGATGCGCGCCGGCAGCGTCTACATCAACTATCCCAGCTGGGACGCAGCGGCGCCGTTCGGTGGCTACAAGCAATCGGGCAATGGCCGCGAATACGCCGAATGGGGGTTGGAGGCGTTTCTAGAGGTGAAGGGTATCGTGGGTTGGGGTACCTGACACACCGCAGCGCGCCCTTCGCGGCCAAGGACCGCTCCTACCGTTGACCGGCAACCCGTAGGGGCATCCATCGGCCGCGAACCAGACGCCGCGGCCTGCCTGGAGGAACGCGGCCTCACCCCGCCTTGATCAGATCGGCGATACGCTCGGCCATCATGATGGTCGGCACATTGGTGTTGGCGCATGGAATCGACGGCATCAACGACGCATCGCACACCCGCAATCCCGTTACCCCGATCACCCGCCCGTCACTCGAGGTCACTGCCTGGGGATCCTCCGCGCGGCCCATGCGGCATGTGCCTGACGGATGCCAGGTGCCGCCCACATTGGCGCGCACGAACGCCGTCAGTGCCTTGTCGTCGGCCAGCAACTTTTCCAGGGTCACACCTTGGGTCACCAGGCCTCGCACCAACAGCCCGCGCAAGGGGCCGGCGATGTCCAGCAGCACGCTCAACAGCCCACGCTGCAGGGCATTGAAACGGCCAGGCATCGCTACCTTGGCCACCCGCGGCGAGTAGCTGGATGGAAACACCACACTGCGCAGACCGCCCAGCCCCGGTGCCGACAGCGTCTCGGCACCCATGCGCAGGGCCTGCTTCAACCGCTGCAGGTCACGGGCTTCGGACAGCATCGAGAAACTGACCTCGGGCTCCTGCAACGGATCCAGCGACGTCACCTGCACCCGCCCTCGCGAGTAGGACTTGTTGACCCAGAAAAACATCGTGCCCAGCCGGTAGCCCACCGAGTGCCAGCCGGAACGCGACAGGATCGCACCGTGCATGTCACCCGGCACCGTGCCCGGCAACCCGGATGAAAAGCGTACGATGGCCTGCTCGTGATGCTCGTCGACGTGAGGTGTTCGTCCCTGCGCCGTCAGCAGCGCCGACACGGCAATCGACGGATGCTCCATGAGATTGCCACCCACGCCCGGCCGGTCGGCCACCAGCGGCACGCCCAGATCGAGCAATTGGTCCAGCGGGCCAACGCCACTGCGGATCAACAACGCAGGGCTGTGAATCGCCCCGGCGCAGACGATCACCTCCCCGGCAAACACTTCCTCGGCCACGCCGGCCTGGCCCAGCAGACGCGCGCCCACCGCCTGGGTGCCGCGGAACAGCACGCGGTCCACTACACACTCCGTGCGCAGGGTCAGGTTGGGGCGGGCACGCACCTCGTCGGTGAGATAGCACACCGACACCGGAATCCGTTCACCCTGCTCGCTGACACCGATGGCACCCACGTAGACGCCATCCTGCCACTGCCCATTCTGGTCCGGGCGGGTGGGCAGGCCACGAGTCGCCAATACCCCCATGACCGCTTTCACGAAGGGCGACAGAAAGGCCGGCGCCGTACGCCGGATCCGTATCGGTCCGTCGCTGCCATGCAGCGGCCCGCTGAAATCGCAGTCGGTTTCCAGTTTGCGAAAGTACGGCAGGCAGTTTTCCCAGCTCCAGCCTTCGGCACCGAGCCGCCCCCACTCGTCGTAGTCATCCGGCGCCCCGCGGTTGGTCATCAGCGCATTGATCGCCGATCCGCCGCCGAGCAGGCGCGCCTGCTCATAGCGGCGGCTGCCTTGGGTGGACATGCGTGCGGTCAGGCGCTGCCAGATGTTGCGCCCATCCAGATAGGCACGGCCGGGGTAGCGACTGGCGATGGCCGCGGGCATCTTGCCCGGCGCAATGTCACGCCCGGCTTCCACCAGGCACACGCGCTTGCTGGGGTCTTCGGACAGCCGCGCGGCGAGCACGCACCCCGCGCTGCCGCCGCCGAGAATCAGATAGTCGATCACGCTTGCGGCCGCCTTACTGGACGAATTTCAACCAGCGGTCCTTGGCGGCAATACCGTCAGCCGACGACCACCACTCTTCGGACATCAGCGCCTGCTTGGCGGCGTTCTCCGGCGAGCTTGGGAGTTCCTTGCCCCGTTCGGCGCTGAGCTTGCCAGTAGCGAACGCGGCGGGGTTGCCAGGGCCGTAATCGATGTACTTGGGCAGGTCGGCCTGCAGATCGGGCGACACTGCGGTGTCGACGAACTTGACCGCCTGGGCCAGGTTCGGCGCGTTCTTGAGAATGCACAGCTGGGTGTTCTGCAAGATGCCGTCGTTGTAGGTGAAGTCGACATCGGCGTTGTCTTTCTTCACCGCGCCCACGCGGCCATTCCAGATCATCAGCATGTCCACTTCGCCGTCGTTGAGCAGTTGCGCCGACTGCCCGCCCGAACTCCACCACACGGCAATGTCCGGCTTGATCTGGGCCAGGCGCTTGTAGGCACGATCGACGTCCAGCGGGTAGAGCTTGTCGCGCGGCACGCCGTCGGAAATCAGCGCCGCTTCCAGGGTGCCCATGGGGTCGTTGCGCAATGCGCGGGTGCCGGGGAAGTCCTTGACGTTCCAGAAGTCGGCCCAGCTTTGCGGTACTTTCTTCAGGCTCTTGGTGTTGTAGCCCAGTACCGAGGAATAGAACTCGTAGGCCACCGAGTAAGGCGTGCGATAGGCCTCGGGCATGCCCTTGACGTTAGGCATTTTCGCCAGGTCCAGCGGCTCGATCAGGCCTTCGCGGCCGCCACGGATACAGTTCGAAGGCGGGGTGTCGATCACGTCCCACACCGGCTTGCCGGTTTCGCCCTGGGCCTTGACCATGGGCCAGGCGTCCGGAACGCTGTCCTGCTTGATGGTTATCCCGAGCAACTTGGCGGCAGGGTCGAGGATGGCCTTGGTCTGCGCCTCCTGATACACGCCACCTTGGGAGACGAAGGTAATCTGCTCGGCCTGGGCGCTGGTGGAACACGCCATGGCCACGTACAACAGGGATAGGACAGAACCGAAAGACAAGGTTTTCATGGCAAATCATCCTGGGGGTAGATTAATTCGGCAGCGACAAAAACCTCGACGGGTAGCCCATGTTTGCACCGGTTCTGTATTTTTGTTTGACCGAGCGGGACCGCTGGAAGGTACAAGAGGCGAAGCCTGCGCGACAATGCACCATTAGTCAGTACCACCATGATTTCAGGTTATCTATACCCACCCCGGCACGCCTACCCTGTAGCAGCGGCGCGAGCCGCGCCACCAACGCCGCGGTACATCTGCCCCACCGCGTCGAGGCCGGACGCGGCTCGCGCCGCTGCTACAGGTCACCGACCGCAAACGGCAATCGTTGGCCCAGCGCCTCGCGCAGGTAATGCACGAATGCGGTGATGCGCTGGGGCGTATGGCGCCGTTGCTGGTACATCGCAAACACGTCGGCCTGCGGTGCCTGGTGATCGGTCAGCAGTGCCTGCAGCCCACCACTCTGCAAATGGGCCTGCACGTCCCAGCGCGACCTCAGGATCAAACCGTGGCCGTCCAGCGCCCACCCCAGCGCCACCTCGCCATCATTGCTCGACAGCGTCCCGGTCACCTTGTGCGCGTAGTCCTGGCCATCCTTGCGGAAGCGCCAGATGGCGTAATCGCTGCCGAACTGACGCAGCACGATGCAGTTGTGGGCGGCCAGATCGGCCACCCGGAGGGGTGCAGCCATGTTCTCAAGGTATCCCGGTGCTGCGCACAGCACGCGCGGATTCTCCAGCAGGCGCACGGCGATGAGCCGCGAATCGGGCGGCTCGCCCATGAACACGCCGAGGTCGAACTGATCATCGAGCAGGCTCATGGGCTGGCTGCTCAGTTCCAGGGATACTTCCAGCTCGGGATGCAGGCGCGCGAATGCCGAGACTACCTGAGCCAGATGCCTGCGACCGAAGCCCAGGGTGGCGTTGATCCGCAGTCGCCCGTGCAGGGTCGGCTGACGCGTGCCCAGCGCGCTTTCCAGTTCATCGAGCTGACGCAGGATAGGCCGCCCGCCTTCCAGGTACAGCACACCCTCGGGCGTCAGCGACAAGCGTCGCGTGGTGCGTTGCAGCAACTGCACACCCAGGCGCTGTTCCAGTTGGCTCAGCCGTTTGCTCACCGCTGGCAGCGACAGGCCAAGATGCCGGGCTACGTCAGTCAGGCTGGCGCGGGTGGCCACCTGCTGAAAGAAGCTCAGGTCATCGATCATGCTCATGGATTCTTTACCTGAATCTAAGAATGGCTTAACCGCCAGGCCAATTATTAATCCGCACACCCTGATTACACTGAGTCGGCAAGTTCATCAACCCGTGGAGTGGCACCATGAGCAAGTCCAATTACAAGATTGCAGTGATTCCCGGTGACGGCATCGGCAAGGAAGTCATGCCCGAAGGGGTCCGTGTGCTGGGTACCGTGGCGGCCCGCTACGACCTGAACTTGCAGTGGGACTGGTTCGACTTCGCCAGCGCCGATTACTACCTGGCTCACGGCAAAATGATGCCGGACGACTGGTTCGAAACGCTCAAGGGCTACGACGCCATCTACTTCGGCGCCGTGGGCTGGCCCGACGTGGTGCCCGACCATGTGTCGCTGTGGGATTCGCTGTTGCAGTTCCGCCGCGAGTTCGACCAGTACGTCAACCTGCGCCCTTGCCGGCTGATGCCTGGGGTGAAGGCACCGCTGGCCAATCGCAAGCCTGGTGACATCGATTTCTGGGTCGTGCGCGAGAACACCGAAGGCGAATATTCCAGCGTGGGCGGCAAGATGTTTCCCGGCACCGACCGCGAGATTGTCCTGCAGGAAACGGTGATGACCCGGGTCGGCGTCGACCGCATTCTCAAGTTTGCCTACGAGCTGGCGCAGAGCCGACCGAAGAAGCACCTGACCTCGGCGACCAAGTCCAATGGCATTGCCATCACCATGCCGTACTGGGACGAGCGCGTGGTCGAGATGGGCAAGAAGTACCCGGAAGTGAACGTCGACAAGTACCACATCGACATTCTCACGGCCAACTTCGTGCTGCATCCGGACTGGTTCGACGTGGTGGTGGCGAGCAACCTGTTCGGCGACATCCTCTCCGACCTTGGCCCGGCCTGTACTGGCACCATCGGCATCGCGCCGTCGGCCAACATCAACCCGGAACGCAACTTCCCCAGCCTGTTCGAACCGGTACACGGCTCGGCGCCGGACATCGCCGGCAAGGGCGTGGCCAACCCCATCGGGCAGATCTGGTGCGGCGCCATGATGCTCGAACACCTGGGCCATCCGGAGGCTGGCGCGGCGGTTCTGGCGGCCATTGAAAAGGTCCTGGCCATGGGCCCAGAACACGCACCGCTGACCGCCGACATCGGCGGCACCGGCACCACCCGCGCCCTGGGCGAAGCCATCGCTGCCGCCTGTTGAGGCCGCGGTACCCCTGACACCGCACCGCCCCTTTCGCGGCCACAGGCCGCTCCTACAGGGATTGCGCAGCTCGTAGGAGCGGTCATCGGCCGCGAACCAAACGCCGCGGTACCCCTGACACACCGCACCGGCCCTTTCGCGGGCAGAGCCCCGCTCCCACACAGCACCGCTGCTACGGTCAACTTGTTCTGTTTCACCCGCTCGATTCGGAAGAATGTTGCGTAGCGATCTGGCATCGTTGGTGTAAACCCCGATGGTCCATGAGAACCCACCTTATGACGCTGCTGTTCAAAGTCCCCGACGAGCGTGCATCGGCCTGGAAGGCACTGTTCGCCCAGCATGCACCGGATATTCCCGTGCGTTTCTGGCCGGACATCGGCGACCCGGCGCAGGTCCGCTATTTCGCCGCCTGGCAGCCGCCAGCGGACCTGTATGACCGATTCCCCCAACTCCAGGTGGTCTTCGCCACGTCGGCGGGGGTGGATCAGTTCGACCTTGCGCACGTTCCCGGGTCGGTCAGCGTAGTGCGCATGCTCGACCCTGGCATTGCCCAAGGCATCATCGAGTACACCGGCTTCGCCGTGCTCGCCCTGCATCGCCAGATGCCGACCTATCTGCAGCAACAGCGCGAGGGCAAATGGGCGATCCATCCGCTGCTGGAAGCCGGCAAGCGCCGCGTCGGTGTGATGGGCCTGGGCAATCTGGGCCAGGCGGCACTGAATGCGCTGCGGCCGTTCGGCTTTGCCTTGAGTGGCTGGTCGCGCACGCTCAAGACACTGCCCGGCGTGCACTGCCATGGCGGCCGCGAGCAGTTGCCGGACTTTCTCGGCAGCTGTGACATCCTGCTGTGCCTGTTGCCCTTGACCGCCGACACCGCCGGCATCCTCGATGCGCAGACTTTCGCCGCGCTGCCGGCCGGCGCCAGCCTGATCAATCTGGGCCGCGGCGGCCATCTGGTGGAAAGCGACCTGCTGGCCGCGCTGGATTCAGGCCATCTGGCCCATGCGATCGTCGACGTGCTGGAAGAAGAGCCGCCGCGCAGCGATCACCCCTTCCTCAGCCACCCGAACATCTGGCTCACGCCACATATCGGCGCCATGACCGATCCGCATTCGGCATTCCAGGTGCTGCTGGACAACATCCGTCGGCATCAACGGGATGAACCTATGGCAGGTCTGGTGGAGCCTGGGACAGGCTACTAGTGGCAAGCGTGGGGATACAGAATCTACTGTAGGAGCGGTCTTCGGCCGCGAAACGAGCACTGCGGTGTTTCATTTGATCTGCAGGGATGCCGTTGCGGCCTTCACCGCTTGCAGCACGCCTCAGTGCTTCTTCGGCGTGCTCGGATTGATCATCCGCGACAGGCCCAGGTTCTTCAGGGCCAGTTGCAGCGAGCTGTGGATAACTTGCGGGTTGTCGATCTTGCTCAACTGCGCCAGCAGCTCCTTGGCCTTGCTCAGGTTCACCTGGCGCAGCATCCACTTCACCTTGGGCAGGTTGGTGGCGTTCATCGACAGGCTGTCGAACCCCATGGCCATCAACAAGATCGCCGCCGCCGGATCGCCCGCCATCTCGCCGCAGATACTCACCGGCTTGCCTTCGGCATGCGCCTCGGTGACCACGTGCTGCAAGGCCTGCAGCACAGCCGGGTGCAGGTAGTCGTAGAGATCGGCCACGCGCGGGTTGTTGCGGTCCACGGCCAGCAGGTACTGGGTCAGGTCGTTGGAGCCCACCGAGAGGAAATCGACCTGCCGCGCCAGTTCCTTGGTCAGGTACACCGCTGCGGGAATTTCGATCATCACCCCCACCGGCGGCATCGGTACGTCGGTGCCTTCGTCGCGCACTTCGCCCCAGGCCCGGTGAATCAGGTGCAGGGCTTCTTCCAGCTCATGGGTGCCGGAGATCATCGGCAGCAGAATGCGCAGGTTGTTCAGGCCCTCGCTGGCCTTGAGCATGGCGCGGGTCTGCACCAGAAAGATTTCCGGGTGGTCGAGGGTCACGCGGATCCCGCGCCAGCCCAGGAACGGGTTTTCTTCCTTGATGGGGAAGTACGACAGCGACTTGTCACCACCGATGTCCAGGCTGCGCATGGTCACCGGCAGGGGGTGGAAGGCCGCCAGCTGCTCACGGTAGATCGCCAGTTGTTCCTTCTCGCTGGGAAAGCGCTGGTTGATCATGAATGGCACTTCGGTGCGGTACAGCCCCACACCTTCGGCGCCGCGTTGCTGGGCACGGGCCACATCGGCCAGCAAGCCGGTGTTGACCCAAAGCGGCATGCGGTGGCCGTCCAGGGTCACGCAGGGCAGCTCGCGCAAGGCATCGAGGCCCAGCGCCAGTTGCCGCTCTTCCTCGACCACATCGGCAAATTGCTTGCTGAGAATGTCGCTGGGGTTGGTGTAGACCTCGCCATGGTAGCCATCGACGATCATCTTGATGCCGTCGACCTTGGAATACGGCAGGTCGACCAGGCCCATGACCGTGGGGATGCCCATGGCGCGCGCCAGAATGGCGACGTGGGAGTTGCCCGAGCCCAATACCGACACCAGGCCCACCAGCTTGCCTTCCGGCACCTCGCCGAGCATTGCCGGCGACAGTTCTTCGCTGATCAGGATGGTGTTATCGGGGTAGACCAGGGTTTGCTGACGCGCCTCCTGCAGGTAGGCCAGCAGGCGCCGCCCCAGGTCCTTGACGTCGGAGGCGCGCTCGCGCAGATACGCGTCGTCCATCAATTCGAAGCGGTTGACGTGCTCGGTGACGACGTGGCGCAGCGCACCCTGGGCCCACTGCCCGGTCTTGATCACGTTGGTCACTTCGCTGCCCAGCGAAGCGTCGTCGAGCATCATCAGGTAGACGTCGAACAGGGCCCGCTCTTCGGGGCGCAGCTGCGTGGCCAGTTTCGCCGACAGGGTGCGCATGTCGTTGCGCACGCCTTCCAGGGCGTTCTGGAACAACGCCAGCTCGGCATCGATGTCGCTGACGCTCTTGTCGGGCACCACGTCCAGATCGGCCGGCGGCAGCATCACCACCGCGGTCCCGACCGCCGCGCCGGGCGAGCCGGGCACGCCGACGAAACGCGCTTCCTGGATGCCCTTGCCCTGGCGCCCCAGGCCGCGGATCGAACCGGTGGCTTCGGCGTGGGCGATGACGCCCGCCAGTTGCGCGCTCATGGTGACCAGGAAGGCTTCTTCGCCTTCGTCGAACTGACGCCGCTCCTTTTGCTGGATCACCAGCACCCCCACCACACGCCGGTGGTGGATGATCGGCGTGCCGAGGAACGACGCGTAGCGTTCTTCACCGGTTTCGGCGAAGTAGCGATAACGCGGGTGGCCGGCGGCATTTTCCAGGTTGAGCGGTTCTTCGCGCGTGCCCACCAGGCCCACCAGGCCTTCGTTGGGGGCCATGCTGACCTTGCCGATGGAACGCTTGTTGAGGCCTTCGGTGGCCATGAGGACGAAACGGTTGGTTTCCAGATCCAGCAGGTACACCGAGCAGACCTGGCTGCCCATGGCTTCCTTGACGCGTTGCACGATGATCCCCAGCGCCGACTTGAGATCCTTGGCGGAGTTGACTTCCTGGACGATCTTGCGCAGCGTATTGAGCATGGCTCGGGGTCGAACTCCGTCGTCAGTCGCGCGAAAGAAGGCGCGGGGCTAGCTCTTTGAGCGCGCGTCTGTAGACCTCGCGCTTGAATGTCACCACCTGGCCCAGCGGATACCAATAGCTGACCCAGCGCCAGCCATCGAACTCGGGCTTGCCGGTCAGGTCCATGCGCACGCGCTGTTCGTTGGACACCAGGCGCAGCAGAAACCACTTCTGTTTCTGGCCGATGCACAACGGTTGGCTGTGCGTACGCACCAGGCGTTGGGGTAGACGATAACGCAACCAGCCGCGGGTGCAGGCAAGTATTTCAACATCCTGGCGTTCCAGCCCGACTTCTTCATTCAGCTCGCGGTACAAGGCCTCTTCCGGCGTTTCCTGAGGGTTGATCCCCCCTTGCGGGAATTGCCAGGCGTCCTGATTGATACGCCGAGCCCATAGCACCTGACCGGCGTCATTAGTAAGAATGATGCCAACGTTAGGGCGAAAACCATCGGGGTCGATCACGGCAACAACCTCGTAAACGCATGTTCTGGCATTGTTCCACAAAGCCTGTGAAGGCAGCAACGACGCCGCGTAGCTTATGTGCACGCATGTGAAAAGTCCGTATTCTGTGGGCCTTTTCCTTACTTCATGCGAGTCATTTCATGCGCCTGGCCCTCTTCGACCTCGACAACACGCTGCTCGGCGGCGACAGCGACCATGCCTGGGGCGACTATCTGTGCACACGCGGCATTCTCGATGCCGGCACGTACAAGGCACGCAACGATGAGTTCTACGAGGATTACCTGGCCGGCCGCCTGGACCTGAATGCGTACCTGGATTTCACCCTGGAAATCCTCGCGGCGACCGACGTGGCGCAACTGGATGAATGGCATCGCGAATTCATGCGCGATTGCATCGAGCCCATCATGCTGCCCAAGGCCGCGGCCTTGCTGCAACAGCATCGCGATGCGGGTGACAAGCTGGTGATCATCACTGCTACCAACCGCTTCGTCACTGGCCCGATCGCTGCGCGGCTTGGGGTGGAGACCTTGCTGGCAACCGAAGTCGAAATGGTTGACGGCCGCTACACCGGGCACAGCTTCGACGTGCCTTGCTTCAAGGAAGGCAAGGTGACGCGTTTGAATCGCTGGATGGAGGAAAACGGCTACGACTTGCAGGACAGTTATTTCTACAGTGACTCGATGAATGACCTGCCTCTTCTGGAGCAGGTCACCCACCCGGTGGTGGTGGACCCGGACCCACGCCTGCATGAGGAAGCCAAACGCCGCGGCTGGAAAGAACTCTCGCTGCGCTGATAGCTGCTAACTGTGGGAGGGGGCTCTGCCCGCGAAGAATGCGCTGCGGTTTGTCTGATACACCGCGGCGCTCTTTTCGCGGGCAGAGCCCGCTACCACAGGGATCGGGACCAACCGTGGGAGCGGTCATCGGCCGCGAAGAATGCGCTGCGGTTTGCCTCAGGCAGGCTTGGTCACCATCAAGCCGATGATCGACAGCAACACCACTACGGCCACCGCTGCGATGATCAACACATTGCGGCGCTTGGCCGCGATTACGCCTTCGTTCAACCCAGTCGCGAAGCGCAGGCGGTTCACCCGGTTGATCAGCAGCAACCAGACCCCACCGCCGATCACATACAGCACCGCAGCGGTGAGAATCCAGGTTTGCCCCAAAGGCCAACCGACCCTGTGCACCAGCCACCATCCCGTGACGGGAAAGCTCACCAGGCTCAGGGCCATGACCAGCCAGGCATACACCCAGGGCCGTTGCAGGGTGCTGGCGAACGGTAGCCGGTCGCCGCCCTTCCAGCTGCGCCAGGCTCGGTAGATGACGGCCGCCACACTGCCCAGCAGCACAACAGTGGCAGCGACGTGGAATATTTTCAGAACCGCCAGGCTTTCCATGACGCGTGATCCCCGTGGGTCATTACGATGCATCATCGACAAGCGTAGCAGCCATCGAGTTCAGCGCAGCGAGACCTGCCCCTGTAACCACTGGCACACCCCATCGCCCCTGTGGGAGCGGGCTCTGCCCGCGAATGGCACACCGCGGACTCAAGCCGGTGCACCGCATCACTACCCCAGGAACAACTGGTACGCCGGATTATCCGTTTCATCCCAGAACGGGTAGCCGATCTCGGCCAGCGCGCCGGCTACCAGATGGCGTTCATCCTCGGGCACCTGCAACCCAGCCACCACACGCCCATCGGCGGCGCCATGGTTGCGGTAGTGGAACATCGAGATGTTCCAGCGCCCGCCCAGCTTGTCGAGAAAGTTGAACAGTGCCCCCGGACGCTCGGGGAACTCGAAGCGCAGCACCATCTCGTCACTGACCCTGACCGCATGGCCACCGACCATATGGCGGATGTGCAGCTTGGCCAGCTCGTTGTCGGTCAGGTCCAGCACCGGGAAGCCATGCGCCTCGAGGGTCTGCAGCAGCACCGCGCGCGGGTCGCGCTCGGGATGGGTCTGCACCCCGACGAAAATGTGCGCTTCATGGCCGGTGTGGTAGCGATAGTTGAACTCGGTGATCTGGCGTTTGCCGATGGCCTCGCAGAACGCCTTGAAGCTGCCCGGACGCTCGGGGATGGTCACCGCGATGATGGCCTCACGGCCCTCGCCCAGCTCGGCTCGCTCGGCCACGTGGCGTAACCGATCGAAGTTGACGTTGGCACCCGAATCGATCGCCACCAGGGTCTGCCCCGACACGCCTCGGGCCTCGACGTACTTCTTGATCCCGGCGACCCCGAGCGCGCCCGCAGGCTCGGTGATGGAACGGGTGTCGTCGTAGATGTCCTTGATCGCCGCGCAGATCTCATCGGTGCTGACGGTGATCACCTCGTCCACGTGGTCCTTGCAGATCTCGAAGGTGTAGTGACCGATCTGCGCCACCGCCACGCCATCGGCGAACAGCCCGACCTGCGGCAGCACCACGCGCTCCCCAGCGTGCATGGCCTGCTGCAGGCAGTTGGAATCGTCCGGCTCGACGCCGATGATCTTGATGCCCGGCCGCAGGTATTTGACGTACGCGGCAATGCCGGCGATCAACCCGCCACCGCCCACCGGTACGAAGATCGCATCGAGATCGCCCGGATGCTGGCGCAGAATCTCCATGGCCACGGTGCCCTGCCCGGCAATGGTGTAGGGGTCGTCGTAGGGATGGATGTAGACCATGCCCTGCTCGTCCACCAGCTTGAGCGAGTGGGCCAGGGCTTCGGCAAACGAATCGCCATGCAGCACCACGATGCCGCCGCGCGAGCGCACACCTGCGATCTTGATTTCGGGGGTGGTGTTGGGCATCACGATGGTGGCTTTGATGCCCAGCTCGCGCGCCGCCAGCGCCAGGCCCTGGGCATGGTTGCCGGCCGACGCGGTGACCACGCCGCATGCTGCTTCCTGCGCGGTGAGCTGCGACAGCTTGTTGTAAGCGCCGCGAATCTTGAACGAGAACACCGGCTGCAGGTCTTCGCGCTTGAGCAGAATCTTGTTGTTCAGACGCTCGGACAGCTGCCCGGCGGGCTGCAAAGGGGTTTCCACCGCGACGTCGTAGACGCGCGAGGTGAGGATCATCTTTACGTACTGTTCGAGCATGGCAGACATCACTGACGATAACGGGCGGGGCCGATGAGTCTAAGCCAACGACCACCGCAAAACCAAGGTTTTGCCCTTATAATGCGTGGCTTCGGGGCCGCAACCACTAGAGCCCCAACTGCCGCTGCGGAGCTTGCATGACCCAGGACCAACTCAAACAGGCCGTCGCCCAGGCTGCCGTGGATTTCATTCTGCCCAAGCTGGGCGAAAAGAGCGTTGTCGGTGTCGGCACCGGTTCCACCGCCAATTGCTTCATCGATGCGCTGGCCCAGCACAAGAGCGCCTTCGACGGCGCCGTGGCCAGCTCCGAGGCAACCGCTGCGCGGCTCAAGGGCCATGGCATCCCTGTGTACGAACTCAACGGCGTCGGTGACCTGGAGTTCTATGTCGACGGCGCCGATGAAAGCGACGAGCACCTGAACCTGATCAAGGGCGGCGGCGCCGCGCTGACCCGCGAGAAGATCGTTGCGGCCGTGGCCACCACCTTCATCTGCATCGCCGACGGCAGCAAGCTGGTGCCGGTACTGGGCGAGTTTCCACTGCCGGTGGAAGTCATTCCCATGGCCCGCAGCCACGTCGCGCGCCAGCTGGTGAAGCTGGGCGGCGACCCGGTCTATCGCGAAGGCGTGGTGACCGACAACGGCAACATCATCATCGATGTGTACAACATGCAGATCACCGACCCGGTGGCGCTGGAAACGCAGATCAATGCCATCGTCGGCGTGGTCACCAACGGCCTGTTCGCCGCTCGCCCAGCCGATGTGCTGCTGCTGGGCACCGCCGAAGGCGTCAAGACCCTCACCCGCCCCGCCTGACCTTCTATTGTGGGAGCGGGACGGGCGGCGAGCCCTCTGCCCGCGAAAAACACACTGCGGTGTACTAATACACCGCAGCGCCCCCTTCGCGGCCACGGACCGCTCCTACGGGAACCACCACATGCCCCCCGTAGGAGCGGTCATCGGCCGCGAAAAACACACTGCGGTGTGCCTGATACACCGCAGCGCCCCCTTCGCGGCCACGGACCGCTCCTACGGGAATCACCGGATGCCCCCCCGTAGGAGCGGTCATCGGCCGCGAAAAACACACTGCGGTGTACCTGGTATACCGCAGAGGCTGCGCCCGCAAGGGTCACTATACGGCTCCAAGGAAAAACCCATCTATCCATATTCCCAATCGTTAGTTCATTTAAACTTAACAAACGATTAGGGTATATACACCGGACCACCGGACCTGCGTACACCCAAGCAAGGCGACATACGCCGTGCATGACGTGAGGACGGTATGGTCACCCACTCGATTTCCCGCGAACACTCCCAAACCTTGCCGGCCGACCACGGCCCGGCGCTCGTGCCCGCGCAGATACTGCGCAATGACCTCGACGCGCTCGACGCCGCGCAAACCCTCGCCGCCAGCGCCCGTACCCATGCCGCCCGGCGCGACCAGCACCGCGAGCTGCCCTGGCAACTGATCGAGCAGTTCACCGCGAGCGGCCTGGGCAGTATCACCGTGCCACGTGCCTTCGGCGGCCCGGACGTCAGTTTCGAAACCCTGGCCGAGGTGTTCCGTCTGATCAGCGCCGCCGATCCGGCCCTGGGGCAGATTCCGCAAAACCATTTCGGCATCCTGCAGATGCTTCGCGGCACCGCCACCGCGCACCAGCAGCAGACGCTGTTCAGCGCCGTGCTGCAAGGCGCGCGCATCGGCAATGGCGGCCCCGAACGCGGCACTCGCAACACCCTGGAGATCAAGACTCGCATCGTCCGCGACGGAGACGACTGGCAGATCAGCGGACAAAAGTTCTACTCCACCGGCGCGCTGTTCGCCCACTGGGTAGCGGTCAAGGCCATGGATGAGCACCAGCGCCTGGTCATGGCCTTCGTGCGGCGCGGCACGCCCGGCCTGCAAATCATCGACGACTGGTCCGGCTTCGGCCAGCGCACCACCGCCAGCGGCACCGTGGTGCTGGAACACGTGCAGGTGCCCGCCACCCATGTCGTGGAGATCTGGCGCCAGGCGCAACAACCGAACATTCAGGGCGCCGTATCGCAACTGATGCAAGCGGCCATCGACGCCGGCATTGCCGCTGCGGCCATCGACGACACCATCGCCTTCGTCCGCGAGAAATCCCGCCCGTGGATCGACGCCGGGGTCGAGCGCGCCAGCGACGACCCTTTCGTGATCGCCGATATCGGTCGCCTGAAGCTGGAGCTGCACGCGGCCCAGGCACTGCTGCGCAAGGCCGCGCGCGTGCTCGACCAGACTCGCCACGCGCCGGTGGACGCCACCTTGGCAGGCCAGGCGTCGATCGCCGTGGCCGAGGCCAAGGTGATCACCACCGAAATCGCCCTGCACGCCAGCGAAAAGCTCTTCGAGCTGGCCGGGAGCCGCGCCAGCCTCGCCGAGTTCAACCTCGACCGTCACTGGCGCAATGCCCGCGTGCACACCCTGCACGATCCCGTGCGCTGGAAATACCACGCTATCGGCGCCTACCACCTGAACGGCAGCCTGCCTGCGCGCCATTCCTGGATTTGACCAGACCGCTGGAGATCAGCATGAGCTCATTGCCCCACCCCCTCGACGGCGTCGCATTGATCGCCAACGACCAACAGGCCCTGGACGTTGCCCGCCAACTGGCTCCCCTGTTGCAACGCGACAGCGCCCTGCGCGACCGCGAACGGCTGCTGCCCCATGGCGAACTGGCGCTGTTCTCGCGCTCTGGCCTGGGCGGCATCAGCGTGCCCAAGGCATTCGGCGGAGCGGCTGTGTCCAACGTCACCCTGGCCCAGGTCATTGCCTTGCTGGCCGCCGCCGACGGCTCGCTGGGGCAGATCCCACAGAATCATTTCTATGCCCTGGAAGTGCTGCGCATCAACGGCAGCGCGGCGCAGCAAAAGCGCCTGTACGCCGACGTGCTGGCAGGCCAGCGGCTGGGTAACGCCCTGGCGGAACTGGGCACGCGAACCGCCCATGACCGCACCACGCGCCTGACCCGCGACAGCGACGGTTTGCGCATCAATGGTCGCAAGTTCTACGCCACCGGCGCGCTGTATGCCCAGTGCATTCCTACCTCGGTGGTCGATGAACAGGGCGTGCAACAACTGGCTTTCGTACCCGCCGACAGTGCCGGTGTACAGGTCATCGACGATTGGAGCGGCTTCGGCCAGCGCACCACGGGCAGCGGCTCGGTGGTGTTCGACAATGTCTGGGTCAGCGCCGACGCCATCGTGCCGTTTCAAAGCGCGTTCGAACGGCCCACCACGGTCGGCCCGTTCGCGCAGATCCTGCATGCCGCGATCGACACCGGCATTGCCCGCGGGGCGTTCGAGGACGCCTTGCAGTTCGTCCGCACCCGCACTCGGCCATGGATCGACGCAACCAGTGACAAGGCTGTAGAAGATCCGCTGTCACTCAAGAGCTTCGGTCATCTGGCGATCCGTCTGCATGCTGCCGAAGCCCTGCTCGAGCGTGCCGGCGAGGTGCTCGACAAGGCGCAGGCCGAGCCCAGCGCGGAAAACGTCGGCGCCGCTTCGATTGCCGTGGCCGAGGCTCGGGCGCTGAGCACCGAAATCTCCCTGGCCGCCGGCAGCACCCTGTTCGAGCTGGCGGGCAGCCAGGCCACCCTGGCCGAGCACGGCCTCGACCGGCATTGGCGCAACGCCCGCGTACACACCCTGCACGACCCGGTGCGCTGGAAGTACCACGCCATCGGCAACTACTACCTCTACGACCAGCTGCCACCACGCCGGGGGACGATCTGATGAGCAAGAAACAGATCCTGCTCAACGCCTTCAACATGAACTGCGTGGGCCACATCAACCACGGCCTCTGGACCCATCCGCGCGATACCTCCAGCCAGTACAAGACCTTGGAGTACTGGACCGAACTGGCCCAGTTGCTGGAGCGCGGCCTGTTCGACGGCCTGTTCATCGCCGACATCGTCGGGGTCTACGACATCTATCAGGACTCGGTCGACGTGACGCTCAAGGAGTCGATCCAGCTGCCGGTCAACGACCCGTTGCTGCTGGTCTCGGCCATGGCCGCGGTTACCCGCCACCTGGGTTTCGGCCTGACCGCCAACCTCACCTACGAGGCGCCGTACCTGTTCGCCCGGCGTCTGTCCACGCTCGATCACCTGACCCGTGGCCGGGTGGGCTGGAACATCGTCACCGGGTACCTGGACAGCGCCGCCAAGGCCATGGGCCTGACCCACCAGGTGGAGCACGACCGTCGCTACGATCAGGCCGACGAATACCTGCAGGTGCTGTACAAACTCTGGGAAGGCAGTTGGGAAGACGATGCCGTGATCGAGGACCGCGAACGGCGCATCTACGCCCAGCCGGAAAAAGTCCACAAGGTAGAGCATGAAGGCGAGTTCTACCGCGTCCAGGGTTACCACCTGTGCGAACCCTCACCGCAGCGCACGCCGCTATTGTTCCAGGCCGGCAGTTCGGCACGCGGCCTGCAGTTCGCCGGTCAGCACGCCGAGTGCGTGTTCATCAGCGGGCAGAACAAGCAGGCCACCCGCGAGCAGGTGGACAAGGTCCGCAACGCCGCCCGCGCAGCCGGTCGCGACCCGCAGGCGGTGAAAGTCTTCATGGGCCTGACGGTGATCGTCGCCGCCACCGAGGCGCAGGCCCGGGCCAAGCATGACGAGTACCGCAGCTACGCCAGCGCCGAGGCCGGTGTCGCCCACTTCGCCGCCTCTACGGCAATCGACTTCGCCCGCTACGAACTCGACGAGCCCATTGAGTACGTCAAGGGCAATGCCATCGAGTCGGCCACCAAGACCTTGCAGAACAACGACTGGACCCGGCGCAAGCTGCTCGATCAACACGCCTTGGGCGGGCGCTACATCACCTTGGTCGGTGACCCGGAACAGGTCGCCGACGAACTTGAAGCCTGGATCGCCGAGACCGGCCTGGACGGTTTCAACCTGACCCGCACGGTAACCCCGGGAAGCTACGCCGACTTCATCGACCTGGTGATTCCCGTGCTGCAGGCGCGCGGTTCCTACAAGACCGCCTATGCCCAGGGCACATTGCGCGAAAAGGTCTTCGGTAAGGGCCCTGGGCTGCCTGAAGGGCATGCCGGTTTCAGTTACAAGCGCGGTGCCTGATCGGGCCTCTTCGCGGGAAGCCCGCTTCCACAATCAACGAGCGCACGCTCATGTGGGAGCGGGTTCTACCCGCGAAGAGGCCACCTCAAACAACACAAAAATCACTGGAAACCCAACATGCTCAAACACACCTTGCTGCTCGCGCTCACTCTGCTAACCGGCGCAGCCCATGCCGCCGATGACAAGCCCCTGATCGTCGGCACCACCGCCGCCTTCGCCATCCCCCTGGAAAGCGCCGTGGAGGAAGCCAAGAAACAGGGCCTGCCCGTCAAGCTGGTGGAATTCACCGACTGGATCGCACCCAACGTCAGCCTGGCCGCCGGCGACATCGACGTGAACTACTTCCAGCACATGCCGTTCCTGGAAAACGCCAATACCCAGGCTGGCACCGATCTGGTGCCGTATGCGCCGGGCATCATCAACAACGTCGGCCTGTATGCCAAACGCTACAAAAGCTTCGACGAACTGCCCAAGGGCGCGACCGTCGCCATTGCCAATGACCCGATCAACAGCGGCCGAGGCCTGCAACTGCTGGCCAAGGCTGGCTTGATCACCCTCAAGCCGGGGGTTGGCTACAAGGCCACCGAAGAGGACATTCTCACCAACCCCAAAAACCTGAAGATTCTCCAGGTCGAGGCGGTGCAGTTGGTACGCGCCTACGATGACGCCGATCTGGTGCAGGGCTACCCGGCCTACATTCGCCTGTCCAAAACCTTCGACGCAGGCTCGGCGCTGCTGTTCGACGGCCTCGACCATCCCGAGTACGTGATCCAGTTCGTGATCAAGCCCGAGCGCAAGGACGATCCGCGCCTGGCCAAGTTCATCGACATCTACCAGCATTCGCCGGTGGTGCGCGCCTCGCTCGACAAGGTCAACGGCAAACTCTACCAAGTCGGCTGGAAGGAGTGAGCATGCCCACCACCAATGTGCAACGCAGGCTGGCCGCTACCGCCGGCATTGTCCGGCAGCCTGCCGAGCCCCTGGAACTGCATCCACAGCTGGCCAATGCGCTGGTGCGTTTCATCGGCGTCGGCAAGACCTATGAGGGCGCCCAGGGCCCCGTGCAGGCGCTGCAGGGCATCGACCTGACCATCGAGCGTGGCGAAGTGTTCGGCATCATCGGCCGCAGCGGTGCTGGCAAGTCGTCGCTGATCCGCACCATCAACCGGCTTGAGCAGCCCAGCAGCGGGCGCGTGCTGGTCGATCAGGTGGACATCGGCGAGTTCGACGAGGACCGCCTGGTGGCCCTGCGACGGCGCATCGGCATGATCTTCCAGCACTTCAACCTGATGTCGGCGAAAACCGTGTGGCAGAACGTCGAGTTGCCACTCAAGGTCGCCGGTGTGCCCCAGGCCGAGCGCTGGCGCAAGGTCGGTGAACTGCTCGAACTGGTTGGCCTGCAAGGCAAGCGCGACGCCTATCCGGCGCAGTTGTCCGGCGGGCAGAAGCAGCGTGTCGGCATCGCCAGGGCGCTGGTGCACGACCCGCAGATTCTGCTCTGCGACGAAGCCACCTCGGCGCTGGACCCGGAGACTACCGAGTCGATCCTCGCCCTGTTGCGCGATATCAACCAGCGGCTGGGGCTGACGGTCATCCTGATCACCCACGAAATGGCTGTTATCCGCGCCATCTGCGACCGCGTGGTGGTGCTCGAAGGCGGCCAGGTGGTTGAGCAGGGCCCGGTGTGGCAGGTGTTCGGCAACCCCCAGCATGAGGTCAGTCGGACCTTGCTGGCCCCGCTGCAACACGGCCTGCCCGAGGAACTGCGCGCCCGTCTGCGCAGCACGCCTGCAACGCCTGGCGCAGCGCTGGTATTGCGACTGCGCGTGACTGGGGCACAGGCCGGCGAGGCGGACCTGTCGTCGTTGTTCAACCTGTTGGGTGGCCAGGTCAGCCTGCTGCAGGGCGGTATCGAACGGATTCAAGGTCGCGCACTGGGCAATCTGGTCGTGGCGGTAAGCAATTCGCCCCACGACCGCGAGCATCTGCTGCAACGCGCCGGGCAATGGGCACAACGGGTAGAGGAGCTGGGCTATGTGGTTTGATCGTCTGTTGCAGGGCGCCCTGGACACCTTGCTGATGGTGGGCGTTTCCTCGTTGATCGCGCTGCCCGTGGGCGTGGTGATGGCCGTGGTGCTGGTCACCAGCGACCGTGGCGGTATCTACCAGGCGCCAGCGCTGAACCGCGTGCTGGGCGCGTTCGTCAACCTGTTCAGGTCGGTGCCGTTTCTCATTCTGATGGTGGCGCTGATCCCGTTTACCCGGTTAATCGTCGGTACCACCTATGGCGTGTGGGCGGCCGTGGTGCCGTTGACCATCGCTGCGACGCCGTTCTTTGCGCGCATTGCCGAGGTCAGCCTGCGCGAGGTCGACCATGGCCTGGTCGAAGCCGCGCAAGCCATGGGCTGCCGACGCTGGCACATCGTCTGGCACGTGCTGCTGCCCGAAGCGCGACCGGGCATCGTGGCCGGCTTTACCATCACCGTGGTGACCATGATCAATTCATCGGCGATGGCTGGTGCGATCGGTGCCGGCGGGCTGGGAGACATCGCCTACCGCTATGGCTACCAGCGATTCGACAGCCAGATCATGCTCACGGTCATCGTGCTGCTGGTGGCCCTGGTGACCCTGATCCAGTTCGGCGGCGACCGCCTGGCGCGAGTGCTCAACAAGCGCTAGTCGCGGAACCGAGATGCGCCCTTCGCGGCCGCTGACCGCTCCTACGGGGGGTTCGTGGCGGGCCTTCGCGGCCAACGACCGCTCCTACAGGGGATAATGTTCTGCGTAGGAGCGGTCCGTGGCCGCGAACGCCACGCTGCGGTATCTCAGACGGAGCACCCTACTTTCTTTTGCCCAACCTGAATCAAGCCTCCTTCCCCTCGCCCTCGTCTTCCTTGATCCGGTACCAGGCCACATACAGCGCCGGCAGGAACAACAGGGTGAGCAAGGTCGCCACCACGATCCCGCCGATCATCGCGTAGGCCATCGGGCCCCAGAACACCTCGCGGGCGATCGGGATCATGCCCAGACTGGCGGCTGCCGCCGTGAGCAGGATCGGCCGGCGTCGATGCTCGGTTGCCTCCAGCACGGCATCCCAAGGCTTGTAGCCATCGCGTTCATAAGCGTCGATCTGGGTCACCAGAATTACCGAGTTGCGGATGATGATGCCGATCAGCGCCAGTATCCCGAGAATCGCCACAAAGCCCATGGGCGTTCCGGTCGGCACCAGCGCCAACACCACACCGATGATGCCCAGCGGCGCCACACTGGCCACCAGGAACATCTTCTGCACACTGTGCAGCTGGATCATCAGGAAGGTCGCCATGAGGAACAGCATCAACGGCACCACCTTGGCGATGGGTCCCTGCGCCTTGCCGCTTTCCTCGACCGTACCACCGGTGGCCACCTTGTAACCCACCGGAAGGCCTTCGGCGAATTTCTCGATCTCAGGCTTCAGCTGGGCCACCAGATCGGTCGGCTGGATATCGTCGCTGACCGCCGCCTTCAAGGTGATGGTCGGCAAGCGATCACGCCGCCACACCAGCGGCTGCTCCAGCTCGTAGCGCACGGTGGCGAAGGCCAGCAGCGGAATCGAGGTGCCGCTGGGCGTGACGATCTGCAGGTTCTGCAAGGTTTCCGGCGAACCGCGCTCGGCGTCGTTGGCACGGCCGACCACGTTGACCAGATAGATATCGTCATTGACCTGGGTCACCGCCGAGCCGCTGACGATGGTGTTCATCAGCTTGGCCACGTCTTCGGACGACAAGCCCAACTGCCGCGCCTTGTCCTGGGCGATGGCGATGCGCAGCACTTTGCCCGGCTCGTTCCAGTCGTAGATCATCTCGCCGACGTGCGCGTTCTGGTCCAGCAGCGTGGCCAGCTCGATGGCGTGCTTGCGCACCTGGTCGATGTCCTTGCCGCTGACCCGATACTGGATCGGCCGGCCCACCGGCGGCCCCATTTCCAACGCCTGGACGTAGGTGCCGATGCCGACGAAGTCTTCGCGCAGGCGCTTCTTCAAGCGCTCGGTCAGCGCGCCACGCTGCTCAAGGCCTTTGCTGACGATCACCAACTGGGCGTAGTAAGGGTTCTCCAACTGCTGGTCCAGCGGCAGATAGAAACGGATCGCGCCCTGACCGATGTAAGTGCTCCAGCGCGCGATGTCCGGATCATCCTTGAGCGTGGCTTCGAGGCGGTCGACCGCCTTGCGCGTCTCGTTGATCGAAGCGTTCTGCGGCAGGTTCAGGTCCACCAGGATTTCCGGGCGGTCGGACGAAGGAAAGAACTGGTTCTGCACGAAACGCATGCAGAACAGCGCCGCAGCGAACAGCAGCAACGTGCCGATGATCGTCAGCCAACGGTGGCGCATGCAGCCCAGCAGACCACTGTGGAACCAGCGCGCGACACGCCCCGGCTGCTCCGGCTTGGGTTTGACGTTCTTGCTCAGGATGTGCACGCCGATGACCGGTGCGAACAGCACCGCCACCACCCAGGACACCAGCATGGCCACCGCGATCACGGCAAACAGGGTGAAGGTGTACTCACCCGCCGAGCTGGCGTTCAGGCCAATCGGCACGAAGCCGGCCACGGTGACCAAAGTGCCGGTGAGCATCGGGAATGCGGTAGAGGTGTAAGCGAAGGTAGCCGCCTCCTCCTTGCTGTCACCCGCTTCCAGGCGAGTGACCATCATTTCCACGGTGATCATCGCATCGTCCACCAGCAGGCCCAGGGCGATGATCAACGCCCCCAGGGAAATGCGCTGCATGGTAATGCCGCTGTACTCCATGAACACGAAGACCATGGCCAGCACCAGCGGAATCGAGCAGGCCACCACCAGGCCGGCGCGCACGCCCAGGCTGATGAAGCTGACGATCAGCACGATGACCACGGCCTCGAACAAAGCGCTGGTGAACCCACCGACGGCCTTCTCGACCACCTCGGCCTGGTCCGAAACCTTGTGCACGCCCACGCCCACCGGCAACTGCGCGGTCAACGCGTTCATGCGCGCATGCAGCGCGGTACCGAATTCCTGAATGTTGCCGCCGTCTTTCATGGCAATGGCCAGGCCGATGGCGGGCTGGCCGTTGTAGCGGAACATCGGCGCGGCCGGGTCTTTGTAGCCACGTTCGATGTCGGCGATATCGGTCAGCCGGTAGAAGCGGTCGTTGAGCCTGAGGTTGACCGTTTCCAGGTCTTTTTCCGACTTGAACTGGCCCGAGGTGCGCACCGAAATGCGTTCCGGCCCTGCTTCGATCACGCCCGCCGGCGTCACCGCATTCTGTGCCTGCAGCGCGCCGACCACCTGTTGCTGGTCCAGGCCCAGCGCGGCCAGTTTGCGCGTGGAAAAATTCAGGTAGATCACTTCGTCCTGCTGGCCTACCAACTGAACCTTGCCCAGGTTCTCGACCTGACGGATCTCGGCGCGCACCTGCTCCACGTAGTCGCGCAGCTGCCGCATGCTCAGGCCGTCGGCAGTGAAGGCGTAGATGGAGCCGAACACGTCACCGAATTCATCGTTGAACGAAGGCCCCTGCAGGCCCTGGGGGAAGGTGCCGCGAATATCGTCGACCTTCTTGCGCACCTGATACCAGATCTCTGGAATCGCCTTGGCATTGGTGGTGTCGCGCAGGTACACGAACACCGTCGACTCGCCAGGCCGCGTGTAGCTTTTCACGTAGTCCAGGGAGTCCAGCTCTTCGAGCTTCTTTTCGATGCGGTCGGTGACCTGCTTGAGCGTTTCATCCTGGGTCGCGCCCGGCCAGCGGCTCTGGATGACCATGGTCTTGATGGCGAACGCCGGGTCTTCTTCACGGCCCAGGTTGAAATAGGAGAACACGCCCATCAGCAGGCCGACGAACATCAGGTACCAGACGAAGGACTGGTGCTTGAGCGCCCAGTCGGACAGGTTGAAACTTCCCTTCATTGCCGGCTCGCCTCGTCCAGTTTGATTTTCTGCCCGGGTTTCAGGCTGTTGACGCCAGCGCTGACCACGCGCTCACCCGCCTGCACACCGCTGCCCAGCACTACGACGCCACGGTCGCGGCTGAGCACGGTGACCGGGCGCGGGTTGACGGTCTTGTTCTGGACGTCCACCAGCCACACCTGGGTCTTGCCATCGACTTCCTGCACTGCGGTCTCCGGCAATTCCAGGCGCTGCGCGATACTTGAACTCAAGGTCACGCTGATCGCCGTGCCCAGGCGCAGGCCGGCGGGGCTTTCGCGCAGGGTCAGGCGTGCGCGACGGGTGCGCGTCGCACTGTCGGGCCGCGGCTCCAGCTCACGCAGGGTGCCGGTGGTGGCAACGCTCGGGTCGAGCTGGGACTGCACACGAAACTCCACGCCCTCGGGCAGGGTTTCGGCCAGCCCGTCTGGCAGGTCGATGACCGCCTCCTTGATATCGGGACGGGCCAATACCACCACCTCTTCACCGGCGCTCACCACTTGCCCGACTTCCACTTTCCATTGATTGACCACGGCGGCGTGGTCGGCGCGCAGCTCGCTATAGCCCAGTTGATCCCTGGCTTGGCTGACGGCGGCCTTGGCCTGGTCGAGCGAGGCCTGGGCGGTCTTCAGGTCGGTCTGGGCGATGTCCAGGCCAGCCTGCGCACCGACGCCACGGTCGAACAACTCCTGCTGGCGGCGAGCATTGGCCTGGGCATTGATGAACTGCGCCTGCACGCGGGCCAGATCACCCTGGCTCGAACGCAACTGGTTCTGCTGGTCGGTCGGATCGAGGGTGGCCAGCAGCTGGCTCTTCTCCACCTGGCTGCCGACATCCACCGCACGCCGGGCGATACGCCCCGATACGCGAAAGCCCAACGTGCTTTCGTAGCGCGCCTGGATATTGCCCGCGAAGCGACCCAGGCTCTGCTGGTCCAGGCCCTTGACCTCGACCGACAGCACCGGGCGGATCGGCTCGGGAGCTTGCTCTTCCTTCGAACAGCCTGCCAGCAACAGCACGGCCGCAGACAACGCGATCACCGCCTTCATGGCTGGCGCTCCTCGGCAATTTCCACCTGCATGTCCGGGTGCAGCAACTGCCCGCCGGCGACGACCACGCGGTCGCCGTTCTTCAAGCCATCGGCGATCACCACCTTGCCGGTCAGGTAACGGCCCACGTCGACCTTGCGCAGATTGACCTTGTCGCCTTCCCCCACCACCCACACGGCAGGCTCGGCGATGTCCTTGGTCAACGCCGACCAGGGCAGCTCGACGCTGGTCTTGCCCGGACCGTTGAGCGATGCGTTGACCACCGAGCCGAGGTCCATGCCCTTGGGCAGGCCTTGCAGGGCGATCTTCACGCGCACAGTACCGGTCTGCGCGGACACCGCTGGGGTGACTTCGCGCACCGTGCCGGTGGTCTTGATCGCCGGCTCGTCGAGCAGGCTGACGGTGATCGGCTGCTGGCCGGCCGGTTGGGCAAACAGCGACTCGTACACGTCGAATACCGCATCGCGGTCGCCATCGCGGGCCAGGCCGAAGATCGGCGCAGTGGCCTGTACCACCTGGCCAACCTCTGCCTGGCGGGCAGTGATCACGCCTGGGGCGTCGGCCACCAGGTCGGTGTAGCTCAATTGTTCACGGGCATTGGCCAACTGGGCGCTCGCCGCCGCCAACGAACTCTGCGCACCGCGCAGCGCCGCCTGGGCCGAGTCGTATTCACTCTGGCTGGTGTAGCCCTTGGGCAGCAGCTTCTGCTGGCGCACGAAGGCCGCCGATGTCTGTTTCACACGTGCCTGTTCGGCGGCCACTGCAGCCTTGGCCGAATCGACGTTTGTCTGCAGGTCCTTGGGGTCCAGGCGCGCCAGCACCTGCCGTGCGCTGACATGATCGCCCACGTCCACCAACCGCTGGATGATCTTGCCACCGACGCGGAACGACAACTGGGTCTGGATGCGCGCCTGCACATCGCCGGTGAGATTGACCGCAGCGGCGAACTCGCCGCTCTGTACATTCTCCACGCGCACGCGCGGATGCGTCGGCTCGATGGGCTTGTCTTCACCACACCCCGCCAGCGCAACCAACAAAAGGGAAACCCCTACAACCTTCCAACGAGGACCAGCCATGCAGGCTCCTTTGCGTGCGCTGTGATGCCAGGTGTGTATGCGACTGTGGCCGTGATGCGAGGTTCATTTGCCGGGAATGGCCCTGCCCGGACAAAGCAAAACGCCGACACTGTACAAGCTGTCGGCGCTCAGGTGAACCGTTGTCACACTCGGGAATCAGAACGCCGGCAATACCGCGCCGCTGTACTTCTTCTCGATGAAGGCTTTCACTTCGGGGCTGGTCAGCGCCTTGGCCAGTTTCTGCATGGCCGGGCTGTCCTTGTTGTCCGGACGGGCCACCAGGAAATTCACGTAAGGCGAATCCGATCCTTCGATCACCAAGGCATCCTTGGCCGGGTTCAGGCCGGCTTCAAGTGCGTAGTTGGTGTTGATCATGTCCAGGTCGACCTGGTCCAGCACGCGCGGCAGCATGGCCGATTCCAGCTCCTTGAACTTGAGGTTCTTGGGGTTGCTGGCGATGTCCTTGGGGGTGGCCAGGGCGTTGCTCGGGTCCTTCAGGGTGATCAGGCCGGCTTTCTGCAGCAGGATCAACGCACGACCGCTGTTGCTGCCCTCGTTGGGGATGGCGACGGTTGCGCCGTCCTTGAGTTCGCTCAGCGACTTGACCTTCTTCGAGTAACCGCCGAAGGGCTCGACGTGCACGCCGATCACGGTGACCAGGTTGGTGCCCTTGCCCTTGTTGAAGCTTTCCAGGTACGGCAGGGTCTGGAAGTAGTTGGCGTCCAGACGCTTTTCGTTCACCTGTACGTTGGGTTGCACGTAGTCGGTGAACACCTTGATGTCCAGCTCGACGCCTTCCTTGGCCAGGGTCGGCTTGATCAGCTCGAGGATCTCGGCGTGGGGAACCGGCGTGGCGGCGATCACGAGTTTTTCTGCCGCGTTGGCCAGGCCGAAAGACAGGGAGGCCGCCAGAGCGGTGAACAGCAAAGCCTTTTTCATGCTAAGTCCTTGAAATTGGGTGGCGGCGGCAGCAATCGGCCAGCCTTGCGCGGACAATACCGGGAATTAATATTCCTACAAATACCTTTTAGTTTGCTGCTTATGCCTTTTTACTCAAGCGCTCGACGCTGCGGTTCAGCAGCGCTGCCAAAGCAACCGGCTCGGCGTGCTCGGTGGCCTGCGTCAACAGCTGCTCGAGATGCACGAGCAAGTCCGTGTTCGCGGCCGCTGGCAGATTGAGATGCTCGGGCAGGATCTCGTCGCCGCGGCTGACCAGCAGGGCAAAATGGATGACGTTTTCCAGCTCGCGGGTATTGCCGGGCCAATCATGGCGCTCCAGCGCTCGCTGCGTATCGGCGCTGATCAGCGGCACCGCCAGGTTCAGACGGTGGCTGTAGATGCCCAGGAAATACTCGGCCAGGGCGAGGATATCGCCGGTCCGCTCGCGCAACGGCGGCAAGGTCAGGCGGCCTTCGCCCAGATAGGCGTGCAACCGTTCGTTGAATTTCCCCGCGGCCACGGCCTGGCCCAGATCGATGCTCGACGCCGCCACCAGGCGCACGTCCACGGGATTGGGCTGAGCCGCGCCGACGCGGGTCACTTCACGGGTTTCCAACGCCGCGAGCAGTTTGGTCTGGATCGCCAGCGGCAGGTCGGCGATCTCGTCCAGGTACAGCGTGCCGCCGTTGGCCGAGCCGAACCATCCGGCCCGGCTGCTGGCCGTGCCGCTGTGGGCTCCTGCGCTGTAGCCGAACAGCTCGGCATCGGCGTAGGTCGGGCTGATCGCGCCGCAATTGACCGAGACGAAAAGGCCGCCACGATCACTGCCGCGATGAATGTGGCGGGCAAGCAGTTCCTTGCCGGTGCCGCTTTCACCCTGAATCAGCACCGGCAGTGCCTTGGGCGCGAGCCGCTCGAGCTCCTCGCGCAAGCGTCGCGAGCGCGGATCGACGAACACCAGCGCCTTGGCGCGGATGCTCAGCGGGCTCTTGTCGGCGTCGGGAAAGGTCAGCAGCGGCTGGCCGAAGGTGTCGTTGTATGCGGTCATGGGCAAGGCTCCCACCGGCCTGGCTGCAGGCGGCGTACTCGGTTGTCGGGCATTCAGGCGCGCAGCTGGATGTGCTGGTCCATGCGACTCTGCAGGCGATAGAGGTAGGCAAACCCCTGTTCCCAGCGTCGATGCCCGGACTTGACGTTGATATGCCCGGCACCGGCCAGAATGCCGGCTTCGGCGCCCCAGTCGCGGGCCAGTTGCAAGGCTCGCGGAGCACTGGCCGCAGGGTCGTTGTCCGAGCCCACCACTTGGCTGGGGAATGGCAGCAGGTGTTTGGGGATGGGTGCGAAGTTGCGCAGGGCCGGCGAGCAGGCCGGGCGCTCTACGTCTGCAGGCGCCACCAGCAGGGCTCCGCGAACCTTGCGCAACGAAACCAGCGAGGCGGCGACCGACCAGTGGGCGACTGTCACGCATCCCAGGCTGTGAGCAATGAGAATCACCGGATCGGCGCTGGCATTCACCGCGCGGTCCAGCGCCGCGACCCAGTCTTCACGCCGTGGCGTGAGCCAGTCGTCCTGCTCGACACGCGCGCTGTTGGGCAGGGTTCGTTGCCAATGGCTTTGCCAATGGTCGTCGGACGAGCCCTGCCAGCCTGGCACGATCAGATAGCGGATCGACTCATTGCGCATGGGATGCGCCTCCTGCAAACGTTGCGTTGGAGGCCAGTATAAGGAAAGGAGTTATATTCGTTAAGGAATAAGAAGCTATTTATTAATAACCAAAATAAAGGTCAATCAGCCCCGTAGCAGCGCCGCAAGCCGCGTCGGCGGCACGCGCGGTCTGCCTGCTGCCACCGCATAACCCCGGACGCGGCTTGCGCCGCTGCTACAAGGTGCGCGTGATCTTCTGTAGCAGCGGCGCAAGCCGCGTCGGCGGCACGTACAGTCTGCCTGCTGCACCGCATCGACCCCGGACGCGGCTTGCGCCGCTGCTACAAGGTGCGCGTGATCTTCTGTAGCAGCGGCGCGAGCCGCGTCGGCGGTACACGCGGTGTCTCTGACGCACCGCGTTGAATTCGGACGCGGCTCGCGCCGCTGCTACAGACCTGACGCCTTCTGCCAGACCTTGGGCTTGAAGAACAACGTCTCGCCCCGCGCCAGGCCACTCAGGCTGTCATGGTCCTTGACCACTTCGGCCTCGATCAGCTCGCTCTGCCCCTCGACCTTGAGCGTCACCCGCGTGGTTGCGCCCAACGGGCGAATGTCACGCACCTCGGCGGCATGATGGTCGTCCAGCTCGTGGCGCGACAGCGACACTTCGTGCGGACGAAACAGCACATGCTCTTCACCACCCAACTGCAAGCGGTTGGAGTCGCCCAGAAAGTGATAGACGAAGTCGCTTGCCGGGTTCTCGTACACCTCGCCTGGCGAACCGATCTGCTCGATGACACCCTTGTTCATCACTACGATGCGATCCGCCACTTCCATGGCTTCTTCCTGGTCGTGGGTCACGAAGACCGAGGTCAGGTTGATGTCCTCGTGCAAGCGCGCCAGCCAGCGACGCAGCTCCTTGCGCACCTTGGCGTCGAGCGCGCCGAAAGGTTCGTCGAGCAGCAACACCTTGGGCTCGACCGCCAGGGCACGGGCCAGGGCAATACGCTGGCGCTGGCCCCCGGACAACTGCTCGGGGTAGCGATCGTGCAACCAGTCCAACTGCACCATGTTCAACAGCTCATGCACTTTCTGCGCAATCACCGTTTCGGTGGGCCGTTCGCGCTTGGGTTTCATGCGCAAGCCAAAGGCGACGTTGTCGAACACTGTCATGTGTCGGAACAGCGCGTAGTGCTGGAACACGAAACCGACGTTGCGATCCCGCACATCGTGGCCTGAAACGTCCTCGCCGTGGAACACGATGCTGCCCTGGTCGGGCGTTTCCAGGCCGGCGATGATGCGCAGCAAGGTGGTCTTGCCGCACCCGGATGGGCCCAGCAGAGCCACCAGCTCGCCACTCTGGATGTCCAGATTGATGGAGTCCAGGGCCTGGAAGGCATTGAAGCGCTTGCTGACGTTACGAACTTCGATCGACATTAATCATTCCTCCGCGGCGCTGTTGCGCAGGCGGTCAATACGGGACTCGCTCCACTGCTTGAGCAGCAGGATGAAGAGCGCCAGGATCAGCAACAGGCTCGCAACGGCAAAGGCGGCGACATGGTTGTATTCGTTGTAGAGAATTTCCACGTGCAGCGGCAGGGTATTGGTCACGCCGCGAATGTGCCCGGACACCACCGAGACGGCACCGAACTCGCCCATGGCCCGCGCGGTACACAGCACCACGCCGTAGATCAGCCCCCACTTGATGTTCGGCACGGTGACGTACCAGAACATCTGCCAGCCATTCGCGCCCAGCAGACGCGCCGCTTCCTCTTCCTGCGTGCCTTGTTCCTGCATCAGCGGGATCAGCTCGCGGGCCACGAACGGCACGGTCACGAAGATGGTGGCCAGCACGATACCTGGCAAGGCGAACACGATCTGGATGTCGTGGTCCTGCAGCCACGGCCCGAACAGGCCCTGAGCGCCGAACATCAGCACATAGACCAGACCGGCAATCACCGGCGACACCGAGAACGGCAGGTCGATCAACGTGACCAGAATGCTCTTGCCGCGAAACGAATACTTGCTCACGCACCACGCGGCGCTGACGCCGAACACCAGGTTCAGCGGCACCGAAATGAGCACGGCGAACACCGTCAGCTTGAGCGCCGACAGCGCATCGGGCTCGAAGATCGCCGCGAAAAAGGTCCCCAGGCCCTGCTTCAAGCCCTGGGACACGACGATCAGCAACGGCAGCAACAGAAACACGGCGAAGACCAGCCAGCCAAGGGCGATCAACACCCGCCGCGAGGTTGCGCTGCCACGCCGGGCCGCATTGGTGGAGGCAGCAATGGAAGATGCAGACATGTGCGGAGCCTCCTTCAAGGGGTTTCGATGCGCCGCTGCAACAAGTTGATCAGCAGCAGCAGAACGAAGGAAACCACCAGCATCATCACGCCGATGGCCGTGGCGCCGGTGTAGTCGTATTGGTCCAGCTTGACCATGATCAGCAGCGGCAGGATTTCGGTCTTCATCGGCATGTTGCCGGCAATGAAAATAACCGATCCGTACTCGCCCACGCCGCGGGCGAACGCCAGGGCAAAACCGGTGAGCCAGGCAGGCAACAGCGCCGGCGCGAGGATGAAGCGGAACACCTGCAGCGGCTTGGCACCCAGGCAGGCCGCGGCTTCCTCGACCTCGCGCGGAATGTCGGCCAGCACCGGCTGCACTGTGCGCACCACGAACGGCAAGGTGACGAAGGTCAGGGCCAGGGTGATGCCCAGCGGGGTGTAGGCGATCTTGAAACCCAGGTCGGCGGCGAACTGCCCAACCAGGCCGTTGGGTGCATACAGCGCCGTCAGGGCAATGCCTGCCACGGCCGTGGGCAGGGCGAACGGCAGGTCGATCATCGCATCGATGATCTTGCGTCCGGGAAAGGTGTAGCGCACCAGCACCCAGGCCAGCAGGGTGCCGATCACTCCATTGATGATCGCCGCACACAACGCCGTGCCGAAACTGAGTTTCAGTGCGGCGAGTACGCGAGGTGCGGTAACGATGGTCCAGAACTGTTCCCAGGTCAGCTGCGCGGCATGCACGAACATGGCGGCCAGGGGGATCAGCACGATCAGGCTGAGGTACACGACGGTGTAGCCCAGCGTCAGCCCGAAGCCGGGTATGACGGGGGAGATACGACGCGACATAGAAGTCCTTGATGAATACGGTTTACGCAATCGGGCCTCTTCGCGGGCAGAGCCCATTCCCACAGGCTTTACGGTGACCTGTGGGAACGGGGCGGGCGGCGAGCCCTCTGCCCGCGAAGAGGCCCGCCGCCTCAACGCATGTCTATAGCTTATTGAGCCTGATAAATCTGGTCGAACACCCCACCATCATTGAAGAATTTGGGCTGCGCCGTTTTCCACCCGCCGAAATCCTTGTCGATAGTGACCAGATTCAGCGCCGGAAATTGCTTCGCATACTTGGCCGCCACGTCCTTGTCGCGCGGACGATAGAAGTTCTTCGCGGCGATTTCCTGGCCAGCCGGGCTGTACAGGTGCTTGAGGTAGGCTTCGGCGATTTCCTCGTTGCCCTTCTTCTTCACGTTCTTGTCGACCACGGCCACTGGCGGCTCAGCCAAAATCGACAGCGAAGGCACGACGATGTCGAACTTGTCCGCGCCACCGTCTTCCTTCAATGCCAGGAACGCCTCGTTCTCCCAGGCCAGCAAAACGTCGCCCTGACCATTGTTGACGAAGGTGATGGTCGAGCCACGGGCACCGGTGTCCAGAATCGGCACGTGCTTGAACAGCGTCTGCACGTACTCTTTGGCCTTGCCTTCGTCGCCATCGCCGGCTTTCAGGCCGTAGGCCCAGGCTGCCAGGAAATTCCAACGGGCGCCGCCGGACGTCTTCGGATTCGGCGTGATCACCGAGACATCATTCTTGATCAGGTCGCCCCAGTCCTTGATGCCCTTGGGGTTGCCCTTGCGCACCAGAAACACGATGGTCGAGGTGTAGGGCGTGCTGGCGTCCGGCAGACGGGTCTGCCAGTTCTCCGGGATGGACTTGCCCAAGCGGCTGATCTCGTCGATGTCACCGGCCAGCGCCAGGGTCACCACATCGGCGGGCAGGCCGTCGATCACCGCGCGGCCCTGTTTGCCCGAACCACCGTGGGATTGCTTGATCGACACGGTGTCGCCCGCGTGTTCCTTCTTCCAGAAATTGACGAACTCGGCGTTGTACTCCTGGTACAGCTCGCGGGTCGGGTCGTAGGACACGTTGAGCAGCTCGTAGTCCTTGGCGACGGCGGAGCCGGCAAACACGGCGCTGGCGAGGGCTGCCAAGGCATAACGGCGGATAGACATGGACGAAGCTCCTGGAATGGCGGGTATTTTTCTTATGGCTGCTACGCAGGACGCGTACTCAGCTGGGCTTGTTGCCCGGGTTCTGCAAACGGAATTTTTCCTTGCGTTCGATCTGCACGACTTGAGCGTTGTGTACGGTGATCTCCACCGCACCGAAACGCAGGTCGCGCAGCGCACTCTGAATTTCCCGCAGAATGGTGGCTTCGTCCTGTCCTTCGACGCTGCGTAGCGATGCGCTCATGATCATGCTCCTGGGTAAGGGGTGCCAAGGTGGCGTGAGCGCGATAGTAGAGCGGTCCTATTATTCTTAAAAATACTGTTTAAGAATTTTCATATAACCAAAAGTTTTTATCTGTGCCTATTGGACCTGCCATTGCAGCGCAGCGGCTTGCACCGGACGGCCGAACCAATAGCCCTGGCCCAGTCCGCAACCGTGCTCCAGCAGGAACTGCGCCTGATTCGCCTGCTCGATGCCCTCGGCGTGCACCTGCATGCCCATGCTGTGCGCCAGCGCGATGATCGCCGTGGTGATCGCCACATCGTCCTCGTCGCCGGGCAGGCCGGCGACGAAACCCTGGTCGATCTTGAGTTTGTGGACCGGCAGGCGCTTGAGCCTGAGCAAGGATGAATAACCGGTGCCGAAGTCGTCGATCGCCAGTTGCAAACCCAGATCGCGCAGGTGATGCAGTTGCTCCAGTGCGCGGTCCGGATCATCCATCACCGCACTTTCGGTCACTTCCAGTTCCAGATGCGCAGGCGCCAGTTCCGTCTCGGCCAGGACCCTTTCGACCTGCCGGTAGAGATCATGGTGGCTGAACAGACGGCTGGAGATGTTCACCGCGACGAAATCCAGTGCCTTGCCCTCGACCTGCCACTGCCGCATCTGGCGGCACGCGGTGGCCAGCACCCAGGTGTCGATTTCGGCGATCAAACCACTGCGCTCGGCAATCGGTATGAACTGCCCTGGCGGCACCAGGCCGCGCTCCGGGTGCTGCCAGCGCACCAGCGCCTCCACCCCGACCATGGCCTTGTCGCGCAGGGCATGCACCGGTTGGTAGTGCACGCGCAGCTGGCCGTCGGCCAAGGCCTGGCGCAGTTCTGCGGTCACTTCGATCTGCTGCTGGGCGCGGGTGGTCAGCTCTTCGGTATACAGGGCATAGCTCGAACGGCCCCGTGCCTTGGCCTGGAACAGCGCCGAGTCGGCGTTGCGCAACAGCTGCTCGGCACCCTGCGCGTCGTCGGGAAACAGACTGATGCCCATGCTGGCGCTGATGAACAAGGTGTGCCCGTCGATGGCGAAGGGCGCGCGCAGGCCTTCGAGCAACCCCTGCCCCAGCGCCGTCGCCTGCCCTGTGCGCAACTCGCCTTCCATCAGCACGGCAAATTCGTCGCCGCCCAGCCGAGCCAGGGTCACCTCCTCGCCCAACCCGCACTGCAGACGCTCGACCACGGCCATCAGCAACCGATCGCCCACGCCATGACCGAAGCTGTCGTTGACGTTCTGGAAGTGGTCGAGGTCGATGAGCAACAACGCGCAGCAGCGTTGCGCAAGCCGGGCCGTACTCAAGGCGTGCTCGGTGCGGTGGCTGAACAGCAGGCGGTTGGGCAACCCGGTCAGCGGATCATGGTGTGCCAGATGGGCCAGCTCGCGCTGCGAATGCCTGATCGCGCTGATGTCGGAGAACACCGCCACATAGTGGCTCTGCTTGCCCCGATCATCGCGGATCGCGCGGATGGTCTGCCACTGCGGGTAGCTGTCGCCGCCCTTGCGCCGGTTCCAGATCTCGCCGCTCCACTGGTCGTGCTCGGCCAGCGTGCGAAACATCTGTTGATAGAAGGCCGGCGGATGCTGCCCGGATTTGAACGTGTTCGGGTTCTGCCCGAGCACTTCGTCCTCGGCATACCCGGTGATCGCCATGAAGGCCCGGTTGACCTGCAGGATGCGCCCTGCAGTGTCGGTCACCAGCACGCCGTCGGCGGTGCAGTCGAAAACCGCTGCCGACAAACGTCGGCTTTCGCGGTTGGCCTGCCGCGCGCGCAGCCAGCCAAAGGCGAACGCACTGCCCAGCAACCACACACCGCAACCGGCCAGATGAACCCCCCATCCGGCCGACGACGCTCCGAAAAGGCCGTTTGCCACACGACTGCACAACAGAAACCACACCACACAGACAATCAGGTAAATCACAACGCCGCGCGCTGTAACCCGAGATAAAACAGACATAGGGTCAATCGGCCACACAAAATGTGTACCAATTATAGAATAGAAACATTCAGCGACTCTTATCTAAAAGAGCGACTGGCTTTATCTGATAGCTAGTCGATAATGCGCTGCACGCATTACCCACCCAACCGAGGGCCTTCCCGCCTATGTGGTACAACGGTTTTCTCGATCTGTCCGCCTGGCAAGTGGTGGCAGTCACGTTGTTGCTGACCCATGTGACCATCATCAGCGTCACTGTCTACCTGCACCGCTATTCCGCCCACCGCTCGCTGGAACTCAACGCCGGGCTCAAGCACTTCTTCCGTTTCTGGCTCTGGCTCACCACTGCCCAGAACACCCGCGAGTGGACCGCCATCCACCGCAAGCACCACGCCAAATGCGAAACCGTCGACGATCCGCACAGCCCCGTGATCAAGGGCCTGGGCACCGTGATGCGTACCGGCGCCGAGCTCTATCGCAAAGAGGCGGAAAACCCCGACACCTTGCGCATCTATGGCAAGAACTGCCCCGAAGACTGGATCGAGCGCAACCTGTACTCGCGCTTCCGCCACACTGGCGTGGTCCTGATGCTGGTCATCGACCTGTTGCTGTTCGGCGCTCTCGGCCTGACCGTGTGGGCCGTGCAGATGATGTGGATTCCCTTCTGGGCAGCCGGTGTCATCAATGGCCTCGGCCATGCCGTGGGCTACCGCAACTTCGAATGCCGCGACGCGGCCACCAACCTGGTGCCGTGGGGCATCATCGTCGGCGGCGAAGAACTGCACAACAACCACCACACCTACCCCAATTCGGCCAAGCTGTCGGTCAAGAAATGGGAGTTCGACATGGGTTGGGCCTGGATCAAGCTGTTTACCTGGCTGCGCCTGGCCAAGGTCCAGCGCGTGGCACCGATTGCCCACCGCGTGGAAGGCAAGGGCCAGCTCGACATGGACACCGCCATGGCGATCCTCAACAATCGCTTCCAGATCATGGCGCAGTACCGCAAGCTGGTGATCGCGCCGCTGGTGCAACAGGAGCTGAGCAGGGTCGACGAATCGGTACGTCACCAATTCCGCCGGGCCAAGCGCCTGCTGTCGCGTGAAACCAGCCTGCTGGACGAAGGGCATCACCTGCACATCCAGACGATGCTCGAACACAGCCACGCATTGCGCGTCATCTATGAAAAACGCCTGGCCCTGCAACAGATCTGGGCGCGCACCAGTTCCAACGGTCATGATATGCTCGCCGCCATCAAGGATTGGATCCAAGAGGCCGAAGCCAGTGGCATTCACTCGCTGCGCGACTTCGCGACCCAGCTCAAGACGTACTCGCTGAGGCCTGCTGCAGCCTGAGCCGTTTATCGGTGCGCCTTGGCCCCAGGGCGCGCCGTTCGGAACTTCGTTACAATTTTCCGCTCTCAGACTCATAGCGCTACCGCCTGGGATCATGCCTTGGCCGCGCCTTTTCGCGCATCCGTTCGCAGTAATCCCAACGCCTCTGAGATGCCGTGATGATGGTCAATAAAAAATTACCTTCTACACCCGTCAAACCTCTACCCGAAGCCGCTGAAACCCTATTGGCCTTGATGCATGCCCAGGGTGAGGTCGCGCGGCTCAAGGAGCGCGAGCAGCTGTTCAGCTCGCTGTTGGTCAGCGTCAACGCGGTACTCTGGGCGTTCGATTGGGAAACCCAGCAGATGATCTACGTCAGCCCCGCCTACGAACGGATTTTCGGCCGCTCGGTGGGTTTGCTGCTGGCCGACTACAACGAATGGCGCGACAGCATCTACCCGGATGACTTGGACTACGCCGATCGCAGCCTGGCCGAAGTGCTCGACAAGGGCGCCGTCGAAGACCGCGAATACCGCATCATCAGCGCCGATGGCCAGATCCGCTGGCTCAGCGACAAGTGCTTCGTCAGCCATCAGGTGGATGCAGGCCAACGCGTGATCGTGGTGGGTATCGCCGAGGACATTACCGAAAAGAAGCACCTTGAAGGCGAGCTCCAACGCCTCGCCACCACCGATGTCCTGACCCAGAGCAGCAACCGTCGACACTTCTTCGAATGCGCCCACCGCGAGTTCGAGCAGTCCCGCCTCAACGACACGCCCATGGCCTTCCTGCTGCTGGACATCGACGATTTCAAGATGATCAACGATACCTATGGGCACCAGGAAGGTGACCACGTGCTGCAACGCATCGCCGAAACCGGCCGTGCGGTACTGCGCCGTGGCGATTTGTTCGGGCGCATCGGTGGTGAAGAATTCGCCGCCGTGTTCCCGGGCTGCGCGCCGGACATGGCCATGCAGATCGCCGAGCGCCTGCAGCGCGAAATCCAGCGCCTGAGCTTCCACCACAATGGCAAGAACTACGGCGTGACGGTAAGCCAGGGCCTGACCAGTATTCAGCCGCAAGACGAAATGCTTGACTCCCTCTTCTCGCGTTCCGACGCCGCCATGTACCAGGCCAAGCGTCAGGGCAAGAACCAGATCGTGCCGGCCTAGTCAGCGAACCATTGGTGTCCCCGGCCACTCGTTCCATTGCGACACGCCTATTTTATGCAACTGTGCTGGATTGATTCGCGTCTGGCCCATTAGGGAATTCAAGCATGTTGTATCAATTTGCAGAATTATCTACCTAGATCAAAACTCATTGGGTGGAGGGTTGTGCCAGCCAACTTCATTATTCTCTATTAAAAAGACATATTCGTTTCCTTGAGCCATACGTTAGGTCATGGTTTACTTTTCCATGAAGCTACGGAGAATTACCACTCAAGGAGTTGCACATGAAACAATTATTTATGATTGCCACGCTTGTCCCGCTATCGGTTGCTGCTAATTATGGTAGCGAAAACTGCCTAAGCTTTCCCCCTGCTTATTCCAGGTTAACCAAAGTTGATTTGGAGGACTGGGAGTCTGTCACAAAAGAATTCAGAGACAACGCTCTTTGGAATCAAAACACTACTGAAATCCAGTCATGTGAAAGCCTCTATACCTTGCCGGTTACCACATCGCGCGAAGGTAATGTCAGCTTTGGCGGTATCTGCACCATCGCAGGCTCTGGCCAAAAGGTATTCATCTGCACCGACCGCATGCTGGGCCGCTTCGAGGTATTTCCAGAATATCAGCGCGACTTGCCCTGGATCGCCCAGACAATATTCGACCATTGCTGGGGTGGTTGATCCCGACCTCTCTCGATCACCGCGAAGGCCCGTGGTCAGATAGAGGCCGTTATTCATGTCCCGGCGTAGTCCAGGGCA